>DATLGD010000234.1:0-4822 GCA_035540755.1 Mycobacteriales bacterium | reverse complement strand
GTCGACGCGCTGCTCGCCCAGGACCTCGCGCTCCTTCCCGGACCGGTCGCGCTCGATCGCACCCGCACGCTGCTGCGCGAGCACGACCGCCTCGGCCTCGCCTTGGGAGAGGCTCTGCTCGACGTGCAGGCCCGCGAGCTGTTCGCCCTCGAGGCCGCCGGCAGCACGAGCGGATGGCTGCGGCAGCAGCCCTCGGGCGACGGCGGCCGGGTCGCCAAGGCGGGGCGGCTCGCCGCGCGCCCGCACGTGCGCACGGCCGTCGCCACCGGCGCACTCGGCTTGGCCGCCGCCGACGTCGTCTGCCGCGCCCTCGACCAGCTCCCGTCGACGACAGAGCCCGGGCAGGTGGAGGGGGTGCTCGAGAACGCCGTCCCCGAGCTGCTCAGCCGGTGGGTGGCCGGGGACAGCGGAGACGCCGTCGCCGAAGCGCGGCAGGCACTCGTCGCCGACGTCATCACCAGCGGGGTCGCCGCCACGACCCTCGCACCCGCCGACCGGCTCGAGCCGGCCTTCGTCCTCGTCGGCCAGGCGCTGACTCCCGGGGTGCTCCACGACCAGCTGCAGCAGCTCGTCGACGCCGTGCAGCCCGTCCGCGTGGAGCAGGACGAGGAGCAGACGTACCACGACCGGAACCTGCGCCTGCGGCAGAAGCGAGGCGGGCAGGGCTGGCGCCTCACCGGCGACCTGACGAACGAGGTCGGCGCCGGGCTGAACGCCGAGCTCACCGCCCGCGCCCAGGCGCGCAAGCAGGCAGAGTCCCGGCTGCGGAAGGCGGCCGAAGACGACGACGAGGGCGCCGAGTTCGGCACCGTCGGGCCGGGTGGACCGTCGGTCAGCTCGAGCGCCCCATCGTTGGTCGACCAGTGGACGAGGGTGCTCGACGGCCCGACCCGCATCACCGACGAGCAGCTGGCGCACGACCTGCTCGGCGAGCTCCTCGACGACCTCGCCGACGACAGCACCGGCCTGCGCCCGGCCGGCAGCCCGCGGCCGGCCCAGCTCACGATCTCCGCCGGGCTCGGCGCCGCCGAAGGCCGCCTCGGCGCACTGCCCGGCACGATGCTGCTGCCCGACGGCCCCACCTCGATCAGCCTTGCCGCGCTGCGCCGTGCCGGCTGCGACGGCGTCCTGGCAGGCCTCCTGCTCGACGCCGCGCGGAACCCGATCGGCGCCAGCGGCACCCACCGGCACGCCACCGAGCGTGAACGGCGCGCGATGCGCGCGAAGTGGGGCGACTACTGCGCCGGCAACGGCTGCGGCCGCACCGACACGGTGCCCCATCACGTCGACCCGTGGTGGAAGAGCGGCCGGACAGCGGTCGAGGACCTCGTCCCGCTCTGCAAGGGCAACCACCACGACGTCCACGACGGTCATCGGGTGCTGCTGCTGCGCGACGGCCGGATGATCGACGAGAACGGGTGGGTCGATCCCGCCACGCTCGGCCCGCCCTCAGCAGGACCGCCGGACCCCGAGCCTGGCGAACCACCCGGTGACGGCTGACGACGGCGCACTCGCGCGGCGTCACCCCCGCAGGTTCCTCGTGACCCCCTGCCGCGACAGCAGCTCGTCGTCCGGCGGGTAGCCGACGTGCTCGAGCACCAGGCCGTGCGGCGGTGCGACCGCCACGTCGTTCGCCCGGCCGCCGAGAGCCAGCAGCGACCCCGGCCAGCCCGGCGGACGCCGTCCCTCGCCCACCGCCAGCATCGCCCCCACCAGCGAGCGCACCATGGAGTGGCAGAAGGCGTCCGCCTGCACCGTCATGACCGCGAGGCCGGAGTCGTCACGGGCCCAGTCGAGGTGCAGCAGGGAGCGGATCGTCGTCGCGCCCTCACGGCGCCGGCAGAACGCGGCGAAGTCGTGCAGCCCCAGCAGCCCCGGGCAGGCCGCCCGCATCGCGTCGAGGTCCAGCGCGCGCGGCCACGCCAGCACCTCGCGGCGCCGCAGCGGGTCCACCAGCACCGCGTCGTCGGCGACGCGGTACCGGTAGGTGCGCGAGACCGCCGAGAAGCGCGCGTCGAAGCCCGCCGGGGCCAGCCGCGCCCGGCGCACCCGCACGTCCTCGGGGAGCAGCCCGTTCAGCCGCCGCAGCAGCAGCGCGTCGTCCGCCACCGCCGCTGAGACGTCGGCGTGCGCCACCTGGCCCCGGGCGTGCACGCCGGCGTCGGTGCGGCCGGCCACCGTCAGGCGGGGCCCGGCAGGCACGAGGACGGCCAGGGTCTGCTCCAGCACGCCCTGCACGGTGCGGCGATCCCGCTGCGCGGCCCACCCGCTGAAGTCCGTGCCGTCGTAGGACAGGTCCAGCCGGACCCGGACGAGCGCGTCCGCCGGTGCCGGTTCCCCCGCGCGCGCGAGCCCGCCCTCCCCTGAAGGGAGGACGGGCTCGTCGGACGTGCTGGCTACTTGCTGTCGCTCTCGTCGGCCGGCTCGCTGAGCTCGCCGCCCGTGAGGTCCTGGGTGACGTCGCCCGCAGCGTTGTCGACCTGCTCGGCCGGCAGGCCCGTGGCCTCGCTGGCGTCGGGCTGCGGCGCGTCGGCCGGGACCTCGTCCGGGCCGGCGGCGGAGGCCGGGCTGTCGGGCGAGTCCTCCCCGGACGGCGCGACGTCGGTCTCGGGCTGGGCGGCGGCCGCGGCGGCCACTCCGGCGGCGGTGTCGGACTCTCCCGCGAGCTCCTCGGCGGCCTCGGCGGTGGCCGGGGTGGCCGCCTTCTTGGGGGCGCTCTTCGTGCCGCGCGCCCGCTCGGCCTCGCCGACCGTGCTCTGCGCGGCGGTCATGGCCTCGACCAGCTCGATGATCGCCATGGGGGCGTTGTCGCCCTTGCGGTTGCCGATCTTGACGATGCGGGTGTAGCCGCCGGGCCGGTTGGTGTAGCGCGGGCCGATCTCGGCGAACAGCTCGTGGATGACGCTCTTGTCGCGGATCACCTTGGCCACCTGGCGGCGGGCGTGCAGGTCACCGCGCTTGCCGAAGGTGATGAGCTTCTCGGCGTAGGGGCGCAGGCGCTTGGCCTTCGCCTCGGTGGTGGTGATCCGGCCGTGCTCGAACAGGGAGGTCGCGAGGTTGGCGAGCATCAGGCGCTCGTGCGCGGGGCTGCCACCCATCCGGGGGCCCTTGGCGGGAGTGGGCACGTCGTTCTCCTTCTAGCGGTGCGGGAGGCCGCGGGGCTCTCCGTGGGGGCGCCGCGACGGTCGTCGGGGCCCTGCCTGCTGGTGGTGCTGCCGTGCGGGTCGAGCAGTCCCGCCGGCGCCCATGACGTCCGGGCGCCGGCGGCGTCGGGCTAGAGCTGCTCGGTCTCGGCGAAGGACTGGCCGTCGTCGCCCTCGTCCGCCACGCCGGAGGAGAAGTCGACCGCGCCGTACTCGTCGGTGCCGTAGGTGCTGGCGACCTGGCTCGGGTCGAACCCGGGAGGGCTGTCCTTGAGGCCGAGGCCCATGCCGTGCAGCTTGACCTTGACCTCGTCGATCGACTTCGAGCCGAAGTTGCGGATGTCGAGCAGGTCGGCCTCGGAGCGGCTGACGAGCTCGCCGACGGTGTGGATGCCCTCGCGCTTGAGGCAGTTGTAGGAGCGGACGGTCAGGTCCATCTCCTCGATCGGCAGCGCCAGGTCGGCCGCGAGGGCGGCGTCGGTCGGCGACGGGCCGATGTCGATGCCCTCGGCCTCGGCGTTGAGCTCCTGGGCCAGGCCGAACAGGCCGACCAGGGTCTTGCCGGCGGACGCGACGGCGTCGCGCGGCGTCATCGAGCTCTTGGTCTCGACGTCGAGCACGAGGCGGTCGAAGTCGGTGCGCTGCTCGACGCGGGTGGCCTCGACCTTGTAGGTCACCTTGAGGACCGGCGAGTAGATGGAGTCGACCGGGATGCGGCCGATCTCCTGGCCGACCTGCTTGTTCTGCACGGCCGAGACGTAGCCGCGGCCGCGCTCGACGGTCAGCTCGATCTCGAGCCGCCCCTTGCCGTTCAGCGTGGCGATGTGCAGGTCGGGGTTGTGCACCTCGACGCCGGCGGGCGGCGCGATGTCGGCAGCGGTGACCGCCCCGGGGCCCTGCTTGCGCAGGTACATGACCACCGGGTCGTCGCTCTCGGAGGAGACGACGAGCTCCTTGAGGTTGAGGATGAGGTCGGTGACGTCCTCCTTCACCCCCGGGACGGTGGTGAACTCGTGCAGCACGCCGTCGATGCGGATGCTCGTGACCGCGGCACCGGGGATCGAGGAGAGCAGCGTGCGGCGCAGGGAGTTGCCGAGGGTGTAGCCGAAGCCGGGCTCGAGCGGCTCCAGGACGAAGCGCGAGCGGAACTCGCTGACCGGCTCCTCGGTGAGGGTCGGGCGCTGTGCGATGAGCACGTGGTGTCCTTCCGGGACGTTCCGCGACGACCGCCATCTGACGTCGCGTGGGGTGTCCGGGGTGGCGAGGCCCGGACGTGAGGTGGAGCGGGACGTGCGGCAGCCCGGCCGGGACCGCGGGGGTCCCGGCCGGGCGGAGGACTACTTCGAGTACAGCTCGACGATGAGCTGCTCCTGCACCGGCGTGTCGATGACCGCGCGGGCCGGCAGGTCGTGCACGAGCACGCGCATCTGGTTCGAGAGGACCTCGAGCCAGGCCGGGGCGGGGCGGTCGCCGGCGGTCTCGCGGGCGATGACGAACGGCGTCAGCTCGCGGCTCTTCGGCCGGATCTCGACGATGTCGTTGGCGCTCACGCGGTACGACGGGATGTCGACCTTCTTGCCGTTCACCAGGACGTGGCCGTGGCGGACGGCCTGGCGTGCGGCGTCCCGGGACTTGGCGAACCCGGCGCGGTAGACGACGTTGTCGAGGCGGCTCTCGAG
>DATLGD010000233.1:0-16538 GCA_035540755.1 Mycobacteriales bacterium | reverse complement strand
CCTGACCCGCCCCGCGGTCGAGGCGGGGGAGCGGTTGGGCTTCCTGCCCGGCACATTGTTCGAGAAGATCGACCCCTACCTGCGGCCGCTCTACGACGCGCTGCACGACATGCTCGACCCGGAGTCGATCCCGAAGCTCATGAGTGCAGGCACGATCGAGGTCGCACCGCTGGCGTACATGCGTGGAAGGGCCATGGTCACTGACACGCCAGTTCTCACGCCGGACGGGTTCCGGTCGATCGGGGAACTCCAGGTCGGCGACCTCGTCATCGGGTCGAACGGCGTGCCGACGCCGGTATTAGGCGTCTATCCGCAGGGTCGTAAAGAGGTCTTCCGGATCAGCGCTCAAGACGGTGCGTCGACGGTGGTCTGCGGTGAGCACCTGTGGGCCGTTCGGACCCGCTCGGACGTTCGGCGCGGCAAGGGCTGGCGCGTCCTCGAGACTCAGCAGATGGTCGGTCGTCTTCGAGCGGCGCATGCGCACCGATTCGAGTTGCCCGTCGTCGCTCCGGTCCAGTTGCCCTCACGGCCCGTCCCGATGGACCCGTACTGCCTGGGATTGCTGCTCGGCGACGGTTGCATCTCGAACAAGTCTCTGCGCTTCTCGACAGCAGACCCTGAGCTGCTCGGTGCGCTCGCTGTGGGGCTCGATGTCCTCGTCGAGCGGCACATGCGCTACGACTTCTTGCTCAAGCGGAACGACGGCGAGGGGCGAGGCGGCACTGTCACCGCTCACCCCATTGTTGCGCGCTTGCGAGAACTCGGTCTCGCCGGAAGGACGTCGTCGGACAAGTTCATCCCCGAGGTGTACAAGCTCAACAGTGTTGAGGTGCGGCTCGCCGTCCTTCAAGGGCTCCTGGACACAGACGGCGGCCCGGTCCGCCAACGCGGACGAACTTGCCGTGTCCAGTACACGACGTGCTCCGACCGTCTGCGGGACGACGTCATCTGGCTGGTGCGCTCGCTCGGCGGGGTGGCGTACGCCCGCACGCGCGCGGCCGAGGGACGGGCGCCCGGTCATGCGCGCGGACGCGACCTTCACCACCGCCTGGACGCCCACACCCTTGAGATCCGTCTGCCTGCCGGTGTGCAGCCGTTCCGGCTGAACCGCAAGCGCGAGGCGTACGAGGCCGACGGCGGCGGGCGCCCGGCCCGCTACGTGCACAGCATCGAACCGGCCGGCGACGCCGAGTGCGTGTGCATCTCGGTCGCCGCGCAGGACTCCCTCTACGTGACCGAGGACTTCCTCGTGACCCACAACACCCTCAACGACGCGTTCATCATCCTCGACGAGGCGCAGAACACGACCGCCGAGCAGATGAAGATGTTCCTGACCCGGCTCGGCTTCGGGTCGAAGATCGTCGTCACCGGCGACGTGACGCAGGTGGACCTGCCCGGCGGCACCACGAGCGGGCTGCGGGTGGTGCGGGACATCCTCGACGACGTCGAGGACGTGCACTTCGCGACGCTCTCGTCGTCGGACGTGGTGCGGCACAAGCTGGTCAGCCAGATCGTCGACGCCTACGCGCAGTACGACGCCGAGGCCGAGCGGGCCCGCGGCCCGCAGCGGTCCGCCGGCCGGCGCGACGACCCGCGGAGGTCGCGGCAGTGACGATCGAGGTCCTCAACGAGTGCGGCGCCGACGTCGACGAGCAGGCGCTGGTCACGGTCGCCCGGCACGTGCTCACCCGCATGGGCGTCTCGCCCCTGGCCGAGCTGTCCATCTCGCTGCAGGACGCCACCGAGATGGCGCGGTTGCACGTGCAGCACATGGACGAGCCGGGACCGACCGACGTCCTCGCCTTCCCGATGGACGAGCTCGACCTGCGGGGGTCGCGCGGGGTTCCCCAGGGCTCGATGCCCGAGGAGAGCGACGACGGCCCGCCGGCCCTGCTCGGCGACGTCGTGCTGTGCCCGGAGGTCGCCGAGCGCCAGGCGCGCGAGGCCGGGCACTCGACCCTCGACGAGCTGCGCCTGCTCACCACCCACGGTGTGCTGCACCTGCTCGGCTTCGACCACGGCACACCGGAGGAGCACGCCGAGATGTTCGGCCTGCAGGCCGAGCTGCTCGCGGCCGAGCCCTCAGGCGCTCTGCCCGGCGGTGACGGGCAGCCGGCGGACGGCGCGCAGGCACAGCAGGTAGGCAGCGACCCCGGTGCCGGCGGTGACGGCGAGAGCCGGCGCCACCCCTGAGCCCTCCACCAGCGCCCCGGCGAGCGCGGCCCCCAGCGCCGCACCGCCGAACATCATCGAGCTGTTCCAGGCGAACGCCTCGGTGACCGTCCCTGGCGGCGCGGACCCGCCGAGCAGCACCGAGTTGCAGGCGCTGAAGGGCGCGATCGTCAGGCCGTAGAGGAACAGGGCTCCGCCCATGACGAGCAGGCCGGCGGCCGCGGGGCCGCCGACGATCAACGGCAGGCCGGTGCCGATCGCCAGCGCGCCGACCAGCCACGGCAGCTGGCGGGAGTGCGGCGCCTGCGGGTGCAGCGCGCCGTAGGTCAGGCCGCCGACCACCGATCCGACCGCCCACACCGCGAGCAGGATCCCGGCCGTCGCCGGCCGGCCTCCGGTGCTCTCGACGAAGGCGGGGAGGGCGACCTCGAGCGAGCCGAAGCCGGCACCGATCGCGCCGACCGACAGCAGCAGCCCGCGCACCGGCGGCGCGGTCAGCGGGCCGAGCACGTGCGTGGGGCCACCGGTCGGGCGCACCGCCCGCAGGGCGGGCGTGCTCACGAGCCAGACCGTGCCGCCGAGGGTGAGCACGGCGGCGGCGAGCACCGCGGCGGACGGGCCGAGCAGGCCGGCGAGCAGCGCCACCAGCAGTGGCCCGCCGACGAAGCACAGCTCGATGACGACGGCCTCGAGCGCGTACGCGGTGGCCAGGGCCGGCCCGACGACCAGGCGTCCCCACAGCGCGCGCATGACGGCGCCGAGCGGCGGCACTGTCGCGCCGGCGACCACGGCCGCGCCGGCCAGCGGCAGAGCGTCCGCGCCGCTGGCGGCGAGCAGCACCAGCGCGAGCAGCGCGACCGGGTGCAGCGCGCCCATGAGCAGCACGATCCGGACCGGGCCCCGGCGATCGGCGGTGCGTGCCCGGGCCGGGCTGACGACGGCGAAGGCGAGGGCGTAGGCCGCGGACACCGCTCCCGCCGCGGCGTAGGAGCCGGTCGCCTCGCGGGTGAGCAGCAGGACGGCCAGGCCGGTCATGCCGAGCGGCAGGCGACCGACGACGCTGGCGGCCAGGGGCGAGGCGGCGCCCGTGCCACGGAGCACGGTGGCGTACCGGTCGAGCAGCGTCACCGCTTCGACGCTAGCGCGGACGGCGGTCAGGCGGAGGTGCGCTCCCGGGAGCGCTGCGGCTCGCTGGGGTACACGCCGCCGTCGGGCAGCTCGACGCCGGCCTCGGCACTCGCCCGCGTCGCCCGGCTCCGCCCGGCCCGCCGGCTGCGCACGCCGTCCACGACGACGCCGACCGGGCCGCCGAGCAGGCAGCCGATGCCCGCGGCCACGGCGGCCCCCAGCAGGTAGGCCAGCAGCGCCGAACCCGGCTCGAAGCCGACGGTCGCCAGCGCGTAGAGGATGGCGCCCAGGGCGCCGAGGGGGGCAGCGGCGAGGGCGCCCCGCCATGCCCATCGGTCGCTCCACCAGGTGGGGCTGGGTACGCGCGCGTCGGTGTCCATGGCTGCTCCCCGGGTCGGTCGTGCGTGCTCCCGGTCGTGCCCGACCCGTCCGACCGTCGCGCGTCAGCAGCGTGACGGCCCCGCGACGGGTGCCCGGCGCGGGCGACTCAGCCGGTCGTGCCGTCGTAGCCGACCGGCAGGAGGCGGTCGCCGTCGACGTGCCGGTAGAAGACCTGCCAGGAGTAGTAGCCGCGGTACAGCCGGGGGTCGGCCCGCATCAGGTCGGCGTAGGTGCGGATCGCCTGGACGTAGGCCTCGCTGCGGTTGTACGCGAACAGCGCCCGGTCTATCTCGCCCGGGGCGCCGCTGGCCCGCAGGTACCTGGCGGCGGCGCGGATCGCGTCGCGGGGGTCGTCGATGTCGCCCTCGCCGTACTGCGCCCAGGTGCCGGGCATGAACTGCATCGGACCCTGCGCGCCCGCGACGCTCGTGCCGCGGATGCGCCCCATCCGCGTCTCGACGAGGTGGATGGACGCCAGGTACTCCCAGCCGACGCCGAACTCGGCTTCCGCCGCCCGGTAGTGGCCGAGCAGCTCCTCGGCCGGCGGCGGCTCGACGATCCGCCACGAGGGCAGCTGCGGCTGCGGCCGGGCCAGCCGGAACATGCCGGCGGCGGCGTCGGTCTGGGCGGCGACGGCGGGGCGCAGCTCCGCGGGCACGGCGGCCAGCACGGCGTCGCGCCACTCGGGGGTGGACGCGAGCCGGCGGTAGGCGACCTGCTGCAGCATCCCGGCCGCCGCTGCGCCGCGCTCGCTCAGGTCGTCGGTACGCAGGGCGGTCTCGGCGTCGACGAGCTGACGGGTCAGGCCCTCGGGATCGTCGGCGGCCGCCGGGGGCTCGAGCGGGGCGTCCGGCCCGGGCTCGGGGGAGGGGGCCGCCTCGGCCGGCGGCTCGGTCGCCTCTCCGGCGTCCTGCTCGTCGGTCGCCGCGGGCGCCGTCGACGCGCCGTCCCCGTCCGGCGCGTCGCTGCACGCCGAGACGGCGAGCACCGCGGCCAGCAGCACGGCCAGGCCGCCGGTCGCCCGGCGCGGCGTCGTCATCCGGCGGCCTGGCGCGCGCAGGCCCGGCAGGTGCCGAAGACCTCGACGGTGTGCGTGACAGCGGTGAACCCGTGGGTGTCCGCGACCCGGGCCGCCCACGCCTCCACCTCGGGCCCCTCGACCTCCACGCTGCGCCCGCACGACCGGCAGACCAGGTGGTGGTGGTGCCCGGCGGTCGGGCAGCGGCGGTAGACCGCCTCACCGTCGTCGGTGCGCAGGACGTCGACCTGGCCGGCGTCGGCGAGCGCCTGCAGGTGCCGGTAGACCGTGGTGAGACCGACGGCGGTGCCGTCGTGCCGCAGCAGGTCGTGCAGGTCCTGCGCGCTCTTGAAGCCGTCGACGCGCTCGAGCAGCTCGGCCACGGCGGTGCGCTGCCGCGTCGTCCGGACGCCGGGCAGCTGCTGCTCCGGAGAGCTCATCGTGGCGTCGCCTCCTCGGGCAGCAGGGCTGCCCCGGCCGGGGCTGCGGGGCGACGGCGGGTGCGTCGCAGGATCAGGCCGACCAGGGTAGCGACGGCGAACCCGGCCAGCGCCACGACGACGATCATCGCGCCGGGGGCCGTGCCGGCGTACCAGGAGCCGGTCACCCCGCCGATCGACGCGGTGACGCCGAGAGCCAGGGCGAGCACGACGGTCGCCCGGAAGCCCCGCACGAGCTGCTGCGCCGTCGCGACGGGCACGATCATCAGCGCGCTGATGAGCAGCAGCCCGACGACGCGCATCGCCACCGTGACGGTCACCGCCGCCATGACCGCGAGCAGGAGGTTGAGGGTGCGCACCGGCAGCCCGGCGACCCGGGCGAACTCCTCGTCGTGGCACACCGCGAACATCTCCCTGCCGAGCAGCAGCAGCGTGAGCAGCAGCAGGCCGGAGAGGACCGCGATGACGACGAGGTCGGCGGGGGACACCGCTGTCAGCGAGCCGAACAGGTAGGCGAGCAGGTTCGCGTTCGTGCCGCCGGGCGCCAGGCTGATGAGCAGCACGCCGCCGGCGATGCCGCCGTAGAACATCAGCGCGAGCGCGACGTCGCCGCTGGTGCGTCCCTGCTGCCGGACCAGCTCGATGACGACGGCGCCGAGCGTGGCGACGACGACGGCGGTCAGCACCGGCGCGGTGCCGAGCAGGAAGCCCAGGGCGACGCCGGTGAGGGCGACGTGCCCGATGCCGTCACCCATGAGGGCGAGCCGGCGCTGCACGAGGAAGACGCCGACGGCGGGGGCGGCCAGCCCGACCAGCAGCGCCGCGACCAGGGCGCGCTGCATGAAGTCGAACTCGAGCATGCTCACCGAAGGCCCCACGGGCTGACAGCGCGGGCGGTGCTGTCCTCGTGCGGCGGGTGGGCGTGCTCGGGGTCGTGCAGGTGCAGGTGGTCCGGCTCGGGCGGTGGGCCGTCGTGCAGCACGCGGCCAGCGGACATCGTCACGGCGCGGCGCAGCAGACCCGAGAGGTGCCCGAGCTCGTGCGTGACGACGAGGATCGTGGTGCCCTGCTCGGTGAGCCGCTGCATCGTGCGGGTGAGGGCCTGCTGGCTCGCGGCGTCGACGCCGGCGGTCGGCTCGTCCAGCACCAGCAGCTCGGGCTCGGAGGTGAGCGCCCGGGCGATGAGCACCCGTTGCTGCTGGCCGCCCGACAGGGTGCCGACGCCGTCGCGCGACCGGTCCAGCAGGTCGACCGTCTCCAGCGCCCGCGTGACGGCGCCGCGGTCGGCCGCGCGCATCGGGCGCAGCCGGCCGAGGCGGCCGAGCCGGCCGGTGGCCACCACCTCCCGCACGGTGGCCGGCACGGCGCTCGCGGCCGTCACCCGCTGCGGCACGTAGCCGATGCGCGGCCACTGCCGGAAGCGGCCGACGGGAGTGCCGAACAGGTGCACGGAGCCCGTGTCGAGCGGCACCAGGCCGAGCAGCGCCCGCACGAGGGTGCTCTTGCCCGAGCCGTTGGCGCCGAGCAGCGCCACGACCTCGCCGGGCTCGACCCGCAGGTCGGCGTCGACGAGCGCCGGCCGGCCGTCGTAGGAGACGGAGGCGCCGCGCACGTCGACGACCGGTGCGGTCACGCGGTGCTCACCGGGAGCTCATGCGCAGTCGAGGGCCGTGCGCAGGGTCTCGAGGTTGGTGCGCATCGCGTCGAGGTAGTCGCCCTGCTCGGGCGGCCCCTCCAGGGGGCTGAGCACCTGCGCCTCGGCGCCCACCTCGCGGGCGAGCGACTCGGCCACGCGGGGACTCACCAGCTCCTCGAAGAAGATGGTGGTCACCTCCCGCTCCTCCGCGAAGCGCGCCACCTCGGCGAGCCGGCGCGGCGAGGGCTCGTCCTCGGGGGACAGGCCGCTGATCGCCACCTGCTCGAGACCGTACCGGTCGGCCAGGTAGCCGAAGGCGTCGTGGCTGGTGACCATCTCGGTGCGCGCGCACGACGACAGGCCCGCCTCGAGCTCGGCGTCGAGCTGCTCGAGGTCGACGGTGAGCTCGGCCGCCCGCTCGCGGAAGCCGTCGGCGCGCTCCGGGTCGACCTCGGCCATCCGGTCCGCGACGGCCTCGGCGACGGTGGCGAGGCGAGTGGGGTCGAGCCACACGTGCGGGTCCTCGCCGCTGTGGTCGTGGCCCTCGTCGCCGTGGTCGTCGCCGTCGCCCTCGTCGCCGTCGCCGTCGCCGTGGCCGTGGCCGTGGTCGTCCTCGGCGTCGGCCTCGGCGAGCGCGCCGTCCTCGTCGTAGGAGCGGACCTCGACGGTGCTGAGCACGTCGAGGGCGCGGTCGGCTGCCTGCTGGGCGACGGCCTCGTCGACGGCGGGCTGGAAGCCCTCGGAGTACAGGACCAGGTCGGCGGCCGACAGTGTCGCGACCTGCTGCGGGGAGAGCTCGAGGTCGTGCGGCTCGGCGCCGGGGGCGGTGAGGTTGCGGACGACGACGTCGTCTCCGCCGACCCGCTCGGCCACGAACTGGTAGGGGTAGAAGCCGACGACGACCTCGAGCGGCTCGGCCCCGTCGGCGGCCTGCTGCGCGGTGGCGGCGGAGTCGTCGGCGGCGCACCCGGTCAGGAGCAGGGCGCTGCCGAGGGCGAGGGCGGTCAGGGTCCGGGTCGGCGTGGGCATGGACGCCAGCCTACGCCGTGTTGAACATGATTGCCAGTTGCGGGACGGTGAGCGGGGTCATACCGGGTGCGCCGGTACGCTGGCCCTCCCGTGACCCGCACCGACCTGCTCCCGCTGGGCGTCGCCCTGGCCTTCGTGCTCGTCGCGGGCGTGCTCGCCTCGCTGGAGGTCGCGCTCTCTCGGGTCTCGCGGGTCCGGGTCGAGGAGCTGGTCCGCGAGCAGCGGCGGGGGGCCACGGCGCTGCAGGCCGTCCTCACCGACCCACCCCGAGCCCTCAACCTGCTGCTGCTCCTGCGCATGGCGCTCGAGCTGTCCGCGGTCGGCGTCGTCGTCTCCTGGTCGGTCGACCGCATCGACGGCTCTCTCGGCGTGGCGGTCGCCGTCGCGGCCATGACCGTCGTGCTGTACGTGCTCGTCGGCGTCGGTCCGCGCACCATCGGTCGCCAGCAGGCCGAGGGAGTGGCGCTGGGCGGCGCGCCGGCGGTCCGCGCGCTCACCCGGGTGCTCGGGCCGCTGCCGAAGGTGCTGATCCTGCTCGGCAACGCCATCACCCCCGGCAAGGGCTTCCGTGAGGGGCCGTTCTCCTCCGAGGCCGAGCTGCGCGACCTCGTCGAGCTGGCGCAGGAGCGCGGCGTCGTCGAGCGCAGCGAGCGCGACATGATCAACTCCGTCTTCGAGCTGGGCGACACCCTCGTGCGCGAGGTCATGGTGCCGCGCACCGACGTCGTCGCCATCGAGCGCGGCAAGACCGTGCGGCAGACGCTGAACCTCCTGCTGCGCAGCGGCTTCTCCCGCGTGCCGGTGGTCGGCGACAACGCCGACGACGTGCTCGGCGTCGTCTACCTCAAGGACCTCGTCCGCAAGGAGCGCAACGAGGGCGGGCCGTCGCTGAAGGTCGAGGACGTCATGCGCCCGCCGGTGTTCGTGCCGGACAGCAAGCCGGTCGACGAGCTGCTGCGCGAGATGCAGGCCGAGCTCGGCCACATGGCCGTGGTCGTCGACGAGTACGGCGGCAACGCCGGTCTGGTCACCATCGAGGACGTCCTCGAGGAGATCGTCGGCGAGATCCAGGACGAGTTCGACCGGGAGGCGCCGCCGGTCGAGGAGGTCGACGAGACGACGCGACGGGTCACCGCCCGGCTCCCGGTGCACGACCTCGAGGAGCTCTACGGCGTCGAGCTGCCCAAGGAGGACGTCGAGACCGTCGGCGGCCTGCTCGCCAGCGCCCTCGGCCGGGTGCCGATCCCCGGCGCCACCGTCGCCGTCAACGGCCTGGTGCTCGTCGCCGAGAGCGCCAAGGGCCGCCGCAACCGGATCGGCACGGTGCTCGTGCGCCGTGCCGAGGACCACCAGCCCGCCACTGCCGAGGAGCCGTCGAGTGCCTGATCCGTCCCCTGCCGCCACCGGCGAGCTGTCCGCCGAGGACGGCAAGCTGATGACGCTGGCCCGCGGCGCCCGACTGCGCGCCCACGCACCCCGCTCCGGGGCGGCCGAGGGTGCCGCCGTGCGTGACGCCGACGGCCGCACCTACGCCGCGGCCACGGTCGAGAACGCCGACACGACGCTGACCACCTCCGCGCTGCGAGGTGCCGTGGTCGCCGCCGCGTCCTCCGGTGCCCGGCAGTTCGAGGCCGCGGTGGTGGTCACCGCGGGGCTGCCGAGCGAGGCCGACCTCGCGGTCCTGCGCGAGTTCGGCGTCGGCGTGCCCGTCATGCTCGCCGGCCCCGACGGCACGGTGCGCCAGACCCTGGTGACCTGAGCCGCTCTTCCGCCAGGCGGGCGAGGTGCCGCAGGCCGACCGGCGCCTCGGGCAGACTGGTGCGGTGAGCGACTCCACCGACCGGGCCGACGCCGGCGGGACCTTCCGCAGCGGCTTCGTCTGCTTCGTCGGCCGGCCGAACGCCGGCAAGTCGACCCTCACCAACGCGCTCACCGGCTCGAAGGTGGCCATCACCAGCAGCCGGCCGCAGACGACCCGGCACGCCGTGCGGGGCATCGTGCACCGGCCGGACGCCCAGCTGGTCCTCGTCGACACGCCGGGCCTGCACAAGCCGCGCACGCTGCTCGGGCAGCGCCTCAACGACCTGGTGCGCGAGACCTACGCCGGCGTCGACGTGGTGTGCCAGTGCATCCCGGCCGACGAGAAGGTCGGTCCGGGGGACCGCTTCATCGCCGCCGAGCTCGCCGAGGTCAAGACGCCGGTGCTCGCCGTGGTCACCAAGACCGACAAGGCGAGCAAGAAGCAGATCGGCGAGCAGCTGCTCGCCGTCAACGACCTCGCCGACTGGGCCGAGGTGGTGCCGGTCAGCGCTGTCGAGGACTTCCAGGTGCAGCTGCTGGCCGACCTGCTCGTCGCCCGGCTCCCGTCGGGCCCGGCCCTCTATCCCGACGGCGAGCTCACCGACGAGCCCGAGCAGGTGCTCGTCGCCGAGCTGGTCCGCGAGGCCGCCCTCGAGGGCGTTCGCGACGAGCTGCCGCACTCCCTGGCCGTCACCGTCGAGGAGATGGGGCTGCGCGAGGGGCGGTCCGCGGACAACGCACTGCTCGACGTGTACGCCACGCTGCACGTCGAGCGTTCCAGCCAGAAGGCGATCGTGCTGGGGCACGGCGGCAGCCGGCTGCGCGAGGTCGGCACCACCGCCCGCCTGCAGATCGAGCGGCTGCTCGGGACCAAGGTGTACCTGAACCTGCACGTGAGCGTGGCCAAGGACTGGCAGCGCGACCCCAAGCAGCTGCGCAAGCTCGGCTTCTAGGGGGCCGGCTCCTCGCGCTGCAGGACCGGCACCCCGAGCCCCCAGCCCTGGCCGACGACCAGCCCGATCGACTGCAGGGCGACCGCCTGCTCGGCCGTCTCGACGCCCTCGGCGACCACCTCGATGCCGACCTCCGCCGCGAACCGGGTCAGGGCCACGACCACCCCCCGCTGGCGGGGGTCGCGGTCGATGCCCCGGGTCAGGCTCTGGTCGAGCTTGATGATGTCCGGCCGCAGGAGCAGCAGGTGCCGCAGGCTCGCGAAGCCGGCGCCGACGTCGTCGACGGCGATCCGGGCGCCCTCCGCGCGCAGCTGGTCGAGGTGGCGCCGCGCGGCCGCGTAGTCGCGGACCGCCTCGTGCTCGGTGATCTCGACGACGACGCGTCGGAGGTCGGCCCGCCGCAGCTCGACCAGGATCTCCGCGCCGGCGAGGGCGACCGGAGAGAGGTTGACGGCCAGGGAGACGTCCTCCGGCAGGCCCGGCAGGGTCCGGAGCGCGGCGCGCAACGTGAGCAGCTCGAGCTCCTCGGACAGCCCGTGGAGGCCCGCGCCCCGGAACCAGCGGTCGGTGGGCACCCGTCCGCCGAACCGCGCGAGCGCCTCGTGCCCGACGACCACGCCGTCGGCCAGCCCGACCACCGGCTGCAGGGCGATGCCCACCCTGCCGATGTCCAGCAGGGCGCGGACCTCCGACTCGGAGGGCAGCCCGTCCTCGTCCTCGGGAGTGATCGACGGGCCCGGCAGCAGCGGTGAGGCCGCTCGCAGCGAGCGCACCTGGGCCTCCAGCTGACGCCACCGCCGGCT
Source organism: Mycobacteriales bacterium (assembly GCA_035540755.1). Lineage (GTDB taxonomy): Bacteria > Actinomycetota > Actinomycetes > Mycobacteriales > SCTD01 > DATLGD01. The sequence continues at coordinate 5,178 of DATLGD010000233.1, read as the reverse complement.
CTGCCGCCGGTACGGGCGGCAGCTGGAGAGCACCAGACCCAGGGCGGGCACGACGACGGCGAGCGTGCTCAGCTGCTCGAGCAGCTGCCAGTCGGCACCCGTGCGGTCCGGCAGGACCGCCCGGGCGGCTGCGGCGAGCACGCCGACCACGAGTGCGGCCGCCACCCAGCCGTGCGGCCCGGCGTCCTGCTCCGGGCTGCGGCGCAGCCAGAGCAGGACGGCGACCGTGCCGAGCAGCGCCACGGCCAGCTCGAGCGCCGCGAGCGACGGCGCGCGGCCCCCGTCGTCGACGAGGCCGGCGAAGCGCACCGGGGCCAGCGCCGGGGCTGCGGCGGCGACGGCCACGACGGCCGCCGCCAGGGCGCCGAGGCGCCGGCCGGCCCCTGCTGCGGCGCACAGCACGAGAACGGGGACGGCCAGCCACTGCAGCACGGCGAGCGCCGCGTCAGCACCGCTGCCCGGCTCGGCGGCGAGGGCGCGCAGCGACGTCACCGCGGGCAGCAGGGCGAAGCCCAGGCCGGCCAGGGCCAGGCGCTCGTCGAGGCGCACGGACTGCAGCACGTGCAGGGCCACCGCGGCGACCAGCCCCGCGACACCGGCGACGGCGAGCGCCACGGCGGCACCCACGTCGCCCGCGTCGCGCTGCAGCCGGACGAGCGCTGCGGCGGCCACGAGCACGACAGGCACGAGCACCAGGCCGAGCCGGATCCCCCACCTGTCCGGCGGGGCGGGCGGAAGCGCCCATGCGGGACCGCTCTTGCCGAGCACGGCGCAGCATCCGCCTTCCGGGACGTCGTGACGCGTCACCTTGCCACGCGCGGCGGTCCCGCCGGAGGCACTTGGCCGACTACCGTGGGCAGGTGCCCGAACTGGTCTGCCGGTGAGCCTGTACCGGGACGAAGGCGTGGTCCTGCGCGTGCAGAAGCTGGGCGAGGCCGATCGCATCGTCACCGTCCTCACCCGTCGCAACGGGCGCGTGCGGGCGGTGGCGAAGGGCGTGCGCCGCACCCGGTCGAAGTTCGGGGCGACGGTCGAGCCGTTCAGCCACGTCGACCTGCAGCTGTACACCGGCCGGTCGCTCGACGTCGTCGTGCAGGCCGAGAGCCTGCACGCCTACGGCGAACGCCTGGTCGCCGACTACGCCCGCTACACCGCGGGCACAGCCGTCCTCGAGACCGCGGAGCGGCTGACCAGCGAGGAGCGCGAGCCCTCGCTGCGCCTGTTCCTGCTCGTCGTCGGGGCGCTGCGGGCGCTCGCCGGGGCCGAGCACGACTCGTCCCTGGTCCTCGACGCGTTCCTGCTCCGCGCGATGGCCGTGTCCGGGTACGCCCCGGCGCTCGACGACTGCGCGCGCTGCGGGGTGTCCGGCCCGCACCGCGCCTTCTCGGTGCCGGCCGGCGGGAGCGTGTGCGCGGCCTGCCGCCCGGCCGGCGCCGCCTCGCCGTCGCCGTCGGCGCTGCGGCTCATGCTCGACCTGCTCGGCGGCGACTGGGACGGCGCCGACGCCAGCGACCAGCGCACCCGCAAGGAGGCCGGTGGCCTGGTGGCCGCGCACCTGCAGTGGCACCTCGAGCGCGGCCTGCGGTCGCTGCCCCTCGTGGAGCGCAGCGGCACGGGAAGCGGGGGAGGAGGGCGGTGAGGCGACGTCCCGCCGCGGCCGCCCGCGGACCGGTGCGCCCGCCCACGCCGCACCCCTCCGGCGCCCGGCCGCCCGCGATCCCGGCGGAACTGGTCCCGCGGCACGTCGCGATCGTCATGGACGGCAACGGCCGATGGGCGAAGGAGCGCGGGCTGCCCCGCACGGCCGGCCACACCGAGGGCGAGAGCTCGCTGTTCGACGTCGTCGAGGGCGCGATCGAGCTGGGCGTGCGCTGGGTCTCGGCGTACGCGTTCTCCACCGAGAACTGGAAGCGCTCGCCGGAGGAGGTGCGCTTCCTCATGGGGTTCAACCGCGACGTCATCCGTCGCCGCCGCGACGAGATGCACGAGCTCGGCGTGCGGGTGCGGTGGGCCGGCCGGCGCCCACGGCTGTGGCGCTCGGTGATCCGCGAGCTCGAGGAGGCCGAGGAGCTCACCCGCGGCAACGACGTCTGCACCCTCACCATGTGCGTCAACTACGGCGGCCGGGCCGAGATCGGCGACGCCGCGCGGGCGCTCGCACTCGACGTCGCCGTCGGCCGGCTCGACCCGGCCAGAGTCGACGAGCGCGTGCTCGCCCGGTACCTCGACGAGCCGGACATGCCCGACGTCGACCTGTTCCTGCGCACCTCCGGCGAGCAACGGACCTCGAACTTCCTGCTCTGGCAGTCCGCCTACGCCGAGCTGGTCTTCCTCGACGAGCTGTGGCCCGACGTCGACCGGCGGCACCTGTGGAAGGCCGTGGAGGAGTACGCCTCACGCGACCGTCGCTACGGCGGGGCGCAGCCGAACGCGGTGTGACTACGACCCGTCGGCGATTGTGATGACGACGGCGATCACCAGCAGCAGCAGCGTCGCGACGCGCACCACACGGGCGCCGCGGTCGATGGCCGGCCAGGACAGGTAGGTCAGCCACCCGACCAGGGCGATCAGCACGGCGAGCAGCGGGACGGCCAGCCAGGTGGGCGCGAGGAAGCCGCCGGCCAGCAGGGCGATCGAGCCGACCGGCACCAGCGCCTTGGGCTGCACCGCCAGCCACGTGAGCAGCGGAGCGCTGCGCCGCTCGACCGCACCGCGCAGACCCGGCGCCGTCACCTCGGGCACCGGCGGGGGAGCGGGCCGTCGCGGCGAGGTGTGACGCTGCGCGGGGCGTCGTGGCGGCTGGCGTCGGCCCTTGCTCTTCGGCACGTGCTGCTCCTCCTGCGGCCCGGGACGGGCGGACGGCGTCGGGGTCTAGCCTGCCAGTCGTGCTCGTGGTCACCCGCTTCGACGTCGCCCCCGACGGCGCGCAGGCGTTCCTGGACAGCGCCGCGGCCGCCCTGCAGGCCTTCGCCGAGCGACCGGGCTTCCTGCGCGGCAAGGTCGGCCGCGCTGCCGACGACCCCGCCCTGTGGGTGCTGAGCACGGAGTGGGACGGCGTCGGCTCCTACCGCCGCAGCCTCGGGGCCTTCGAGGTGAAGGTGCACGCCGCCCCGCTGCTGGCGCAGGGGCGCGACGAGCCGAGCGCGTTCGAGCTGCTCCGCGAGGTCGAGGGCGGCGCGGCGTCGGCCTCGGCGTCACGGCGCGCCCGCGACGCCGACGTCGTCGGCCTCGGCGAGGCGAGCGGCCCCGCCAGCAGCGACCTCTGACACCCCGCCTGCGGAAATCAACAGCACCAGGGTGCTGTGGATTCAGGTGGCGGGGGTGAGGCGGGCGAGCACGCCCAGGAGCTCGTCGGTGCCGCGGTAGGTCAGGCCCACGGCCGACACGTGCGACCAGGCGATGCGACCCGCGCCGTCGACGACGAACACCGACCGCTTGACCGCCAGCAGCCCCCCGACGCCGTAGGCGCTGATCGCCGCCTTCTCGGTGTCGGCGAGCAGCGGCAGGCGCAGCCCCCGGCTCTCGGCGAACCGGCGGTGGCTGGCCACGTCCTGCGCCGAGATGCCCCAGACCTGCGCGCCGGTCGCGGTCAGGTCGTCGAGGCCGTCGCTGTACGCGCACAGCTGGCGGGTGCACACCGGCGTGCCGTCGCCCGGGTAGAACGCGAGCACCAGCGGCCGTCCGCGCTGCTCCGACAGCCGGAAGCGGTGCTCGGCGCCGTCGTGCCAGCCGGGCAGGTCGATCTCGGGGGCGGGGTCGCCGGGTCGGGGGGAGGCCATGCCCCCAGTCTGTCCGCCCGGTCCCGCGGCCGCCGCTTGTAGCGTGACCGCTTCCCCGACAGCCAGCCGGACCCCAGGAGCGCGCATGGCCGCCAAGAGCGACCGCATGGACACCATCGTCAGCCTCGCCAAGCGCCGGGGGCTGGTGTTCCCCTCCTCGGAGATCTACGGCGGACTGCGGGCGTCGTGGGATTACGGGCCGCTCGGCGTCGAGCTGAAGAACAACGTGAAGCGGCAGTGGTGGAAGGCCGTCGTCCAGGGCCGCGACGACGTCGTCGGGCTCGACTCGTGCGTGATCCTGGCCCGCGAGGTCTGGGAGACCTCCGGGCACGTGCAGGCGTTCGTCGACCCGCTGGTGGAGTGCACGTCCTGCCACAAGCGCTACCGGGCCGACCACCTCGAGGAGCAGTCCGGCAAGGAGCTGAAGGCGATCGCCTGCCCGAACTGCGGCAACCGCGACGTGTGGACCGAGCCGAAGATGTTCAACGGCCTGCTCAAGACCCACCTCGGTCCGGTGGAGGACGAGAGCGGCCTGGCCTACCTGCGCCCCGAGACCGCGCAGGGCATCTTCATCAACTACCTCAACGTGCAGCAGTCGGCGCGCAAGAAGCCGCCGTTCGGGATCGGGCAGATCGGCAAGAGCTTCCGCAACGAGATCACCCCGGGCAACTTCATCTTCCGCACCCGCGAGTTCGAGCAGATGGAGATGGAGTTCTTCGTCAAGCCCGGTGAGGACGAGCAGTGGCACCAGCGCTGGATCGACGAGCGCTTCGCCTGGTACACCGACCTCGGCATCGCGGCCGACCGGCTGCGCCTGTTCGAGCACCCGGCCGAGAAGCTGTCGCACTACTCCAAGCGCACCGTCGACATCGAGTACAAGTTCGACTTCGTCGGCAGCGAGTGGGGCGAGCTCGAGGGCATCGCGAACCGCACCGACTACGACCTCACGGTCCACGCCAAGGCCACCGGCGCGAACCTCGACTGGTTCGACCAGGAGAGCGGCGAGCGCTGGACGCCGTACGTCATCGAGCCGGCCGCCGGCGTCGACCGGTGCACGCTGACGTTCCTGCTCGACGCCTACACCGAGGACGAGGCGCCGAACGCCAAGGGCGGCGTCGACAAGCGCGTCGTGCTCAAGCTCGACCCGCGCCTCGCGCCGGTGAAGGCGGCGGTGCTGCCGCTGTCGCGCAACACCGACCTCTCGCCGGTCGCGCGCTCGCTGGCCGCCGATCTGCGAAAGCACTGGAACGTCGACTTCGACGACGCCGGCGCGATCGGTCGCCGCTACCGCCGGCAGGACGAGGTCGGCACGCCGTACTGCGTCACCGTCGACTTCGACTCGCTCGAGGACTCGGCCGTGACGATCCGCGAGCGGGACGCGATGACCCAGGAGCGGGTG
>DATLGD010000232.1:0-32290 GCA_035540755.1 Mycobacteriales bacterium | reverse complement strand
CCCTCGGCGCCGCCGTGCAGGCGCTGCTGCTGCTGCCCGCCGGACGGGCGGTCGACGAGATCGGGCGGCGCCCGACCCTCGTCGCCGGCGCGCTGCTCACCGCCGCCGCTCTCGCGCTGCTGGCCGCCGCCACCGGTCCGGTCAGCCTGCTGCTGGCCATGACCGTCCTCGGCGCCGGCGGGGCCCTGCTAGGGGTCGCGCCGGCAGCGGTCGTCGGCGACGTCGTCGAGGGCCGCGGCGGCACCGCCATCGCCGTGTGGCAGATGAGCAGCGACCTCGGCGCGGTCGCCGGGCCGCTGGTCGCCGGGCTGCTCATCGACCGCGCGTCGTTCGCTGCAGCCCTGCTGACCAGCGCGGCCGTCGTCGCCGCCTGCGGCCTGCTCGGCCTGCGCGTCCCGGCCGGTCGGCCGGCGTGACCCGCAGCTGGTCAGTCCCGGAGCAGGCTCTCCACTCGCTCGACCTTCGCCGTGAGCTGACCGGTCCGGCCCGGCCGGATGTCGGCCTTGAGGACCAGCGACACGCGCTGCGAGCGGGCCGCGACGGCGTCGACGGCGCGCTTGACGACGTCCATCACCTCGTCCCACTCGCCCTCGACGTTGGTGAACATCGCATTCGTCTCGTGCGGCAGCCCCGAGTCGCGCACCACCCGCACCGCCTCGGCCACGGCGTCGGCGACACCGCCGTCCTCGGCGGTGACGGCGGGGCTGATGCTGAAGGCGACGATCACGGGCTCAGCATGCCCTCATCCGGGCACGTAGTCGAACGTGTCGGGATCCGGTCCGAGCCGGCCGTCCTCTCCGCGGTCGAGCGCGGTGATGGCGTCCATCTGCGCGTCGTCGAGCGCGAAGTCGAAGATCGCGAAGTTCTCGCGCATCCGCTCGGGCTTCGTCGTCTTCGGGAACACGACGTCGCCGCGCTGGACGTGCCAGCGCAGCGTCACCTGCGAAGGCGTGCGGCCCAGCGACGTGGCGATCTCGCCGATGACCGGGTCGTCGACGATCGTGCCCTGCGCGATCGGTGACCAGGCCTCCGTGACGATGCCGTGCTCCGCGCCGTAGGCGCGCACCTGTTCGTTGCCGAAGTACGGGTGCACCTCGACCTGGTTGACGGCGGGCAGCAGGTCGGTCTCGGCAGCCAGCCGCTCGAGGTGCGCGACCTGGAAGTTGCTGACGCCGACAGCCTTCGCCCGGCCGTCGGCGAGGAACTCCCCGAGGGTGCGCCAGGTCGAGACGTAGTCGCCGTCGTACAGCGTCGGCAGCGGCCAGTGCACGAGGAACAGGTCGACCGAGTCTGTGCGCAGTCGCTGCAGCGTCTCGTCGAAGGCACGCCGTGCGTCGTCGGGCCGGTGGAAGCCGTTGTTGAGCTTGCTGGTCAGGAACACCTCGTCGCGCAGCGGCTCGACGGCCTTGCCGACGCCCTCCTCGTTCTCGTACATCTGCGCGGTGTCGATGTGGCGGTAGCCGACGTCGAGCGCGGTGCGCACGACCTCGACGGTCTCGTCGGGCTGGACCTGGTAGACGCCGAACCCCAGCTGCGGGATGGACGTGCCACCGGCAAGGGGCAGGGCCGGGACTGTGCTCACGTGGGCTCCTTCTCGGTGGTGTGCTGTGTGTGTCGGGGACGCGCGTGCCCTACCCGGCTCCGGCACGGACCAACGGTGCCGACCCTTCACGGTCTCCTGCACTTCCCGGATCGTGGCGACGTCCACCGGCACGACGTCGGGATGCTCGTCGACCAGGCGGCGCACGACGTCGTACTTCCACCACCGGCCGGACAGCGGGTCGGGCGCAGCCGGCGCCAACTGCAGCTCGACGGCGTCGCCGTCGTGCCAGGCGTACAGCCGCTGGACGACGTCCGGTGACCAGCGGATCGGCCAGGCCCGGCCCTCAGCCGTGGCTCGGCCGGTCTCCCACCGCCGCCAGGTTCCCGAGGTGCCGAACAGGACGTTGAGCACCCCGTCGACGTCCAGCAGCAGCAGCGGTGGCCGGATCACGCGGAGCCCTGGCCCGGGACCGGACGGAGCACACCCAGAGGTTCTCCGTGGCGGCCCGGAACTGTCGGACCTCGCTGCCAGAGTGGAGTCCTGGGTCGAGGGCCGGCCAGGCCAGAGACGGGGTGCTCGTTGTCCTACGAGGACATGGCGCGTTCGCACGTGAAGGAGCTGGCGCGCGAGGCGTTCCAGCTCGCCGAGGTCGTCGTCGACCACGACGGCGACCTGCCGTTCCCCTGCGGGACGGCGATGTTCTTCGTCACCGTCTCGCACGAGGGCCGGCTCGTGCGGGTGTGGTCGCGGGCCGTCACCGGCGTCGAGGCCACCAAGCCCGTGCTGCGCGAGCTCAACGACGCGAACGCCGATCTGGTGCTGGCCCGCGTCCACGCCAGCGACGGGAGCGTCTGGGTCGAGGGCTTCCTGCCGCTCGAGCCGCTGCAGGCCGCCGACCTCGCCCGGCTCAGCTACGAGGTGGGCACCACGGCCGACCGCCTCGGGTCGCTGCTCGCGGCGGTGCACGGCGGGCACGTGGCGTTCCCCGGCGGGTGCGACGCCGAGCACGAGTGCGAGGACTGAGCCCGGACGCGCCGACGCCGCCGTCCGCGCGGAGCGGACGGCGGCGTCGTGAGCGGTCGGGCTAGCGAACGCCCTGCGCGCGCCAGTAGGCGTTGAGCGCGCCGTTGGTCTTGACGAACCAGACGATCGGCCCGATCCCGAGCAGGAACATGCCGGGGAAGTACCAGAGGCCCGTGAGCCCGCTGACCGGCTTGGGCATGCCGCGGCGCTCGTACATCTGCCCCACCTCGCTGCTGCTGAGGTAGGGCATCACGATGCCGACGAACAGGCCGAGCAGCAGCGCGACGACGCCGCCGATCCCGCTGCCGGTGTGCTGCTTCATCTCCTCGTGGACCTTGTAGTACCAGACCACCGGGTAGATGCCGAAGGTGACGATGGTGAGCAGGATGCAGACGCCGGTGCCGCGGATCTTCGCTGCGGGCACCTGCGGCGCGTAGCCGTAGGGCGCCTGCCCGTAGGTCTGCGGAAAGGCGGGCTGGCTCGGGATGGCGGGCACCGCGCTCGCGGCGGCCGGGGCGGTGCTGGCAGGCGCCGGCGGCGTCTCTGGCTGGGTCACGTGCGCTCCTTCAGGAGGTCGGGGTCCGGACGGTATCGGCGCTGGTGCGCCCCGTCTGGAGTTTCGTCCAGGTCGTGCTCCGGACGCGCCGATGAGTCCCGCCCTGGACCGGCGTCTACCGTCCCGACGAGGGGGTGAGGCCATGCCTGGCGTGAGGGTTCTGGTCGGCACGCGCAAGGGGGCCTTCGTGCTCACCAGCGACGAGGGCCGGCGCGACTGGCGGGTCGAGGGCCCGCACTTCGGCGGCTGGGAGATGTACCACCTGAAGGGGTCGCCGGCCGATCCCGACCGGATCTGGGCCTCCCAGTCCGGCGGGTGGTTCGGGCAGGTCGTGCAGCGCTCCGACGACGGCGGCCGCACCTGGTCGCCGGTCGGCAACGACTTCGCCTACGCCGCCGTCGAGGGGCGGGACGGTGCCGGCACCCACCAGGACTACGACGGAACGGCCAAGCCGTGGTCGTTCACCCGCGTCTGGCACCTCGAGCCCTCGCTCACCGATCCGGACACGGTCTACGCCGGAGTCGAGGACGCCGCGCTGTTCAAGAGCACCGACGGAGGAGCGTCGTGGTCCGAGCTGGCCGGGCTCCGCGGCCACGGGTCGGGTCCGCAGTGGCAGCCCGGCGCCGGCGGGCTCTGCGCCCACACCGTTGTTCTCCACCCCACCGACGAGCAGCGCATCGTCACCGCGATCAGCGCCGCGGGGGTGTTCCGCACCGACGACGGCGGCGGCACCTGGCGGCCCATCAACAAGGGCCTCCTCTCGGGGGAGATCCCGCAGCAGGAGGCCGAGGTCGGCCACTGCGTGCACAACCTCGCCATGCACCCCTCCCGGCCCGACACCCTGTTCATGCAGAAGCACTGGGACGTGATGCGCAGCGACGACGGCGGCGAGTCCTGGCACGAGATCAGCGGCGACCTGCCCAGCGACTTCGGCTTCCCGATCGACGTGCACGCCCACGAGCCCGACACCGTCTACGTCGTCCCGATCACCAGCGACTACTTCCACGTGCCGCCGGACGGCAAGCTGCGCGTCTACCGCAGCCGGACCGGCGGCGGGGAGTGGGAGCCGCTGACGAACGGGCTGCCGCAGGAGCACTGCTACGTCAACGTCCTGCGCGACGCGATGGCCGTCGACCGGCTCGACGAGTGCGGCGTGTACGTCGGCACCACGGGCGGTCAGGTCTACACCTCGCCGGACGGCGGTGACAGCTGGGCGCCGATCGTGCGCGACCTGCCGGCCGTGCTCTCGGTGGAGGTGCAGACGCTGAGGTGACCAGGACGGGGACGGCGACGGTCAGGGTGGGCCTGCCCTACCACCTGCGGGCGCTCGCGCAGGTCGACGGCGAGGTGCTCCTCGACGTCGGGAGGCCGACCACACGCGGCCTTCTCGACGCGCTGGAGCGGCGGCACCCGGTGCTGCGCGGCACCGTTCGTGACCCGGTGACCGGGGTGCGGCGGCCCTTCGTGCGCTTCTTCGCCTGCCAGGAGGACCTGTCGCACGCCGCGCCCGACGACCCGCTGCCCGACGCCGTCATGCGGGGCGACGAGCCGTTCCTCGTCATCGGAGCCATGGCCGGCGGCTGAGGACCGACGGTCAGACGGTCTCCGGCACCCGCAGGTCGGCGAGCAGGACCTCCAGCTCGGCGACGTCGACGAGCCTCGCCGACATCCGGCGGACGGCGTCCTCGCGCAGCCCGATCGCGGCCCGCCGGCTCGCGGCGAGCGCATCGGCGCTCTCGTAGACGACGGTGAGCACGCCGTCGCCGGTGCGCCGGTCCACCAGCGCGCTGGCGGCGCAGAAGCCGGGCAGCCGCTCGATCTCGGGGACGATGCCGCCGCGGACGAAGTCGATCTGCTGGGCCAGCATGTCCGGGTCGGCCCTGGTCCAGGTGACCCGAGCGCGGGCGCCGTCCGGGGTGGCGGCGACCCGGTGCAGCAGCGCGATCTCCCAGGCGTTCACCTCGGGGCGGGCTCCGAACGCCGCCGCGACCCGGTCGCGCAGCGGCCCCAGCGTCGGTGCCGTCGCGCGCATCGCCGCCTGGTCGGCCCACCCGGTCGTGAGGATCACGCCGCCGGCCTCGCGGTCGACCAGCACCGCGACGCCGGTGCACCCGGCCTGATCGCGGAGCCCGGGGATCTCACCGGTCACCGCGGCGAGCCCGTCGTCGAGCCGGTCACGCTGACCGCGCACCGTGAGGGTCCTGGCGAGCACGGCACCTCTCCCTCCGCCGGGCGGCGCCTCGGCGGCACCGCCGCGTCGTCCACCTTCCTCCACACCTGCCGTCGGGGCAAGCGCGCCCGGAATCCGCTGTTCTCGACCGCGTTGCACTCGAGGTGAGCACCGACAGCACCCTGCCCCTGGCCGTCCTCGACTTCGTCGGCATCGAGCACGGCGAGAGCCCGACAGCGGCCATCCGGGGTGCCATCGGCATCGCGCAGGCGGTCGAGCGGGCCGGCTACCGGCGCTACTGGGTCTCCGAGCACCACAACATGCGCAGCCTCGCGTGCAGTGCTCCCGAGCTGCTCGTCGCGCACGTCGCCGTGCAGACCGACCGGATCCGGGTCGGGGCGGCTGGGATCATGCTGCCGAACCACGCGGCCTTCAAGGTCGCCGAGCTGTTCCGCACCCTCGTGGCGATGCACCCGGGACGGATCGACCTGGCCCTCGGCCGCGCTCCGGGCACCGACCCGCTGACCGCCCACGTGCTGCGGCGCGGCCTGCGGGTCGACCCGGCCGCCGAGTTCCCGTCGCAGGTCGCCGAGCTGCTCGCCTTCCTCGGGGACGGCTTCCCCGACGACCACCCCTACGCGCCGCTGGTGGCCGCGCCCGTCGTCGAGGAGCGCCCCGAGCTGTTCGTGCTCGGCTCGAGCCCGTACGGGCCGCGCTTCGCCGCTGTCAACGGGCTGCGCGCGGTGTTCGCGCACCACATGAGCCCGGAGCTCGCCGTCGACGCGCTGCGCGCCTACCGTCGCGACTTCACGCCGCGCACCGAGGGCGACGCGCCCTGGTCGGCCATGTCGGTGCTGGCCTTCGCCAGCGACGACGACGACGCGCAGGCCGAGTTCGAGGCGGCGTGGACGCTGACCATGCGCAACCTCTCACGAGGCGTGCGGGAGCCGCTGCGCCCCGAGGAGGTGCGGGAGTTCGCCCGGTCGCCGGGCTTCCGCCGCTCGGCGCGCGACGACGACCGGATGGTCGTCGGAGAGCCGAAGCAGGTGGTCGAGCGGTTGCGGGAGCTGAAGGAGGCCGCGGAGGTCGACGAGGTCGTGGTCGTCACGCCGAGCCTGGACCGGGCCCGCCGGACGGCCAGCTACGAGGCGATCGCGGACGCCTGGCGCACCGCCGGCTGAGGCGGTTCCGCCGGCCGGATGAGGTTCGGAGGCGCTCTGGTCACGGGGGTCTCGCCCCGCGGTGTTGCATGGGGGCGCAACTTCTCCGAGAAGCTGCGCTGTGGTGCAACACCCCAACGCAGACATGCCAGGCCTGTCGCGGCCGGACCTACCGCGGCGGGCCCGGGGCGGCCGGCCCGGGTGCCTGGCCGCCGCCGTCGCGATCTCGGCGGCCACCGCGGCGTTGTTCTCCGCGTCGTGCCGCTCCCGGTCGAGCTCGTCGCGGGCGGCGATGGGCACCGCGTGTCGACGACGTGCGGCACCGGCAGCCCGCTAGACCGCACGTAGAAGGCGGGGAACTCGGGGTGCCGCCGGCCGAGCACGGGCACCCTGCAGCACCGCGACGCCGTCGAGCGCGGTCGCCGGCACCGGCTCCATCTGCGCCGCTGCGCCCCGGTCGGGCAGGAACGTGCGCTCGCCGTCGGCGTCGACCAGGACGACGACGGTGCCGGTGCGGCACCGGAGCGGCGCGGAACATCCCGACTACGATCGGCCTTGTTCTCTGCGAGAGACGCCGCCGCGAGTTCCCGCGACGCCGGCGCCCGCAGACCTCCGACACGTCAGGACCTCATGTCTCAGTCCCCCTCCGACGCGGCCGCGCCGCGTCGCGACCCCCGCGCGCGCCGCCGCTCCGGCCGGCCCGCCGGCGTCGGTCAGCACACCCCTGTTCCGCCTGCCGCCGCAGCCCCCGCACCCGCGCCCGCCGAGCAGCCGCGGGTGAAGTCGCCGCGCTCGAGCGCCGGCTTCGCCGACCTCGGCGTTCCCGAGACGCTCGTCGCCGCGCTCGCCCGGCTCGACATCATCGAGCCGTTCCCGATCCAGACCGCCACGCTGCCCGACAGCCTCGCCGGCCGCGACGTGCTCGGCCGCGGTCGCACCGGCAGCGGCAAGACCCTCGCCTTCAGCCTCCCGCTGGTGACCCGGCTCGTCGGCGGCACCCGCCGCCCTCGGCAGGCCCGCTCCCTCGTGCTGGTGCCGACGCGCGAGCTGGCCAACCAGGTGCTCGCCGTCGTCGCGCCGCTCGCCCGCGCCGCCGGCCTGACCAGCACCGTGGTCTTCGGCGGCGTCGGCCAGAACCCGCAGGTGAAGGCGCTGGCGCCCGGTGTCGACGTCCTCATCGCCTGCCCCGGTCGGCTCGAGGACCTCATCGGCCAGGGCCACTGCGACCTGTCCGGCGTCGAGGTGACCGTGCTCGACGAGGCCGACCACATGGCCGACCTCGGCTTCCTGCCCGCGGTGAAGCGCCTGCTCGACCGCACGCCGAGGAACGGGCAGCGGATGCTGTTCTCGGCGACGCTCGACAACGGCGTCGACGTGCTGGTGAAGCGCTACCTGCAGTCGCCGGTGACGCACTCGGTCGACCCGGCGGTCTCGCCGGTGTCGACGATGACCCACCACGTGTTCACCGTCAGCGCGGCCGACAAGCCCGAGGTCGTGCGCCAGCTGGCGTCCGGGCAGGAGCGCAGCCTGCTGTTCATGCGCACCAAGCACACCGCCAAGCGGCTGGCCAAGCAGCTGACGGCGGCCGGCATCCCGGCCGTCGAGCTGCACGGCAACCTCAGCCAGGGGGCCCGCGAGCGCAACCTGTCCGCCTTCACCGACGGGTCGACCCGCGTGCTCGTCGCCACCGACATCGCGGCCCGCGGCATCCACGTCGACGACGTCGCGCTGGTCGTGCACGTCGACCCGCCGGCCGAGCACAAGGCCTACCTGCACCGGTCCGGGCGCACCGCCCGCGCCGGTGCCGGTGGCACCGTCGTCACGCTGTCGACACCCGACCAGGCCGGGGAGGTGCGCACGCTCGCCAAGCAGGCCGGCATCCGCCCGGCGACGTCGTCGGTGCGGCCCGGCGACGCCGCGATCACCGAGCTGACCGGGCCGGCCGCCCCGCACGTCGAGCCGGTCGAGGCGCCGGTGCAGCAGCAGCAGCCGCGGGCCCGCGCCGCCCGCGCCCCGATGGCCCAGCCCGCGCAGGGCGGCCGCAGCCGCGGCGGCGGCGGTGGGGGCCGTTCCAGCGGTCCCGCGCGCACGCGGGCAGAGCTGGCGGCCCGCGCCGGCCAGCCGGCGGGCGGTCGCCGCTCCCGCTGAGGCCTGTCTCCCGCCATACTGCGCGAGCAGCTCGGGGGAGGGCGCATGACGCGGATGCTGGTCGTGGTGGCGCACCCGGACGACGAGACGTTCGGGTGCGGGTCGGTGCTGGCGCACGCTGCCGAGCGCGGCATGCAGACCACGGTGTGGTGCGCCACCCGGGGCGAGGCGGGGGAGCCGGCCCCCGGCTGCGGCGTCGAGGCGGGCGAGCAGCTCGGTGCAGCGCGCGCGCAGGAGCTGCGCGAGGCGGCCGGCCTGCTCGGTGTCGACGACGTCGTCCTCGGCGGCTTCGCTGACTCCGGGATGAGCGGACCCGCGCCGGCGGGCAGCCTGGCGGCCGCCCCGCACGCGGACGTCGTCGCGGCCCTGCGCGAGCAGGTCGAGCGGGTGCGGCCCGACCTCGTGCTCACCCTCGACGGCAGCGACGGCCACCGCGACCACGTCGCCGTGCGCGACGCCGCGCTCGAGGCGGCCGCGGACGTGCCCTGGGTGTACCTGCAGTGCCTGCCGCGCTCGTTGCTGCAGCGGTGGGTCGAGCATGCGCTGCGCGACCAGCCCGACCGCGAGCACCTCACCGCAGAGGTGGCCCTGCTCGGGACAGCGGACGAGGACCTCACCACGCGGCTCGACACCGGCCGGCTCCTCGACCTGCGCTGGCAGGCCATCCGGACGCATGCCACGCAGGTCTCGCCCTTCGAGGGGCTGCCGGGCGACCTGCAGCAGGCGTTCCTCGGCACCGACCACCTGCGGCGCGTCGTGCCGCCGTGGACGGGCGGACCGGTGGAGACCGAGCTCGGGCCGCTCGCGGCTCAGTAGCCCTCGAGGGCGACGGCGGCCGCGTCCTCGGCGACGCGCGGGTCGAGCCCGCGGGAGGTCAGCGCCCAGCGCACGAAGGCTGCGGTCACGGCCGGCAGAAGGCGCCGCTCGCCCTCGTCGAGGTCGGCCGCGGGCGCCCGGTCGAGCAGGAAGCGCTCGACCACCGTGGGGCTCCAGGCCAGCGCGCCGCCGCGCACGGTGCGGTCGGCGTGGTCGAGGCACAGGCCCGCGAGCCGGCGGCGCACAGCGTCGTCCGGCTCGCCCGACTCCGCGAAGAACCGGTCGAGCAGCCGCTCGCGCTCGTGGTCACCGATCGGCTCCCGCTCCTCGGGCTCGGGCGGCTCCACGCCGGTCGCCTGCAGTCGGGCGGCGAGGAGAGCCCGGTGCTGCAGGTACTCCGCGTCGTCGTGCGGCGGCCACCACGCCTCGGTGACCTCCAGCGCGGACAGCAGCCGGGCGACCTCCGCGGTCACGTCGACGTCGGCGCGCGGCCAGTCCTCCGTCTCGTCCCAGGCCGCGGTGACGCCGGGGCGGGTCGCCTGCACGGTCGTGACGGCGTCGCCCATGCCTCGGCTGCTCTGCACCACGACCACGACGTCGTCGTACTCCAGGAACGTGATCCGCTCGTCGTCGTAGACGTCGGTGGCGGCGCTGGCGCGCCGGAGCACCGCCGGCGGCTCGGACACCCACGGCAGGTCCGCCACGAGCGCCCGCGCCCAGCCGTCCAGCGCCGCAGCAACGGCGGCGTCGTCGACGACCGTCCCGAGCGCGGCGACCAGGGCCGCGGCCGGTCGGGTCCGCTTCCGCGTGGCGTAGGCGGTCAGCTCGCGGACGGCGACGTCGACGAGGTCGTCCTCGGTGACGTCGCGCCGGGCGGCCTGCACCTCGCCGAGCACGTCGCTGGCGAGCAGCTCAGCGGTGGTGCGGGAGACGTCCTCGACGAGCAGCGCCTTCGCCAGCGACACCACGTCCTGCTGCCACGTCGTCTGCGGCCGGCGCTCCTGCTTGCGGGCGGAGGGCCTGCGACCACGGCTCTTCGGCACGGCTCCACCCTCGCACGGCATGATCGCGGCGTGGACGTCGACGTCGTCGTGGTGGGAGCGGGCCTGGCCGGTCTCACCGCCGCCCGCGACCTGGCCGCGGCCGGGCAGCGGGTGCTGGTGCTCGAGGCGCGTGACCGGGTCGGTGGCCGGACGTTCAACGCCGAGGTCGGCGACGGGCACGTCGTCGAGGCCGGCGGGCAGTGGGTGGGGCCGCAGCAGACCGCCCTGCTCGACCTGGCCCGGGAGCTCGGGGTCGGCACCTTCCCGACCTACGACGACGGCGAGAAGCTGCTCGAGTGGCAGGGCCGAATCCGGCGGTACACCGGGACGATCCCCCGGCTGAACCCGCTGGTGCTCGCCGACGTGGCGCAGGCGCAGCTGCGCCTGGGCCGGATGGCGCGCCGGGTGCCGCTGGAGGCGCCGTGGACGGCGCTGGACGCTCGCCGCTGGGACGGGCAGACCCTCGAGACCTGGCTGCGCCGGCACGTGCGCACCGCCGCGGCCCGCGCGCTCCTGCGCACCGGCGTGCAGGCGGTGTGGGCGGCCGAGGCCGAGGAGCTGTCGCTGCTGCACGCGCTGTTCTACCTGCACTCGGGCGAGGGCTGGGACGCCCTGCTCGACACCACCGGCGGCGCCCAGCAGGACCGGTTCGTCGGTGGCTCGCAGCGGCTGTCGGAGCGGCTCGCCGACGACCTCGACGTGGTGCTCGAGGTGCCGGTGCAGCGCATCGCGCACGACGCGGACGGCGTCACCGTCACCTCCGGCGCGCGCTCCTGGCGGGCCGGGCACGTGGTGGTCGCCGTCCCGCCGACGCTGGCCGGCCGCATCGACTACGCGCCGGCGATGCCGCCGGCCCGCGACCAGCTCACCCAGCGGGTGCCGATGGGCGCGGTGGTGAAGTGCCACGCGGTCTACGACGAGCCGTTCTGGCGGAGCCAGGGGCTCTCCGGGCAGGCCACCACTGACCGCGGGGCCGTGCGGGTCGTCTTCGACAACACGCCCCCCGGCGGCCCCGGCGTGCTGCTGGGGTTCCTCGAGGGCCGGCACGCCCGCACGACGCCGCCGGAGCAGCGGCGCGAGGCCGTGCTCGCCACCTTCGGGCGGCTGTTCGGCCCGCGGGCGACCCGCCCGGTGCTGTGGCTGGAGCAGGACTGGGCGGCCGAGCCATGGTCGCGCGGCGGCTACGGCGGGGCGCTGCCGCCGGGGACGTGGACGCAGCTCGGCCCGGCCCTGCGCACGCCGGTCGGCCGGGTGGTCTGGGCCGGCAGCGAGACCGCGGACCGGTGGAACGGCTACATGGACGGCGCGGTCCGCTCGGGCCGTGCCGCCGCGAGGCACGTGCTCTCGCAGGTCTGAGCGGTCACCCGGCGGGCGCGAACGCCTCCAGCACCTCGTGCGCGTAGGACGTCGCCGGTCCGGCGTCGACGTCCGGGTCGCCCACGCGGGGCGAGAAGTTGAGGTCGAGGAACACCTCGGTGACGCCCTGCGCCGCGAGGTCCCGCAGGTCGTCGAGCACCTGGTCGCGCGTGCCCTGCAGCGGGCGGCGCCCGGCTCCGGGATCGTGGTCGAGCAGGTCGACCAGGCCCCGCACGACGGCCCGCACGGCATCGGGGTCACGCCCGGCCTGCTCGGCCCCCTCGCGGACGACGGCGATGGACTCGCCGATGGAGGTGAGGTCCTGCCGGCTGCTGCTGATCCAGCCCGACGTGAGCCGGCCGGCGCGGCGCAACGCGGCCGGGGCGCCGCCGCCGAGCAGCAGCGGCGGGTGCGGGCGCTGCACGGGAGCGGGGCTCACCCGCGACGCCGGCACCGTGTAGAACTCGCCGTCGAAGGCCACCGGGTCCTCGGTCCACAGCGCCGTCAGGACGCGCAGGTACTCGTCCATGCGGGCGCCGCGCTTCTCGAAGGGCACTCCCGCAGCGGTGTACTCGTCCTCGGCCCAGCCGAGACCGAGACCGGCGTCGAGCCGGCCGCCGCTGACCACGTCGAGCGAGGTGAGCGACTTCGCCAGCAGCGCCGGCGAGGAGAACGGGGCGTTGATGATCGCGGTGCCCAAGCGGATCCGGTCGGTGACGGCCGCGACGTGGGCGAGCGGGACCACGGGGTCGTGCACGGAGCGGTACATCGGCCCGAGCCCGCCGCCGGCCGGGAACAGCACCCGCTGGAAGCTCCACAGGGAGGCGTAGCCGAGCTCCTCCGCCCGGCGCGCGACGGCGGTCATCGTGGCGGGGGTGGCCCAGCTGCCGGACACCGGCAGGCCGAACCCGATCAGCGGCAGATCAGGCGTCATGGCGCCAGTCTGCCGGGTCAGGCCGCCAGCGGGGTGTGGGCCGGGTCGACGGTCTCCTCGGCCGGCGGCGGGGGCGGCGGGGTCCCGTCGCCGAACGGCCGGCCGCCGAGCTCCTCGCGTCCGTGCGGAGTGGTCCAGCCCGACAGGTCCGGCCCGACCGGCACGATGCCGGTCGGGTTGATGTCGCGGTGCACCTGGTAGTAGTGCCGCTTGACGTGGTCGAAGTCGACCGTGTCGCCGAAGCCCGGTGTCTGGAACAGGTCACGTGCGTAGCCCCACAGCGCCGGCATCTCGACCAGCTTGTTCCGGTTGCACTTGAAGTGGCCGTGGTAGACGGCGTCGAAGCGCACGAGCGTGGTGAACAGCCGCACGTCGGCCTCGGTGATGGTGTCGCCCATCAGGTAGCGGCGCTGCGAGAGGCGTAGCTCCAGCCAGTCGAGCCGGTCGAACAGCTGCGCGTAGGCCTTCTCGTAGGCCGCCTGGTCTCCGGCGAAGCCGCACCGGTACACGCCGTTGTTGACGTCGGTGAAGACCAGCTGCATGACCTCGTCCATCTCGGCGCGCAGGTGCTCGGGGTAGAGCTCGGGCGCCCCCTCGCGGTGGTGCGCGGTCCACTCGAGCGACAGGTCGAGCGTGATCTGCGGGTAGTTGTTGGTGACCACTCGACCGCTGGGCACGTCGACCACCGCCGGCACGGTGATGCCACGGTCGTAGGCGGGGTCGCGGGCGAGGAACGCCTCCTGCAGGCGCTCGTAGCCGAGCACCGGGTCCCGGCCGCCCGGGTCCAGGTCGAAGGTCCAGCTGCGGGCGTCGTGCGTCGGGCCGCAGACGCCCATGGACAGCGCGTCCTCGAGCCCGAGCAGCCGGCGCACGATGATCGCGCGGTTCGCCCACGGGCAGGCGCGGCTGACGACGAGCCGGTAGCGCCCCGGCTCCACCGGCCAGCCCTCGCGGCCGTCCGCGGTGATGCGGTCGGACAGGTAGCGCGCGTCGCGCTCGAACTCCCCTCCGGGGATGACGTACTGGCCGCCGCTGCTGCTGGTGTCGCTCATGACCGAGGTCGTTCCCCGTGCAAGCACTTTCCGAACGCCCGCAGGTGGGTAGGCCTGCGGCATGAGCCACCCCGACCCCGTCGCCGACCTGCACTTCTACTTCGACCCGGTGTGCCCGTTCGCCTGGATGACCAGCACCTGGGTCCGGCAGGTCGCCGCTCAGCGCCGCTACGACGTCGACTGGCGCTTCGTCTCGCTGCGGTTGATCAACTCCGGCGTCGACTACGACAGCCACTTCCCGCCCGAGTACGAGGCGGGGCACACCGCCGGCCTGCACCTGCTGCGGGTCGCGGCCCGCACGCGCGCCGAGCACGGCCGGCCGGCCGTCGGCCGCCTCTACGCGCAGCTCGGCGAGCGCGTCTGGGAGCAGCCACCGACCGGCGGCGACGTCGCCGGGCGGCTGCGCGACGGGTCCCTGGTGGAGCCGGCGCTGCGTGCGGCCGGCCTGCCCGTCGAGCTCGCCGCCGCGCTCGACGACGACGCCTGGGATGCCGAGATCGCCGCGGAGACCGACGAGGCGCTGGGCCTGACGGGCAAGGACGTCGGAACGCCGATCCTGCACGTCGAGCCGCCGCACGGACTGGCGTTCTTCGGGCCGGTCATCAGCCGTCGCCCCTCGGACGCCGAGGCCGTCGAGCTCTGGGACCACGTCATCGGGCTGGCCCGCTTCCCGGGCTTCGCCGAACTCAAGCGGAGCCTGCGCGAGCTGCCCCAGCTGCCCGCGCTCGGGGTCTCGGGCGACGAGGTCGGCGTGCAGGAGGACTGGCACGGCGGGAGCCGGCGGCAGAAGCGGTAGCCGTCAGCTCTCGGTGCGGGCCGCCCCGAGGGCCCCCTCGAGGGCGGCCGCCAGGTCCTCGGCGACGAGGGAGCCGGCCAGCCCGACGATCTCCAGCACGCGCCGGGCCGGGTGGCCTCTGGGGGCGACGACCCGGAACCCCGGGCCCGCACGGGCGCACTCCCGCATCAGCCGGTCGACGAGCCGGACGCCCGAGCTGTCGAAGAACGTGACGTCGGTCAGGTCGAGCACGACGGCGCTGACGCCGTCGACCAGCCCCGTGACCGAGGGCAGGAGGGCGGGCACCACCACCACGTCGAGCTCGCCGGAGGCGCGCAAGATGCGTGCTCCGTCGTCGCGGTCGACCCGCTGGAGCGTCATGACGTCCCCCCTTCGAGCCGTCGCCGCAGCACGACGGTGGTGCCGTTGCCCGCCTCGACGACGACGTCATCGACGAGGGCGGCGATGATCTGCATCCCTCGTCCGCGCTCGGCGGACACCGTCGGCGTCCGCCAGCGTCCCACGTCGTGCACCGAGAGCACGACCTCGTCGGGACGGTCGACCCGCACGTCCACCCTGGCCCGCACGGTCACCCGCGTCCCCGGCCGTCCGCCGTTCCCGTGCTCGGCGGCGTTGGCCATGGCCTCGGAAGCCGCGAGCACGAGGTCCTGCTCGACGTGGACGTCGACCCCGCGCTCGACCAGCCACCGGGCGAGGTCGGCGCGCACCTCGGACAGGCGCCGGAGGTCGGCCGACAGGTGGCGCTCGAACGTGGCGCCCGCCCACGACAGCAACAGCACGCAGACGTCGTCACGACCCTGCTCGTCGGCGAGCATCCGCTCGGTGAGGCCGCGCACGGCTTCACCGAGCTCGAGGCCGCCCAGTTCGGCAGCCTCGCGGCGGACCATCTCCAGACCCTCGTCGAGGGGGCGGTCGCGCCGCTCGAACAGCCCGTCGGTGTACAGCAGCAGGCGGTCGCCCGGGGCCAGCTGCACCTGCGACTCGGTGCGGCGCATCGCCGGTCCGAAGGCGCCCAGAGGGGTCGACCGGCCCTCCCACAGCAGCCTCGCCGCGCCGTCCGCCGCGGTGACCAGCAGCGGCGGCGGATGGCCGGCGCAGGCGTAGCGCACCAGGCCCGTGGCGAGGTCCACCTCGGCGTAGGCGAGCGTCGCCATGCCGGCCGCCTCCACCTGCTCGACGAACCGGTCGAGCCTCGAGAGCAGGGCCGCCGGGCCCACGCCCGGGCCGGCGACGGCGCGCACCGCGCTGCGCAGCTGACCCATGGCGCTGGCGGCGGGGAGGCCCCGGCCGACGACGTCGCCGACCACCACCGACAGCACGCCGTCGTCGGCGAGGAACACGTCGTACCAGTCGCCGCCCACCTCGAGCGCCTCGACGCCGGGGCGGTAGGTGGTGGCGACCGAGAACCGCGCGTCGGTCGGCGGCTCCACGGCCAGCAGGGAGTGCTGGAGCTCGCGCGCCACGCTCGCGCTCTGCTCGTACAGCTGCGCGCGGTCGAGGGCGAGGCCTGCCTGCTGGCCGACGGCGGTGAGCACCTCGAGGTCGAGCGGGTCGGCGCCGGCGTCGGCGCGTGCCCGCAGCGAGAGCGCCCCCTGCGGGGTGGAGGAGCCGTGCAACGGCACGAGGACGCGGTCGTCCAGGGGCACGGCCCGCCGCTCCTGCAGGACGGCGCCGGACTCCGGCAGCGCCTGGGTGCCCAGCGCCTCGCCGCGGGCGGCAGCCGCCTGCAGCCGCTGGGCGGCGTCGGGCAGCCACAGCGTCGCCGCCGCCGCGCCGAGCGGCCCGACCGCCGCCTCGACCAGGGCCTGCCCGACGGCGTCCACGCCTACCGCCCGCGACAGCGCCGCCGTCGTGGCCTGCAGCGCGCGCACCTGCGCCTCCGAGCGCTCGGCGGCGGCGCGCGCGGCCACCAGCTCCCGCTCGAAGCGCGCCCGCATCGTGGTCCGGGTCAGCGCCGCCCGGACGAGCTCGCCGGCGTCGTCGACGGTCGCGGTGAGCAGCACCGGCAGGCGACCGGTGCCGCCCTTGAGCTCGAGCGCGACCTCGTCCACCCGGCCCTCGACGTGCAGCAGCGGCGACAGGTGCGTCTCCCAGTAGATGCGGCCGCCGACCGACAGCAGGTCGCCGAAGCGCGCACCCAGGACGTCGTCCCGACCGCGGCCGAGCCAGCCGAGCAGCGTCGCGTTGAGGTCGAGCACCGTCCCGTCGCGCCGCAGCGACAGCAGCCCGCTCGGGGCGTCGTCCCAGCTCATGCGGCGCGCAGGTAGCCGTCCATCACGGCGACGAGCTGGTCCGGCGCGCTCAGGTTCGGGCAGTGCCCGGTGACGTCGAGCATCGCCAGCTCGCTGTCGGCCAGGTGCTGGTGCACGTACTGGCCGACCTCGACCGGTGCGATCGCGTCGTCGCGGCACTGCACGACCAGCGACGGCGTGCGCACCCGCGCCAGGTCGGCGCGGTTGTCGGACAGGAACGTCGTCCGCGCGAACCGCCGGGCGATGGCCGGATCGGAGCGGCAGAAGCTGCTGGTCAGCTCCTCGCCCAGCTCGGGCCGGTCGGGGACGCCCATGATGACCGGCGCGATGTGGGCCGACCAGCCGAGGTAGTTGCCGTCCATCGTCTCGAGCAGCTCGTCGATCTCCTCACGCGCGAACCCGCCGCGGTAGCCGTCGTCGTCGAGGTACCGGGGGCTCGGACCGACCAGCACGAGCCGGTCGAACAGGTCGGGGCGGTCGGCTGCGGCGAGCGCACCGATCATCGCGCTCACCGAGTGGCCGACGAAGACGACCGGCGGCAGCTCGAGGGCCTCGACCAGCTCGACGACGTCCTGCGCGTAGCCCTGCAGCCGGCTGTAGCGCTCGACGTCGTACGCGGACAGGTCGGAGCCGCCCGCGCCCACGTGGTCGAAGAGCACGACGCGGTGCGAGGCCTCGAAGTGCGGCGCCACGTGCCGCCACATCCCCTGGTCGCAGCCGAACCCGTGCGCGAACACCATCGGCGGCCCGTCGGGCACGCCGGTGACGGTGACGTTGTTGCGCCGGAGGACGTCCATGGCGTTCACCGTAGGCCCAGCTCCTAGCACTCGAAGAGGGACAGCTGCCGGCTGTCGGTGCGGTCGTCCACCCGACCCCGTCGCTCGTGCAGCACGGCGTTCACCTCGCCGCCGAGCAGCAGCGCGAAGCTGAGCAGGTACATCCAGAGCATGACGATGATGCCGCCGCCGAAGGCGCTGAGCACCGGGTTCCGGTCGGCGGCAACGTCCAGGTACAGCCGCAGCCCCGCGCTCGCCAGGGTCCACAGCACTACCGCAGCGGCGGCGCCGGGGAGCGCGTCGCGCCAGCGCAGGTGCCGGCTCGGCGCCACCCGGTAGAGCGTGGTGGTCCACAGCAGCAGCACCGCCACGACGAACGGCAGCCGCAGGACGTCCCAGACGAAGGTGAAGACCGCGCCGAGGCCCACGACGTCGGCGATGTCCTGGCCGGTGCCGAGCAGCGGCCCGATGACGAACGCGGCCAGGGACAGCACGAGCAGCAGCAGGCTGCCGAGCGCGAGCAGCAGTCCCACCAGCCGGCGGCGGACCCAGCTGCGTCCCTCGTCGGCGTCGTAGGCGAGGTTGAGCGCGTTGATGGCGACCGCGAACCCGCCGGACAGCGTGACGAGCGCACCCAGGGTCGCCACGGTCAGCAGCGAGCCGCGCCGGTCCTCGAACAGCTCCTCGACGGCCCGCACCGCGTCGCCGGCCTGGTCGGTGAGGACGAGGCGCATCCCGTCGGTGACGCGTCGCTGCGCGTCGGCGGCGACGTCCGCCCCGACCAGCACGTCGAGCAGTCCGAGGAGGCTGACGGCGACGAGCAGCGCCGGGAAGACGCTGAGGACGGCGAAGAAGGCGGTCTCCGCGGCCAGCCCGGGGAGCCGGTCGTCGCTGGCCTCCTGGGCCAGTCGGCGGCCGAACCGCCAGGCCCGCCCGGGCAGCCAGGACGGGTCCTCGCGCCGCCGCCTCAGCCGGTCGAAGATCACGCGGCGCCTCTACCCAGCAGCGACTGCACCTGCTCGTCGGTGGTCTGCCGGAAGTCGTCGTAGTGGGCGCCGACGGCGCCGAAGCCGTCCGGGGCGTGCAGGCAGACGACGTCGTCGGCGACCGCCGCCACCCGCCGGCAGGCGTCCGGCGCGCCCACCGGCACCGCGACGACGACGCGCCCCGCCCCGCGGGCACGCACCGCCTGCACGGCGGCCAGCACCGTGGCGCCGGTGGCGAGCCCGTCGTCGACGACCACGACGGTGCGCCCGGCCACGTCGAGGGGAGGGCGGTCGCCCCGGTAGGCCAGCTCACGGCGCTCGAGCTCTCGCAGCTCGGCGCGCACGACGTCGTCGACAGCTGCCGGGGCCAGGTCGAGGCTGCGCACGAGCTCGTCGTTCATCACCCGCACCCCGCCCGTGGCGATCGCGCCCATCGCCAGCTCCGGGTGGCCGGGAACGCCGAGCTTGCGCACCACGAGGACGTCGAGCGGTGCGCCGAGCCCGGCAGCGACCTCCGCCGCGACCGGCACCCCGCCGCGCGGGAGCCCGAGGACGGCTCGGGCGTGCGGCTCGCGCACCCGCACCTGCGCGGCGAGGGCGCGACCGGCCGCGGTGCGGTCGGCGAACAGGGCTGCGGTCACGCGCTCAGAACGGCACGTCGCCGTCCGGCGCGACGGGCGTGAACGTCGTGCCGGCCGGCGCCAGCCGGGCGAAGTGGTCGAACCAGATCTGCGGCACCGACACGACGGCGTCGTGCACCGGGAAGGCCGCCCGGGGCCGCAGCGCGCGCATCAGGTCGACGGCCTCGCTCAGCTTGAGCCACGGCGCCGCGGTGGGCAGACCGAGCACCTCGACGTCGCCGTCGGGCACCGTCATCGCGTCACCCGGCGTGAAGAACCGCTCGCCGACGAGGTAGCCCACGTTCGGGATCCGCGGGATGTCCGGATGGATCACCGCGTGCGTGCTGCCGACGGCGCGCACCGGAGTGCCGAGGTCCAGGACGTCACCGTCGTGCACGACCGTGTGCGGCAGGTCGAGCCGGCCGGCGGAGCCCTCGTCGCAGTGCAGCCGCGCGTCGGGGTTGCCCTCGAGCAGCCGCTCGAGCCGCGGCACGTCGAGGTGGTCTGGGTGCTGGTGGGTGACCAGCACCGCGGTGATCCCGCGCAGCTCCTCGACGCCGGGGGAGAACACGCCGGGGTCCAGCAGGACGCGCGCGTCGCCGTCCTCCACCAGCAGGCAGGAGTGTCCGTGGCGGGTGATGCGCATGCCGGTGTCCTACCCCAGCGGACCCACCCCAGCGACAGGGGCCCGGTGCACAGGCGTCACGATGTGCGGACCCGACGCGCAGGAGGTCGACGCCCATGTGGTGGTCCGTGCTCACCGGCAAGATCGAGCAGGCGAAGGTGCTGGACCCGCCGTCGGACGTGGTCAGCGGCGTCGTGAACACGGTGCTGCCGGGCGGGCCGGTCAAGGACCTGCTGCACGGCACCTGGCTGGGGCACCCGGTGCACCCGCTGCTCATCGCGGTCCCGATCGGGCTGTGGACCGGGACGTCGCTGCTCGACCTGCTGGGGGAGCGCTCGGCCGCCCGCCGCACGGTCGGGGCGGGCGTGCTGGCGGCGGTGCCGACCGTCATCACCGGCTACGCCGACTGGTCCGAGCTGGGTCAGGCCCGCAAGCCCAAGCGGGTCGGCCTCGTGCACGCCGCCGCCAACGCGGCGACCGTCGCCCTCTACGCCGCGAGCTGGAAGGCCCGGCGCCGCGGCGACCACACCCGAGGCGCCGTGCTGGCGCTCGTCGGTGCCGGAGCGATGTCGGTCGGCGGCTACCTGGGTGGGCACCTCGCCTACAGCCAGGCGGTCGGCGTGAACCGCAACGCCGACATCCGGCTGGCCCCGAAGGACTGGACCGACGTCGGGGCCGCCGAGGACCTCGACGAGGGCGTGCCGTCGCGGGTCGTCGCGGCCCGCCAGCCGGTCGTCCTCGTGCGCCGCGGCGGCACGGTGCACGCGATGGGCGCGACGTGCAGCCACTGGGGCGGGCCGCTCGACGAGGGCGACGTCGACGGCGACTGCCTCGTCTGCCCCTGGCACGGCAGCGCGTTCCGCCTGGCCGACGCCGGGGTGGCCCGCGGCCCGGCCACCTACCCGCAACCGCTCTACGACGTGCGCGTCGTCGACGGGCGGGTCCAGGTGCGGGCCCGCGCCGTTGCGCCGCAGGCGGCGCTGCGGCCCTGAAGGCGTGCGCGTCGCGACCTTCAACCTCCTGCACGGCCGCTCGCCCGCGGACGACCGGGTGCGCGCCGACCGGCTGGCCGCGGCGGTGCGGGAGATCGACGCCGACGTCCTGGCCCTGCAGGAGGTCGACCGCGACCAGCCGCGGTCGGACCGGCTGGACCTGACCGCCGTGGCGGCCGAGGCGATGGAGGCCGTCGACGCCCGCTTCGTCCCGGCGCTGACCGGCCTGCCGGGCAGCTGGCGCGCGGCCGGCGGCAACGAGCCGGCCGACAGCCCCGGATACGGGATCGCCCTGCTCTCCCGACGCCCCGTGCGGTCGTGGCGCGTGGTGCGGCTCCCGGCGCTGCCGGTGCGGGTGCCGTTCCGGGTCGTCGGCGGCCGGCCGGTCCTGGTGCGCGACGAGCCGCGGGCGGCGGTCGTGGCCGAGATCGACGACGGCGACACCGACCGGGACGGCCCGATCACCGTGGCGGGCACCCACCTGTCGTACCTGCCGGGGTGGAACCTGGTGCAGCTGCGGCGGCTGACGGCGCAGCTCGGGGACGGCCCGCTCGTGCTGCTCGGCGACCTCAACCTGCGCCTGCCCGCCGCGCGCCTCGCCACCGGCATGACACCGCTCGCCCGCGGGCGAACCTTCCCCGCCCACGACCCCCGTGCGCAGATCGACCACGTCCTCGGCCGGGCGGTCGAGGCGACCGGGCCGGCGCGGGTGCACGCCCTGCCCCTGTCGGACCACCGGGCCCTGTCGGTCGACGTCCGCCGATCTGGTCCGGCCCGTCCGGCAGGAGATCCGGACCCGACGGCGTAACAGTCCCGGTACCGAGCACGTTGCCGTCCTGAGGGAGATCCCCTGTGCGTCGTCTGGTCCTGTCCTTGTCCGCGGCCGCCCTGGCCGCCACCGCCCTGCCGGTGCTCGCCGCGTCGGAGCAGAGCCCGCTCGTGCAGATGCCGGTCGGCAGCGGCGCCTTCGTCTCCGACAACGTCACCTACGTCGGCACCCTGCCGATCACGCCGGGCATCGGCGGGCGCGTCCTCACCGTCGGAGACCAGCAGCGGCTCTACATGACCGGCGCGCAGGGGCTCTACGTCTTCGACCTCACCGACCCGGCGCTGCCGCTGCCGCTCGGCTTCTACCACCTGCCGCACTTCCAGAACGAGGACGTCGACGTCAGCGACGACGGCTCGCGGGTCATCATCTCCACCGACACGGCCGGGGCCGACCGCAACGGCTCGACCGCCAACGGCATCCACGTGCTCGACACCAGCAACCTGTCGAACATCCGCCGGGTCGGCTTCATCAACCAGAGCAACCACACGACCACCTGCGCGGACGCCGCGTGCAACTGGCTGTACGGCTCGGGCGGGCGCATCTACGACGCGACGAACCCGGCGAGCATCAAGCACGCCGGTGAGTGGAAGCCGGCCAGGCTGGAGGACGGCCGGGCCGTCAGCGGCGGTCATGCCCTCAACCGCGACGAGTCCGGCCTCATGATCAGCGACACGAACCCGCGGCTCGTGCTCGACGTCCGGGTCCCGGCCGCGCCGGTCATCCTCGCGGCCGGAAGCGCCACGGTGAAGACGCCCGACGGGCTGCTGCAGCACAACAACGTGCGCATCGACGCCGAGGACTGGGTGCCGCGGGCCGAGGGCGACGCCGCCCCCGAGATGCGGGCCGGCGAGATGTTCCTCGGCAACTCCGAGAGCAACCTGCGGCCGCAGTGCGGCGCCAACGCCGGCGGCCTGTCCTCGTGGAACATGACCGACTTCGACAAGGGCGTCGACCCCAAGCAGCTCGAGGTGTTCCGGCCGGTCAACGGCACCTATGCCGACGGCAACCCCGCCGTGAACGGGCTCGGCTGCTCGGGCCACTGGTTCACCGTGCGCGACCGGATGGTCGCGGCGTCCTGGTACGAGCACGGCGTCCGCTTCATCCACGTGGACGAGAAGGGGACCTTCACCCAGAAGGGCTTCTTCCAGCCGGTGGCCACCGAGGCCGGCGCGGCGCACTGGGTCGTGGGCAAGGACGGCACCGAGTACGTGTACTCGATGGACTACGCCCGCGGCATCGACATCCTGAAGTTCGACCGGGACGGCGACGTTCCCACGCAGCAGCAGTTCGACGCCTCCTGGCTGGCCAACCTCGGCAAGGAGGGCGTCATGGCCACGGTCGAGCGCAACCTCTGCCGAGCCGCCATGGCGGGCCATGACGAGCACGTGCAGGCGGCCACGGCGCAGGTCGGGACCGCCGTCGGCTGACCGCCCCCCTGCAGGCCGCTCCGGGCGGCCGGGGAGGATCGGTCGGGTGAGCGACACCGGCCGACCAGAGAACAGCACGACCTTCGAGGAGCTCGGCCTGCGGGCCGAGCTCCTCGAGGCGCTCACCGGCCTCGGCTACGAGGAGCCGACCCCGGTGCAGCGCGAGACCATCCCGCCGCTGCTCGAGGGCAAGGACCTCCTCGGCCAGGCCGCCACCGGCACCGGCAAGACGGCGGCCTTCGCACTGCCGCTCCTGCACCGCCTCCGCAAGGGCGACGGACCGTCCGCGCTGGTGCTCGCGCCGACCCGAGAGCTGGCCATCCAGGTGTCCGAGGCGGTGCACAAGTACGGGCGCGCCCTTGGCGCCCGCGTCGTGCCGGTGTACGGCGGCCAGCCGATCGGTCGCCAGCTCCGGGCGCTGGAGCGCGCCGTCGACGTCGTCGTCGCCACGCCCGGGCGCGCGGTCGACCACATCGAGCGCGGCACGCTCCGCCTCGACGACGTGCGCACCGTGGTGCTCGACGAGGCCGACGAGATGCTCGACATGGGCTTCGCCGAGGACCTCGACCGCATCCTGGTCGCCCTGCCGGAGCAGCGCCAGACGGTGCTGTTCTCCGCCACGCTGCCGCAGCGCATCGACCGCATGGCGCGCAAGCACCTGCGCGACCCGGTGCGCATCACGATCGCCAAGGAGAAGGCGGCCGAGGGCGAGGCGCCGAAGGTGCGGCAGAGCGCCTACATCGTGCCGCGCGCGTCGAAGCCTGCGGCGCTGGGCCGCGTCCTCGACCTCGAGGCGCCGGCGGCCGCGATCGTGTTCTGCCGCACCCGCGAGGAGGTCGACACCCTCACCGAGACGCTGAACGGGCGCGGCTACCGGGCCGAGGCGCTGCACGGCGGCATGACGCAGGACCAGCGCGACCGTGTCATGGGGCGCCTGCGCGGCGGCACCGCCGACCTGCTCGTGGCCACCGACGTCGCCGCGCGCGGGCTCGACGTCGACCAGCTGACGCACGTCGTCAACTACACCGTGCCGTCGTCGCCCGAGACCTACACGCACCGCATCGGCCGGGTCGGTCGGGCCGGGCGCGAAGGGGTTGCGGTCACCCTCGCCGAGCCGCGCGAGCACCGGATGCTCAAGACCATCGAGCGCGTCACCGGCTCCAGGATCGTGGTCGAGAAGGTGCCGACCGTCGCCGACCTGCAGGCCCGCCGGCTCGAGCTCACCCGGGCGGCGCTGCGCGAGAGCCTGCTGTCGGACGAGCTCGACCGGTTCCGTCCCGTCGTCGAGCAGCTCTCGGACGAGTTCGACCTCGTCGAGGTCGCGCTCGCCGCGGTGAAGCTCGCGCACGAGGCGACGACGACGTCGGCTGACGAAGAGGACATCCCCGAGCCGCCGGTGCGCGACGTCACCGAACGCCCCGCGCGCGGCGGCAAGAACGAGAGCGGCCCGCCTCCGCACCGGAGCACCGGCGCGGCCATGGCGAGCCTGTTCGTCGGCCTCGGGCGGGCCGCGGGCATGCGGCCGCAGGACCTCGTCGGCGCGATCGCGGGGGAGTCGCAGCTGCGCGGCAAGGACATCGGCTCCATCGAGATCACCGAGCGGTTCTCGCTGGTCGAGGTTCCCGAGGCGGCGGCCGACGACGTCGTCAAGGCGCTGCGGGGCGCGATTGTCCGCGGGCGCAAGCCCACGGTGCGGCGCGACCGCCGGTAGCCCGCCGGGTCAGCGCGGCAGCAGCGCCAGCCGTTCGAGGACGGCGTCGACCGTCTGCTCCGCTGTGCCGGTCGGCACCGGGACCCCGTCGACGAGCACGGACGCCACCCGCAGC
This sequence comes from Mycobacteriales bacterium, assembly GCA_035540755.1. Lineage (GTDB taxonomy): Bacteria > Actinomycetota > Actinomycetes > Mycobacteriales > SCTD01 > DATLGD01. Next base: position 7,360 of record DATLGD010000232.1, on the reverse strand, counting down.
CCCCGGCGCACCGCGGCGAGCAGCGCGCGACCGCGGAGCCCCCTGCGCCTGCCGTCGGTGAGCAGCGCGGGCACGAGCCAGGCCCAGTTGGTGGGCGCCACCACCTCGAGCCCGACGTCGTCGGGCAGGGCGTCGCGCAGGGCGAGGTAGAGCGCACCCGACCCGCCGGCGTCCGCGTGGCGGTGCCCGCCGCCCTCGTCGAAGGGGCGGACGTCGCCGCTGCAGCAGCCGCCGCCGCCGGACACCGCGTCGCGCGGGTCGCGGACGAGGACGACCCGGGAGCGGGGCTCAGCCACGTGGCCCGCCGCGCGTCCCGTCGTCGTCGGTGGCCTCGCCGGTGCGCGCCGAGTCCGCCGGGGAACCGGGGTTGGCACGGCTCACGGCGGAGGCCGGCGCGTCCGGCCCCTCGGTCGAGACCTCTGCCTCCGGCCGCTCGGCGAACGCCTTGCGCAGCGCCAGCCCGGCCTCGACGATCAGCCACAGCGCCAGCACGAAGATGACGGCGTCGAGCGGCGCCAGCACCCACTGCTCGTCCCGCACGAAGTTGCGCAGGTTGAGGATCAGGGCCCACGACGTCATGGCCAGCAGGAACACCAGCGGCACCAGCACGGCGATCGGGTTGCGCCCGCGCCGCACCACCCACACCGCGATGACCGACAGGGCCAGGCCGGCGGTGAGCTGGTTCGTCGTGCCGAACAGCTGCCACAGCACGCCGAAGGTGTAGCCGGCCTCCCCGCCACCGGGCAGCAGCGCCATGCCCAGCGGGATGGCGACCGCGATGGCGGTGGCGAGGGTGAGGTTGCGCGAGAGCGCGCGCACGCCGGCCAGCTCGCCGATCTCCTGCACGACGTAGCGCTGGAGCCGGACGCCGGTGTCCATCGTCGTGGCCGCGAAGCTGATGACGACCACCGCGGCGAAGATGGTGGCGAGGTCCAGCGGGACGGCCAGGTTGTTGGCGAACGAGGCGACCCCTGCCACGAAGTTGCCGGTGGCCCCGCCCGAGGCGGTCGCGAAGTCGGCGTAGCGCTCGTCCCAGTCGACCCGGGAGGCGGCGACCCCCGCTGTGGTGGCGAGGACGGCACCCGTGGCCAGCGACCCTTCGCCGACCGCGCCCATGTAGCCGACGTACCGGGCGTCGGGTTCCTTGTCGAGCTGCTTGGACGACGTCCCGGAAGCGACGAGCGAGTGGAAGCCCGAGATGGCCCCGCACGCGACCGTGATGAACAGGAACGGGAAGAAGCTCGGCGAGCCCTCGGGCACGTCGTTGACGACGGGGGCCTGGATCGTGTTCATGCCGACGATGACACCGAGGGCGATGACGCCGAGGGCGATGAACAGCTGGTGGCTGTTGATGTAGTCGCGCGGCTGCAGGAGCACCCACACCGGGATGCGCGAGGCGATGAACGTGTAGACGAACAGCAGGACCACCCAGACGTTGCGCGTCTGGTCGACCCCGATCGCCTCGGCGAAGCCGTCCAGCGAGATGGGGAAGGCGTTGCCGACCAGGATCAGCGCGTACAGCACCACGACGCCGACGATCGAGGGGAGCAGCGCCGACGAGCGGGTCCGGTAGATGTACTGGCCGATCCCGATCGCCAGCGGGATCTCCAGGACGATCGGGATGACGGCGCCGGGGTTCGCGACGAACAGGTTGCCGATGACCACCGCGAAGACCGCGTTCACGAGCGTCAGCAGGAAGAAGATGATGGCGAGGAACAGCAGGCGTGCCCGCGCGTTGATGACGGTGCCGGCCAGCGTGCCGATGCTCTTGGCCTTGTGCCGCACCGACACCACGAGCGAGCCGAAGTCGTGCACACCTGCGGCGAAGATGGTGCCGATGACGATCCAGGCGAGCGCCGGTCCCCAGCCCCAGAAGACCGCGATGGCCGGCCCGACGATGGGGGCCGCACCGGCCACGGACGTGAAGTGGTGGCCGAACAGCACGTGCTTGTTGGTGGGGACGTAGTCGACGCCGTCCTCGAACTCGTGCGCCGGGGTGACGAACGCCGGGTCGACGGCGTAGACCTTGCGAGCGAGGTAGGCCGAGTAGTAGCGGTAGCCGAGGAAGAACAGGACCGCGACGACGGCGGCCACGACGAACGCGGGCATGTCGACACCCCTCCCGCAGGACCGGCGCGGGCGGCCGGAGCTGCGCGGACGACCATACTCATGCTGTGACGTACGCCGCAGAGGTGCGCGAAGCCGTGCAGGCCGCCGGCGTGGCGGAGCTCGTCTGGCGGCACCCGGAGGGCGCTCCGCAGGCGATCGGCGTCGTTCCGCTGCTGCTCGGCGACTCGCCGGCGGTCGCTCTGCCGTGGGCGTACGAGGCGACCGCCCGGGCGGTCGCCGCCGCCGACGAGGTCGCCCTGGCCCTGACCGAGCCGCGGCTTGCCGGATCGGCCTGGCGTCCGCTGGCACTGGTCGGCCGGCCGCGCCTGGTCGAGGACGACGACGGCGCCCTGTTCACCGAGCACCTGCTCGACCAGGAGCTCCGCAAGCACCCGCCGTCGCGGCTGCTCATGGACTCCTTCCTCCTGCGCCGCGAGCACTGGTGGTACCTGCCGCGGCTGGTGCTGCTCGTCGAGGGCGGGCGCGTGCTGCCGCTCGCTGCCCGGGGCACCCCGGCTGAGGCGCTGCTCGCCGTCGACGACGGGGGGCTGCACCTGGCCACCGTGCAGGTGCAGGACTGGGACGCCGAGCCGCTGACGCTGTCCGGTGCCCCGGCGTGCACCGGCGCCGCCGCGCTGGTCGGCCAGGAGGTGTCCGTGCCCGACGCCGAGCGGTGGACGGTCCATGTCACCGCCGGCCGTTGCACCGACGGGCAGCTGCACGTCGGCGAGCGCCCGCCGACGCGCGGGCTCGAGGCGGTGCCCGGCCTGCGCGCGCGGATGCGGCGGCAGCGGGCCCTGGAGCGGGCCTGCGTCCGGGCGCTGCGGACGGCCGGGCACGGCTGATGCGCCGCCGGTTGTCCGGGACCGCCGCTGTGTGCGCCCTGGCGGCCGGGCTGGTCGGCTGCGGCGACGCGCCGCCGACGGCGACGGCCGGCGGCAGCAGCGGGCTCCCGGTGGCGACCGACGTGCTCGTCGCCGAGGAGGAGGTCGCTGTCGTCCGGCGGGACGGGACGGTCGCCACGGTCGGCCACGACGGCCGCCCCGGCCGGGCGCTCGTCGCGCTGCCGCCCGACGCCGGGGAGCCGGACGCGGTCGCCGTCGGACCGGACGGCCGGCTGGTGGTGGTCTCGACCCTGCGCTCGGACGACGACGACCCTGCGGTGTGCGCGGCCTCGGTGCTGCAGGTGCTGCCCGACGGTTCGCTGAGCCGGCTGGCCGAGGGGGCCTCCGTGGCGCTGTCGGCCGACGGTCGGCGGATGGCGTTCTTCCGGTACGCCGTCGTGGACGGCTTCTGCCGCCGCACCGACCTCGTCGCGCGCGACCTCGAGACCGGGGCCGACACCACGGTCGCGGGCCCGGGGGACGGCGAGGTGGGAGGGACGCCGCCGACCTGGCCGGTGAGCTGGGCCCCGGACGGCAGCCGGATCGCGCACGTCACCCGCGAGGGCGCGGTGGTCACCGATGTCGCCACCGGCCGCAGCACCCCGGTGCGCCCGGTGCCGGGCCTGCTCGCGCCCGCGTTCCTGGCGGACGGCCGGCTCGTCGGGCTCGACGGCTGCTGCATCGGCGGGGCGGCCGTGGCCACCGCGGAGGGCGAGCAGGTCTTCGCCGTCGACGCACCGGTGCGCAGCATCCGCGCCGGTCGCGACGGCGTCGGCGCCTGGTTCACGCTCGAGGACGTCGGGCTGCACCGCTGGGACGGCGCCACGACCCGGGCCGTGACCGCGGACGCCGTGCTCACCTCCGGCTGAGCGGCGCCTGTGCACGGCGAGCCGCCAGCCGGTGGGACAGGGTTGACTGGTCACGAGCCGAACGCGACAGGAGGACGCATGCGCGCGATCGTGGTGAGCCGGACCGGTGGTCCCGAGGTGCTCGAGCTGCAGGAGCGGCCCGACCCGCAGCCCGGTCCGGGCGAGCTGCTGGTCGACGTCGAGGCGGCCGGCCTGAACTTCATCGACGTGTACCAGCGCGAAGGCCGGTACCCGATGGACCTGCCGTACGTGACCGGGTCCGAAGGCGCCGGCGTCGTGCGGACAGTCGGCGACGACGTCCACGACGTGCAGCCCGGCGACCGGGTCGGGTGGGCGATGGTGCCCGGCACCGGGTACACGTCGGCGGCGGTCGTGCCCGCGGACCGCGCGGTGCCGCTTCCCGACGGCGTCAAGACGGAGCAGGCGGCCGCCGTGCTGCTGCAGGGCATGACCGCGCACTTCCTGTGCCGCAGCACCTACCGGGTGCAGCCGGGGGACGACGTGCTCGTGCACGCCGCCGCCGGCGGCGTCGGCCTGCTGCTCACGCAGATGGCGACGCGCAAGGGTGCGCGCGTGCTCGGCACTGTCTCGACCGATGAGAAGGCCGACCTCGCCCGCGGCGCCGGTGCCGCCGAGGTGGTGCGCTACGACCGCGAGGACGTCGTCGAGCGGGTGCGCGCCCTGACCGACGGGCGGGGCGTGCACGTCGTGTACGACGGCGTCGGGGCGAGCACCTTCGACGCGAGCCTCGCCAGCCTCGCGCCGCGGGGGATGCTCGCGCTGTTCGGGGCTTCCAGCGGCGCGGTGCCCCCCGTCGACCCGATGCGGCTGGCCGGCGGCGGGTCGCTGTTCCTCACCCGACCGTCGCTCGCGCACCACGTGGCCGATCGCGCCGAGCTGCTCGAGCGGGCGGGCGACGTGCTGCAGCTGGTGGCCGCCGGCGAGCTCGACGTGCACATCGGTGCGCGCTACCCGCTCGAGGACGCCGGCCGCGCGCACGGGGACCTCGAGGCGCGCCGCACGACGGGCAAGTCGCTGCTGCTGCCTCGATGACCGCTGCACCGTCGGGTGTCGGCGATCGCGCCCTGGAGGTGCTCGACGCCGTCGTCGCCGGCATGCCCGGCGGCGCGGCCCGGGACGGCCAGCGCGAGATGGTGCGACAGGTGGCGGCTGCCCTCGTCGCGGACCAGCACCTGCTCGTGCAGGCCGGCACCGGGACCGGCAAGTCCGTCGGGTACCTCGTGCCGGCGCTCGCCCGCCGCCGCCGGGTCCTGGTCAGCACGGCGACGAAGGCGCTGCAGGCGCAGCTGGTCGACAAGGACCTCCCGCGGGTGGCCGAGGCGGTGCGGGCGACGACGCAGCGCACCATCACGTTCGCGGTGGCGAAGGGGCGACGCAACTACCTGTGCCTCGAGCGGCTGCACGGCGGCGGGGAGGACCCGGAGGTGCTGGACCTCGGCATCGCGGGGGGCCCCGCGAGCCGGCTCGAGAGCCAGGTGGGCCGCCTGCGGGAGTGGGCGGAGGAGACCGAGACCGGCGACCGCGACGAGGTGCCGTTCACCGTCGAGGACCTCGCCTGGCGGGCCGTCAGCGTCGACGGGCGCGACTGCCTCGGCACGAAGTGCCCGTTTCGCGAGGAGTGCTTCGCCGAGAAGGCGCGGGCGGTGGCGCAAGACGTGGACGTCGTCGTCGCGAACCACTCGCTCCTGGCGCTCGACGCGTTCACCGACGCGCAGGTGCTGCCGCCGCGGGACGTCGTCGTCGTCGACGAGGCGCACGAGCTGGACCGGTTCGTCACCGAGGCGCTGACCGCGGAGATCTCGGGAACCGCTGTGGCGCAGGCGGTCCGGCTGGCTGGTCCGCTCGTCCGGCAGGAGACGAAGGAGGCGCTCGACGAGGCCCAGGCCGATGTCGAGTCGCTTCTCGCCCGGCTGCCGACCGGTCTGGTCGAGGAGCTCCCCTCGGAGGCGCGGGTGCTGCTGCAGGCGTTCCAGCGCACCGTCGAGGGCGCTGCGAGCCAGCTCGGCTCTGCGGGAGGCGACGACGAGGACGCCGAGCCGGGGGAGTCGCGCGACCTGCGGGCCAGGAACGCGCTGCGAGAGCTGGCCGACGCGGCAGGGGCGCTGCTCGCCGCGGGCGAGCTCGCAGCGGTGCACGTCGACCGCTCGCGCGGGGCCTCGGCCGGCCGGCTCCGGGTGTCGCCGCTGCGGGTGGACGGTCGCCTCGCCGACCGGCTGCTGGCCAGGACACCGGTCGTCGCGACCAGCGCGACCCTCGCCGTCGACGGCGGCTTCATGCACGTGGCGCGCCAGCTCGGCTTCGAGACGCCGCCCTCGTCCGCGGCTCCCGAGGACGATGACGGCGACGAGCCCGAGCAGCGCGCCTGGTCCGGGGTCGACGTCGGCAGCCCGTTCGACTACCGGCGGCAGGCCCAGCTGTACGTCGCGTCCGACCTGCCCGAGCCGAAGGACCGCGCGGCCTGGGAGGCCGCCGTCGACGAGCGGCTGGTCGAGCTGGTGCGTGCGGCGGGCGGCCGGACGCTCGCGCTGTTCAGCTCGCGGGCCGCCGCCGAGCGGGCCGCCGAGCACGCGCGCAGCAGGCTCGACGTGCCGGTGCTTCTGCAGGGGGAGGACACGGCACCGCGGCTCGCCTGGCGGTTCGCGTCGGACGCCGCCACGTGCCTGTTCGCCACCCGCGGCTTCTGGCAGGGCCTCGACGTGCCGGGCAGCGCCTGCCAGCTGGTGGTCATCGACCGGCTGCCGTTCACCTACCAGGAGGACCCGCTGCACAAGGCACGGGTCGCCCGCGCCGGCGGAGGTTGGGGCGGGTTCTCCCTCGTGGCGGTGCCGGAGGCGGCGATGGCGCTGGCGCAGGGCGTCGGGCGGCTCATCCGCAGTGCGGACGACCGGGGCGTCGTCGCGGTGCTCGACCCTCGGCTGGCGAGCGCGAGCTACCGGCCTCGGCTGCTGTCGGGGCTGCCGCCGATGTACCCGACCACGGACCTGCCGCAGGTGCTCGCCAGCCTCGCGGCGATCGACCGCAGCGCTCCGCCGCCTCTGCCGGCCGGGCCGGAGCCGGGGCGGCGGCGCAGCGCGGGACGTCAGGGCGCAACGAGGCGTGCCGAGGTGCCGGCGCTCGACAGCGCCTGCGACCACTGCGGTCTGGTGCACGCCGGCGAGTGCTGACAACCGGCGGGGACGGGTCAGGGGTCGGCGGGGACGGTGTAGGTGCGTCGGCTTCGGGGTGGGTGCCAGGTGGTGCTGCCGTCGGGCTGGCGGGTGTAGGTCCAGCCGGCTTGTTTGGCGTGGTGGCAGTGCCGGCTGATGGGGTTGAGGTTGTCGGCGCTGGTGGGTCCGTGTGGCCAGGGGGTGCGGTGTTCGAGGTCGCACCTGTTGGCGGGCACTGAGCAGCCGGGGCCGAGGCAGCGGCGGTCGCGCCAGTGGATCAGGCGGGTGAGGGCGGCCGAGGGTCGGTACTGCGGTTCGGCTGGTGGTGGGG
>DATLGD010000231.1:0-9436 GCA_035540755.1 Mycobacteriales bacterium | reverse complement strand
GAGCGCGCCGGAGCCGGCGAGCCGCTGCTGTGGATCACCGGCTTCGCGATCAGCAGCGAGATCTTCGCGCCGGTGATCGACGACTACGCCGCGGAGTTCGACTGCATCCGCTACGACAACCGCGGCGCCGGCCGGTCGGACGTGCCGTGGAAGCCGACGTCGATCCCCGAGCTGGCCGCCGACGCCGTCCGGCTGCTCGACGCGCTCGGGCTCGACAGCGCGCACGTCTACGGGCTGTCGATGGGCGGGATGATCGCCCAGGAGCTGGCGCTGCGCTTCCCCGACCGGGTGCGGGCGCTGGTGCTCGGCGGCACGTGGCACGGCGGGCCGCGGGCGGTGCTGCCCTCGCCCCGGATCGCGACGGCGCTGACCAGCCGCGGTGCGCCGGCGGCCGTCCGCGCGCAGCTCGTGGGGCGGGCGCTGTTCAGCGAGCGCTTCCGCGCCGAGCACCCCGAGCAGGTCACGCGGCACCTGCGCAATCTGGCGGCGCACCCGGCCTCGGCCCGCGGCCTGGTGATGCACCTGACCGCGACGGCCTACCACGACACCCGCGCCCGCCTGCCGCGCATCACGGCGCCGACGCTCGTCATGCACGGCGAGGTGGACGAGCTGACGCCGTTGCGCAACGCCCGGCTGCTCGCCGAGCTCATCCCCGACGCGACGCTCGAGGTGCTGCCGGACGCCGGGCACGGCTACCTGCTGGAGCAGCCGGCCGAGTCGCACCGCCGGTTCACCGGCTGGCTCGCGGACCGGTCACCGGTGCCGCCGGGTCGGCCGCTGTGCGGGGTGGCCGCGCGGGCCGAGCCGGTGACACGCCACCTGGGCCTGCAGGTCGGCGCGCTGCGCACCGCACGCAGCCTGGTGGCGCCGCCGCGTCGGCGGTCAGGGCGGTGAGCCGGCCAGGGCGCGGGCGATCTCGCGGTAGGCATGCCGGTTGAACGCCAGCCCGACGTGGCTGCCCTTGACCTCGACGCAGTTCGCGTAGGGCACCACGCACGACCGCCAGCGCACGACGCCGTCGCCCTTGCTGTAGATCGACGTGAGCGGCACCTGCTCGGGGAACGGCCGCTCGTAGTCCTGCGCGTAGCGGCAGGTGCACGAGGTGGTGAAGCAGCCTTGTGCCGCGCGCTCGGGGTCGCGTCGCTCGATCGAACGGCGAACGCTCTCGACGGCTGCCTTCGTCGCCCGGGAGATGTCGAACGGGTCGTCGAGGCCGGAACCGAGCGAGACCACCTGCGACACGACGTCAGGGCATCGGGAGGCCAGCGCCTTCGCGAAGTGCCCGCCGCGGCTGTGCCCGACGATCGCGACCTTCCGGCCGCTGCTCAGGTGCGCGTGGTGCAGCGCCTGCTCCAGCCGGTCGACGGCGATGTCGCCGCAGCGGACGTTGAAGGTGATGCCGGACCGCCGGGGCTGGTAGCCGATCCGGCGCAGCCAGCGCGCCATCACCGACAGCGAGGAGTCGCCGGCGAGGAACCCCGGGAGAAGCAGCACGGGTCGTCCGTCGCCGCGGGGGACACCGCGGCCGCGCCAGACGGGATCGGCCAGCAGGCGCGCCAGCTCGAGCTGCCAGCGCATCTCCCGCAGGTGCGCGCCGCGCCACGCGACGGCGGCGGGCGCAGCCGCCAGGCGGTTCTCCTCGCCGGGTGCGGTGCTCACGCCGTGGTCCTCTCGCCGTCGGTGGTCCCATCGTGCCCGGCGCCGCGCCCCGGGGCGGCTGGATGAGCTCGGTCGGCACGACACAGGGGCGTAGGTTGCCGGCAAAGGACCCGGAGCGCGCGGCGCGGCGGCTGGTGCACATCCCGGTCGGCCGGTTCGCCGAGGCCTCCGAGATCGCGGCTGCCGTCGCGTTCCTGGCCAGCGACGACGCGTCGTTCATCACGGCCTCGACGTTCCTCGTGGACGGCGGCATCAGCGCGGCGTACGTCACGCCGGTCTGAGGGTCGTCACGGGCACCGCAGTGGTCGACGGCGCGGCCGTCCAGGGGTCAGCGGTCGAGGCCCTCGAGCACCGCCGCGGTGACCGCGCCGTACGCCACGTGCGGCACGACGTCGGCGACCCACGACGACGCCGGCCACGTGCGCGGGTCGGTGACGCCGAGGACGGTCATCGGGCCGTTCGTGCCGACCAGAGCACCGACGGTCGCGGCGACGGTGCCGAGGAGCACGCTCGGCCGCCAGCCCGCGGCGCGAGACAGACCGAGCAGGGCTCCCACGCCGACGCCTGCCAGCAGGCCGGTGAGGGGCCCGAGGCCGGCGACGCGGTTGTCGTGCACCTCGCCCTCACCGGGCACCGGCAGGTGCGTGCGCTCCGAGAGGGCCTCGACGGTGTCCTCGGGGGTGCTGCTCGAGGGCCGGCCGCGCACGGCCATGTCGAGATAGGTGACGGCGTTGAGCGCGGTCGTCCCGGCCGCGCCGGCGGCGGCGCCGAGGACGGCGAGCCTCAGGGCGTCCTGCACGTCGTTCTCAGGACGTCCGGCGGCGGCCACCGAGCACACGGGAGAGCACCTTGTGCAGCAGCGCGCCCTTGATCAGGCCGGACACGAGTCCCATGGTGTGCTCCTTCGCGGTGGGTGTGGCAGGGCATTGCCCCGTCCGGCTCGGGTGACACGTCCCGGCCGAGCGCGCACGGCGAGGTCTGCCCTCGGCCGTACCCGCGATCACCTCATGACGGGGTGACGGCCGCTGCGGCGTCCTCGCCGGGCAGGCGCTGCTGGGGCGGGGCTACGGCCGGTCGGATGTTGGCGTTGCGGTGGAAGACGTTGTGCGGGTCGTAGGTCCGCTTGAGGGACGCCAGGCGCGCGTACTTCTGGTCGCCGTACGCCGCGCGCACCCGGCCCTCGTCCTCGACGCCGCTGAGGGCGTTCACGTAGGTGCCCGTCGAGACGGCGTGCGGCACGAGCGCGTCGTGCAGCCCGCGCACCCAGACCCTGTCCTCGTCCAGATCGGCCGGGGTCGGCGCCGCGGCGATGACGAAGACGTTGTAGCGCGGTGACCGCCCGCCGCTGAACGCCGTCTCGTCCTCGCCGACCGCCGAGTACGCGCCGTCGAGCCGGTACAGCAGCACGACCGAGCCGGGCGAGGACTTGCGGGGCACGTGCTCGACGAAGGCCTCGATGGCGCCGTCGGTGATGTCGTCGAGGTACAGGCCCTTGTCGTAGTAGTACTGCCCCCACCTGTTGGGCTCGTCGAGCATCTGCTGCAGCGCCATGTAGGGCATCGGTGTGGCGAACTCCCACAGCGGCGGCAGCGCGGCCCGGAAGCGCGACAGCACCGACTGGTGCTCGTCAGATCCGGCGAAGCCGACGACGAGGGCGGCGTAGCCCGGCTGCCCCTGGTGCTGCTCCGGCACGAACGGCTCCGGCGGCGCGTTGAGCGCAGCCACGACGACGTTGACGCCGTCGGGCAGCGTGCCGACCACCTCGCGGCAGGCACGCAGCGCCTCCGCACCCTGGTCCAGCGGCCAGAACAGCATGCCGAACTCGACCATCGGGCCCACCGGGCTCAGCGCGAGCTCGAACTCGGTCACGACGCCGAAGTTGCCGCCGCCGCCGCGCACCGCCCAGAACAGGTCGGGGTTGTCCTCCAGCGACGCCCTCAGCACGCGACCGTCCGCGAGCACCACCTCCGCCGACAGCAGGTTGTCGATGGTGAGCCCGTGCAGCCGCGTGAGCCACCCCATGCCGCCGCCGAGGGTCAGGCCCCCGACACCGGTGTGGCTGATCGCACCGACCGGCACAGCCAGCGCGTGCTCCTGCGCCGCGGCGAGGACGTCGGCGAGCAGCGCACCGCCTCCGACCCGTGCCCGGCGCTCCTGCGGATCGACCTGCACCCCGTTGAGCGGGCTCAGGTCGACGACCAGCCCGGCGTCGACCGTCGACATCCCGGAGATGCTGTGCGCCCCACCGCGCACGGCGACCTCGAGGTCCTGCACGACCGCGAACGTCAGCGCCGCACTCACGTCCGCGGCGCTGCGGCAGCGGACGACGACCGCCGGCCGTCGGTCGATCGCGGCGTTCCAGACCCTTCGGACGTCGTCGTAGCCGGGATCGCCCGGGACGACGACGTCACCCTCCAGAGCTGCTCGGAGCGCCTCCAGCGCAGACGTCGGCAGAGCCATCATGTTCCCCCCTCGACCACAAGGTCCCCGGATCGGAGAGTGCTGCTGCCGCGTTCCGCCGTCAAGGTGCGGATGCACTCGAGCCGGCACGGTCAGCCGCGCAGCGGATCCTCCCAGCGCAGCCCGGGGAAGCGCGCGAAGTCGGCGTCGGTCGACCAGATGCCGGTGCCGTGCTCGAGGGCCAGGGCCGCCAGGTGGGCGTCGCTGACCACCGGTCCGGTCAGCCGGAGGTCGCGGATCAGGCCCAGGAGGATCTCGGCATGGCCGGAGCCCGGCACCGGCGTCCAGGCGGCCGGAGCCTGCAGCCACTCGAGCCTGCGGACCAGGCGAGCTGGTAGACCTCGACCGTGCTGCTCGACGAGCTGGAGGTCCGCCGCTCTGCCATGACCTACCTCGCGTCGGTCATGGCGGCTTCCGGCGGTGTCGCGACGCGGGCTCAGCTCGAGGCGTTCCGCTACGCCGGCGACCAGCTGAAGCTCATCGACCAGAGCAGGGGCATCCGCAACCCGCGCCAGCTCGCGGCGACGCTCTCCATCCTCAGCCAGCCTCAGGGCCCTTACGACGACGTCGAGACCGAGGACGGGCTGCTGCGCTACGCCTACCGAGACGGCGACCCGGACGGCGGGGACAACCGCAAGCTGCGCCGGGCCGCCGAGCTCGGCGTGCCGCTGATCCTGCTGCAGGGCATCGCACCGGGCGTCTTCGTCCCGACCTTCCCGGTGTACGTGGTCGCCGACGACCCGGTCGGCCGGTACGTCGAGATCGCCGTCGACGAGAACCTGCGCTACCTCGCCGACAGGACGCCGACGGCCGACACCCGGGAGTACGCCGAGCGGCTCACCAGGCTTCGGTTGCACCAGCCGGTCTTCCGCGCCCGGGTGCTGCGTGCCTACCAGCGGACGTGCGCGATCTGCCGGTTGCGGCACGTCGACCTGCTCGACGCCGCCCACATCCTGTCCGACGCCGACGGCGGGCAGCCGGTCGTTCCGAACGGGCTGTCGCTGTGCAAGATCCACCACGCGGCGTACGACCGCCAGATCATCGGCGTGCGGCCGGACTACGTCGTCGAGGTCCGGCCCGACGTGCTGCTCGAGGTGGACGGGCCGATGCTGCGGCACGGCATCCAGGACGTGCACGGCTGGAACCTCGAGCTGCCGGTGCGACCGGCGGACCGGCCGGACCAGGGCCTGCTCGAGCAGCGCTGGCGGGTGTTCACGGACCGCTGACGGCCAGCCGTCGCCGGGCGCCTGCAGGACGTCGCTCAGCTGGACGCCGACGTGACCGCACGCCGCCTCGTCAGCGGAGGGGGTCGACCCACTTGACGCCCGGGAAGCGGGTGAAGTCGGCGTCGCGCGAGCACAGCTCGGCGCCGTGCTCGACCGCGAGTGCGGCCAGGTGGGCGTCGGAGACCAGGTTGCCGGCGACGCCGACGGCGGCGAGGAGCTCCCGGAGGACGGCGGGGTGCCGAGGCCCGGGGTGAGGCACGGTGACGGCAGGCTGAGCGAGCCAGCCGTACACGATGTCGAGGGCCTCGTCGGCCGACAGGGGATGGGCGAAGACGGCGGCGCGGGTGCTCAGCCGGACGAACGCGAGCAGCACCTGCCACGGCAGCCCGACCGTGCCCGGGCCGGAGAGCGTCCGCTCCAGCCAGCTGCGGGCAGGCTCGTGCGCAGGTGACGTCTCGTCGACCGCGTAGAGCAGGAGGTTGACGTCGACGATCTTCACTTGCGCAGCTCGAGCCTGCGGACGAGCTCGTCGTCCTCCAGCTCGCCCGCGAGGCGCAGCGCCTTGTCCAGGTCGACGGACGGCCGCAGGCCCATGGCACGTGTCGGCACCGAGTAGGCGCGGCTGCTCGGTGAGGCCGCGGTCAGGCCGTTGCGCAGCAGGCCGTTGAGGGCTGCCTTGAACGACAGGCCCCGCTCTCGCGCGATGCGCTGGACGCCGGCGGCGACGTCGTCGTCGAGGGTCACCGTGGTGCGCATGGACGCATCATAGCCGCACAAGGCAAGGCATCATGATGCCGCCCAACGGCTGGAACGTGGGTCCGCGCGACCGCAGCAACCGGCTTGGCGGGCGCCCGCGGCGATCGCCGCTGCGAAGCGGCGGCGGCGGGCCTCGATGCGCTGTTGCCGGGACTCCCGCTCCCCGTCAGGACTGCGGTAGCCCGGGTCGTCCCAACCACCGGCGCGGGCACCATGACGCGTCTGCAAGGGCTCCTCGAGGTGACGGCTGTCGAGGAGCCGACAGGGGTGCACGAAACGACGTGCGGTGGATGTGTGGACGACCGCCGGACTGCGGGTGGCAGGGCACGGTGCTTCCGGCGCACCCTGCAGGATGTGCCGATGGACGTGCTGAGCAGCCGCATCCTGTTGCGGCCGACCGACCTCGAGCGCAGCCGTGCCTTCTACCGCGACGTCCTCGGTCTGGCGGTCGCCCGTGAGTTCGGCCCGCCCGAGCACCGGGGGACGGTGTTCTTCCTGGGCAACGGCCTGCTGGAGGTCTCGGGCGGCTCACCGGTCACTCCGCAGGGGCTGGCGCTGTGGGTGCAGGTGCGCGACGTCGAGCGCGAGCACCAGCGCCTGGCCTCCGCGGGGGTGCCGGTCCGGCAGCCTCCCCGCCAACAGCCGTGGGGGCTGCTGGAGATGTGGATCGAGGATCCGGACGGCGTCGCGATCGTCCTGGTCGAGGTCCCGGCGGACCACCCGCTGCGGCGGGACCAGAGGGGATGAGCGACGCGGTCCGGCCGCAGTGAGGGACGAGGACGCCGACATCCGGCCGGTCGTCGGCGCGCCGCCTGCGTGCCGGTGGAGCAGCGCCGCTTGTGGCTTGTCGGACGACGCGTCCGCGAACGTCACGCGGCCCACGATCGTGGGGATGACGACCTCGGCCAGCAGGTCATCCGTCGTCTTGTCAGGCTTGTCGCATCGCCAGCACATGGCGTCCTCCTCGGGTCGGAGGACGACCGTCCGTTCGAGGTGTGACGGGTCGCGCGGCTCATCCACAGCTGGTGCCGAGACCGGACCGGCACCGGGACCGGGACCGGGACGACGTACTCGCGTCTGCTGCGCGTCACGCGCGCACCGGCTCATGGTCACCGACCACCGCTTCGATCGCAGGCGCCGTCACGCGCCGCCCCGCGCGACCTCGACCCGCTTCAGCCGCTGCCGGACGCCCTCACCGCCGACCTGCCCGATCAGCTCGAGGTCGCCGCAGACGACCAGCCGGGTGCGGGCGCGGGACAGCCCGACGTAGAGCATCTCGCGCGCCCGGTTCAGGTCGCGGAAACCGCTGACGGCCAGGACCACCGCAGGCCGCTCCAGGCCCTTGAAGCCCAGCACGTGCCCGTAGAACACGTCGTCGCCGACGAAGAACTCGTCCCAGTAGGCGTCCCATCCGTACCTCTCGACCATGTCGCGCTGCACGGGGTGACGGTGCCGCGTGGTCAGCAGGGCGACGGCGCCGGGCGGCCAGCCCTCGTCGTCCGTCAGCCGCTGCACCTCGTCGTCGGCGACCGACACGGCGTCATGGGTGGCGCAGTGGACGAAGCGGACCGGTGGGCCGTCGAGGCCGTCGTAGCCCTGCTGCTCAGGGGTCAGCGACCCGAAGACCTGCGCGATGCGCTTGGTGTTCCGGATGTTGCGGTCCAGCGGGAAGGGGGCCAGCTCGATCGGTGCGTTGCCGGAGCGGTCGAAGATGCGCTGGCCCTCGTCGAGGAACACGTAGAGCCCGCCGCGGTCCGGGTCCTTGAGCGTCTGCAGCGTCGGCGGCCACCAGGAGGCGGAGAAGTCCTGCCCCTCGTCGACGACGACGCTGTCGAAGCGCTCCTCCACCGGGCGCTCGGCGCCGAGCCGACCGAGCAGCGCCGGCAGCTCCTCCTCCCACCAGCTGCTGTCGTCCTCCTCGCCGCGAGGGGCGCCCCACGACACGGGCAGGTCGTGGAACAGCCCGACGTAGGCCGGGCGCTCCCTCGCCGGCCAGGACTCGGTGACCCGTCGCAGGAAGTGCCCGAGGCCGCGCGAGTAGCAGACCAGCGCGACCGCCTGACCCTGCCTCGCCAGACGCCGGGTCTGCTCGAGCGCCACCCAGGTCTTGCCGCTGCCCGCTCCCCCCACGACGGCGACTCGATGCTGGTTGCGCAGCAGCCCGACGACCTGCTGCTGACGCTCGGTGAGATCGGCGACCCGGGCCTCGTGCTCGGCGTCGAAGGCCAACACGTCCGCCTGCGGCAGCGAGGAGCCGAGGACGCCGCGGACGAGCTCGTCGACCTGAGGCGGGTCGAACGGGCCGGTGCCGCTGCCGTGGTCGCGCAGGGCCCGCAGGACGCTCTCGTACGAACGGGGGACGTCGCCGCGCCCGATGATCATCGACCGCGGGCAGTCGGGAGCGGCGAAGTCGGCCGGCACGTCCCGGTCCGGGAAGGCGACCAGGTGCACGGCCGGGGAGCGGGCGGCGCTCAGTCCCAGCCGCTTGAGGTAGCGCTGCAAGACGTGCCGGCAGTCCTGCGCCTGCCCCACGGGTCGATGCGCTTCCACACGCCCTGCTGCAGCTGCTGCCAGTCGCCGGCCTCGCGCCGCACGTTGCCGCCCTTGACCTCGATCACGGCCCATCCGGCGCCGGGGACGCCCACCAGCAGGTCGGCCTCGTACTCCTGCCGGCGCTCCTGGAAGCGCTGGCCGGAGAACAGGACGGCGTCGTCCGGCAGGGAGCCGCCCAACGCCGTCCAGACGGCGCGCTCGGCGTGGCCGCCGTCGCGGAAGACGGGCTCGGCGGGGAAGCAGCGGGGCACGTGCACTTGTAGCAAGCGACGCCGGGAAAGTCCCGCGTTCACGTCGCGTCTGGCCTGGCGTCGGCACCACATCGGATACCACCGACGTCGTGCTCGCGAAGTGGAGCATCCGCGAGGCCCGCGGCCGGGCCGGCCTGGCCTCCGCACACCACCCTCGCCCACTACGAACGCGGTGAGGTCGACCCGACCATGGCCACCCAGGAGCGCATCGTCTACGTCCTCGCGTTCGAGCTCCTGCGTCGGCCTCACGCGGCCGGCTCCCGCCGCATCCAGCGGTGCTGCAGGTCGATCCGGTCCTCCGGCACGACACCGCGGGCGACCGCGTCGGCCAGGAGCAGCGCGGTCTCGGGGTCCTCGCACACCGTCGGGAGCATCGCGAAGAACTCCCGGTCATCACCGAAGATCTCCACCAGGCGGCCCGTGAACAACCGGCCGGGTGGGTGCTGCTCAGCGAGCCGAGCGTCACCGATGATGCGCCGTCGGCCGTCGAGCACGTCCTCGCACTCGGCGTCGCCTGTCGGCGTGCGCCCG
>DATLGD010000230.1:0-13750 GCA_035540755.1 Mycobacteriales bacterium | reverse complement strand
GCTCGCGCTCCTGCGCGGCCCGGTCCACTGCTCGACGACGGCGCTGACCCGCCCGGGCGCCGTCCCGCCGCGCAGGAGCGCGAGCAGCGCGTCCGCAGCCTCCCGCGGGCCTTCGGCGACGACCTGCACCCGGCCGTCGCCGAGGTTGGTGGCGCTGCCGGTCAGACCCAGCTCGAGCGCTCTCGCGCGGGTCCACCAGCGGAATCCGACGCCCTGGACGCGCCCGCTCACGAAGGCGGTGAGGCGCACCGGTGGTGAGGCGTCGGGCACGACCTGGGACAGTAGTGCCGTGCCCGGAACGGCCCGACCAGGAGGACCCGTGCTCGTCGCCCGCTTCGCCCTCGCGGGGGTTGTCGCCACCGCCTCGCTCGTCCTGTCCGGCTGCGGCCTGGAGGACAACGCGGTGTCCGACACCCGCAACGACCAGCGCACCGACCGCACGGTGGCCGAGCCGACCATCATCCGCACACCGGTGCGGGTCGAGGAGGCCCCGGCGACCGTGCCGCTGCCGGGGGTGACCGGCGGTCCGCAGGGCGAGGCGCCGGAGCCGGGCGTGACCTTCAGCCCCGGGCCCGGCGGCGAGCAGGCCGAGACCGACGAGGGCTGACCGCCCCGTCCGCAGCAACCGGACAGGACCGTGAGCGGGCTGGCGGTGCAGCCGTGCCGCTCGCTGTGCTGGTGGGCCGCCACCGGCGACCTGCACGAGGGCCTGCCCCTGTTCGCCTGCGCCGGCTGCGGCTCGCAGTGGGTGCGCACGCAGGGCTGGTCGCCCCGTCAGCTCGACGGCAGCTGGCCGCCCGGCGTCCGCGAGGAGCTGGCCCGGCTCAGTACCGGGCCCGGCGGGGGCGCGGCTGGCAGCGCGGGCAGCTGAACGACGACCGGTTCATGAAGGCATCGCGGCGGATCGGGGTGCCGCACCGCGGACACGGCTCGTCCCGCCGGCCGTAGGCGTTCAGGGACCGCTCGAACAGGCCGCTGACGCCCTCGGCCGAGACGTAGAGGGCGTCGAACGAGGTGCCGCCCTGCTGCAGCGACTCGCGCAGGACGTCGCGCACGTGCCCGAGCAGCGCGCGGGCGGTGGCGCGCGGGAGCGTCTCGGTCGGGCGCGCCCAGTGCAGCGGCACCCGCCACAGCGCCTCGTCGGCGTAGATGTTGCCGACGCCGGACAGCAGCGTCTGGTCGAGCAGCGCACGCTTGACGCCGGTGCGGCGCCGGCGCAGGCCCTCGACGAACGCGTCGTCGTCGAAGGCCGGGTCGAGCGGGTCGAGGGCGATGTGCAGCACGGTCGCGGGGACGCCCGCGTCGGGCGGGCCGACCATCGGGACGACGGCGAGGCCGCCGAAGGTGCGCTGATCGACGAAGCGCAGCTCGCGGCCGTCGTCGGCGAACTGCAGGCGGGCGCGCAGGTGCAGCTCGATCGGCTTGTCCGCCGGGACGACGAGCAGCTGGCCGCTCATGCCGAGGTGCCCGGTCAGCGCCTCGCCGGAGTCGAGCGGGAGCCACAGGTACTTTCCGCGGCGTCGGGCGCCGAGCACCGTGCGCCCCTCGAGCCGGGCGCGGAAGTCCTCGGCCCCGGCGACGTGCCGGCGCACCGCGCGGGGATGGTGCACCTCGACCCGGCGCAGGAGCCGGCCGGCGACCCCGCGCTCGAGGCCCTGCCGCACCACCTCGACCTCGGGCAGCTCAGGCACGGGAGAGCGCCCGCCAGGCCTGCTCGGCGGCCACCTGCTCGGCCTCCTTCTTCGTGCGGCCGGTGCCGGTGCCGAGCTCGCGGCCGGCCACCACCGCGTGCGCGGTGAAGTGCTTGGCGTGCGCCGGGCCGGTGTCGTCGATGCGGTACTGCGGCACGCCGAGGCCCTCGGCGGCGCTGCGCTCCTGCAGCGTGGTCTTCCAGTCGCGACCGCCGTCGGCGGCGGCAACGGAGTCCAGCAGCGGACCGCACAGCCGTCGCACGACGAGCACCGCAGCGGGCAGGCCGCGGTCGAGGTACACCGCCCCGAGCAGCGCCTCCAGCGTGTCGGCGAGGATCGAGCTCTTGTCCCGGCCGCCGGTGGTCTGCTCGCCGCGACCGAGCCGCACCCAGTCGCCGAGGCCGACCCCGCGGGCGACGTCGGCGAGCGCCCGTGAGCTGACGACGCCGGCCCGCAGCTTGGCCAGCTGCCCCTCGGGCAGGTCCGGGTGCGCGGCGTACAGCGCCTCGGTGACCACCAGGCCGAGCACGGCGTCGCCGAGGAACTCCAGCCGCTCGTTGGTCGGGAGGCCGCCGTTCTCGTAGGCGAACGAGCGGTGCGTCAGCGCCTGCTCGATCAGGTCGGGGTCCAGCGGCGTGCCGAGGGCGACCTCGAGCTCGGCGAAGCGGCCCGGCTCCGGGTGCCCGGCGGGTGCGGTGGGGCCGCTCATCCGGCGCCGCTCAGCCGCCGCACCGCCAGGTCGACGGCGTCGTCGACGGTGGTCAGCCCGTCGAGCTCCTCGTCCTCGACGTGGAAGCCGGGGACGCGCTCGGCCAGCCGCTCCTCGACGATCTCGACGATCTCGACCAGGCCGAGGGAGTCGGCCTCGAGGTCCTCGCGCAACCGGGTGCCGGGCTGGACGACGGCCGGGTCGACCTCGAGCACGGTGACCACGGCCGAGCGGACGACCTCGAGCACCTCGGCGGCGGTGGGGGGAGTCACGGCTGGGCTCCTGGCGTGTCGGTGGCGGACTCGACGGTCCCGGCAGGCCTGTCAGCATCGCCGACCAGCGCCTCCAGCGCCTCGGCGGTGCGGGCCACGAGCCCGTCCCGGGCGGCGTCGGCCGCGGTGCGGATGCAGCTGGCGACACCGCGGGCCGTGCTCGCCCCGTGCCCCACGACGACGACACCGCGCACGCCGAGCAGGACCGCGCCGCCGAGCACCTCCGGGGACATGTGCGCGGTGGCCCCGGCGACCGCGTCGAGCACCTCGTCCGGCACGTCGCCGCGGGCGGCCAGGTGCGCCCGGACCGCCGCGGTGACGGTGAGTGCCGCGGTCTCGAGGCCCTTGGCCAGCACGTTGCCGGTGAACCCGTCGGTGACGACGACGTCCGCGGGACCGCCGGCCGGCACGTCCCCGCCCTCGACGTTGCCGACGAAGCTGCCCGGCAGGTCGTCGAAGGCCTCGGTCAGCTGCTCGTGGGCGGCCTTGCGGACGGCGTCGCCCTTGCCGGCCTCCTCGCCGACGGTGAGCAGGCCGACGCGCGGCCGCTCCACCCCGAGCCGCACCGTCGCGTACGCGGCGCCGACGAGGGCGAAGGAGGTGAGCAGCGCGGGGGTGCACTCCACGGTGGCGCCGGCGTCGAGGAACACGAGGTCGCCGGACGACGACGGGATGACCGCGGCCAGGGGCGGGCGCGCGACGCCGCGCAGCCGGGTCAGGGTGAACACGGCGGCGGCGAGGGTGGCGCCGGTGCTGCCGAGCGACACCATGGCGTCGGCGCCGCCCGCCCCCGGCCCCTCGCGCACCAGGCGGGCGCAGACCCGCACGGTGGCGTCGCGCTTGGCGCGTACCGCCCGGACGGGGTCCTCGTGCATGCCGACCACCTGCGAGGCGGCAGCGAGCGACAGCCGCGGCTCGTCGCGCCAGCCGGGACGGCGGGCGGACAGCAGCCGCTCGGCGACGTCGGTCGGCCCGACGAGGACGACGGCGACGTCGGCCTGCTCGTCGAGCGCCAGCAGGGCGCCGTCGACGACGGCGTCCGGCGCGGTGTCGCCGCCCAGCAGGTCGAGCGCGACCCGCGGGCCGGCGACCCCGGAGTCTCGGCTCAGACCTCGACGACGGTGCGCTTGTCGTAGCGACCGCACTCCGGGCAGACCGTGTGCGGCAGCGTGGTGTGCCCGCGGTCGCAGGTGACGAGCGTCGGCGCGCTGGTCTTCCACTGCGCGCGGCGCGAGCGGGTGTTGCTGCGCGACATCTTGCGCTTCGGGACGGCCATCGCTCTAGTTCTCCTGGTCCTGTGGGGTGCTGTCAGTCTGCCCGGCGGTGCGGGCGGTGCTGTCGTCCTGGTCGAGCAGTCCGGCGAGGCCGGCCCAGCGGGGGTCGGACCCGTCGTGCGTGTGGTCGTCCGGCAGGTCGTCGAGCCGCCCGCCGCAGTCGGCGCACAGCCCGGAGCAGTCCTCCCGGCACAGCGGGGTCAGAGGCAGCGCGAGCACCACCGCGTCCCGCAGCACGGGCTCGAGGTCGAGCAGGTCGCCCTCCATCCGTGCGGTCTCGTCGTCGTCGGCGTCGTCCTGCACGGGGACGCGTCCCCGTCCGTGCTCGCTGTCGTAGGCGTAGAGCTCCTGCAGGTCGACCGTCAGCTCGTCGCTCACGGCTTCCAGGCAGCGCCCGCACTCCCCCGACAGCGGCACGGTGGCCGTGCCGCTCACCAGCACGCCCTCCATGACGGCCTCGAGCCGGAGGTCCAGCTCGAGGTCGGCACCGGTCGGCACGCCGATGATGTCGATCCCGAGGCGCTCGGGCGCCGGAGCAGTCCGCTGCAGCGTGCGCATCGACCCCGGGCGGCGTCCCAGCTCGCGGGTGTCCACGACGAGGGGCTTGCGGGGGTCGAGGCGGTGCTGTGGCGTCCTGTTCTGGGGCACGGGTACCTGACGGGCTCGGTGAGACCGGGGACCAGCCTACGCGACGGCGGCCGGCGGCGTCGATCTCCGCCTCCCCCGGGCTGGGCCAGCGGGGGCGATCAGGCCCGTGACTCCCGGCCGAGCGGCCGGTCGTCGGCGTCGGACGGGCCGGCGAGCGCGTCCAGCTCGCTCTCCCCGTGGAGCCGGGCGCGTCCCCGCTGCACCGCCCCGAGCGTCTTGGACAGGACCACCTCGAAGTTGGCGAGCTTGGCGTCCACGTACTCCTCGACCTCGAGCCGCAGAGCGTCGGCCTCGGTGTGCGCCTCCTCGACGATGCGCCGCGCCTCGGCCTTCGCGGCCTTGTGCACCTCGGTCTTGGCGAGCAGCGCCTTGCGCTCGGCCTTGGCCTGGTCGAGCAGCTTCTCGGCCTCGGTGCGGCCCTCGGCGACCACGCCCTCGCGGTCGCCGAGCACCTGCGAGGCGCGGCCCAGCGACTCGGGCAGGGCCCGGCGCAGGTCCTCGACGACGGCGAGCACCTCGGCCCGGTTGACGACGCAGGAGGCCGACATCGGCATGGCGCGCGCGTCCTTGACGATCTGCTCGAGCCGGTCGAGGTGGACCGCGACCGGGGCCGACGCGTCGTCGACGTTCGCCATGCGGTCGGTGCCTCCGGTGCGGGATCGGTGCGGTCCAGCCCGGCGTGCCCGGGTCAGGCCTGTGACAACCGCTCGAGCAGCGACTGGTGCACCAGCTCCGGCACCAGGTGCGCGACGTCGCCCCCGTAGGTGGCGACCTCCTTGACCAGGCTGGAGGACAGGAAGCTGTAGAGCGGGTTGGTGGTCATGAACATCGTCTCGACGCCGGCCAGCGACAGGTTCATCTGCGCCATCTGCAGCTCGTAGTCGAAGTCGCTGACGGCCCGCAGCCCCTTGACGATGACCGGGATGTCCTTGGCGCGGCAGTAGTCCACGAGCAGGCCGTGGAAGCTGTCGACGACGACGTTGCCGTAGTCCTTGGTGACCTCGCCGAGCAGCTGCATGCGCTCCTCGACGGTGTACAGCGAGGACTTCTTCTTGTTGATGAGGACCGCGACGGTGACCTCGTCGTACACCGCCGAGGCCCGCCCGACGATGTCGAGGTGGCCGAGCGTGACGGGGTCGAACGACCCGGGGCAGACGGCCCGTCTCATGATCGCGAACCGTACCAGAGCGAGACCTGCCCGTAGCGGCGGTCGCGGAGGGCCTCGTAGCCCTCCGGCCAGGCGAGGCCGGGCTCCCCGCGGCGCGGGGTCCTCCGCTCGACGGCGACGACGGCGGCGTCGGCCAGCCAGGGCAGGAGCGCCTCGAGCGCGGGGACGACGTCGTCGTCGTAGGGCGGGTCGACCAGCACGACGTCGTAGCGCGGCTGCGCGGCGCGGGCGAGGAAGCGCTCGACCCGGTCGTCCACGACGACGGCGCCGGGCAGCCCGACGGCGTCGACGTTGCCGCGCAGCGCGCGCAGGGCCGAGGGGTCCTCCTCGACGAGGGTGGCGGTGGCGGCGCCCCGCGACAGCGCCTCGAGCCCGAGGGCGCCGCTGCCGGCGTAGAGGTCGAGCACGTGCGCGCCCTCGACGCCCAGCTCCCGGCCGGTCAACGACTGCAGGCTCGAGAACAGGCCCTCCCGCGCCCGGTCCGAGGTCGGGCGGGTGCCGGGCCCGGGAGGCACCACCAGGCGCCGGCCTCGTGCCTGCCCGGCGATGACGCGGCTCACGACAGGTGTGCGTGGGGCGCGGGCGGGAACCTGGGCGACATGCCAGACGAGCCTAGCCAGGTCAACGCCAAGGTCTCCCGCACCTGGAAGGTGGTCGGCTTCGCGGCGCTGCTGTTCTTCGTCGTGCTGTTCGTGCTGGTCCCGGTGCTGCGCCAGTAGCACCGGGCGCGGCACGCCTCAGGCCTTCTCCAGCCACTCGGCCCGCTCCGGGTCGACCAGCTCGGCCACGGCCCGGGCGAGCGTCGGGTGCCGCTCGAGCGCCGGGTCGCCGGCGACCAGCTCGGCGGCCACCGCGCGCGCCTCGCGGATGAGGTCCTCGTGCTTGGTCAGCTCGAGCAGCCGCAGCGAGGACCGCCGACCGGACTGGGTCGAGCCGAGCACGTCGCCCTCGCGCCGCTGCTGGAGGTCGATCTCGGACAGCGCGAACCCGTCGGTGGTCGAGGCCACCGCCCGCAGCCGCTCCCCCGCGGGCGACTCCGGCTCGACGTCGGTGACCAGCACGCACAGGCCGGGTGCGCTCCCCCGCCCGATGCGCCCGCGCAGCTGGTGCAGCTGCGAGACGCCGAAGCGGTCGGCGTCGAGCACGACCATGACGGTCGCGTTCGGGACGTCGACGCCGACCTCCACGACCGTGGTGGCGACGAGCACGTCGACGTCGCCGGCGGTGAACCGGCGCATCGCCTCGTCCTTGTCATCGGGCGCCATCCGGCCGTGCAGCGCCTCGACCCGCAGCCCGGCCAGCGGGCCGGCCGACAGCAGCGGGAGCACGTCCTCGACAGCGGCGGCCGGCCGGCGGCCGTCGTCGTCGTCGGGCGCCGCGTCGTCGCCGCCGATGCGCGGGCAGACGACGAACGCCTGGTGCCCGGCCGCGACCTCCTCACGGATCTTCTCCCAGGTGCGCTCGAACGGCCGGCCGGCGCCGCCGACCACGTGCGTCGCGATGGGTGACCGCCCGCGGGGCAGCTCGGACAGCGTGGACACCTCGAGGTCGCCGTAGACGGTCATCGCGACGGTGCGCGGGATCGGCGTGGCGGTCATGACCAGCACGTGCGGCGGGGTGCCGCCGGCCTTGGCCCGCAGCGCGTCGCGCTGCTCGACGCCGAACCGGTGCTGCTCGTCGACGACGACCAGCCCGAGCTCGGCGAACTGCACGTTCTCCTGCAGCAGCGCGTGCGTGCCGACGACGATGCCGGCCGCCCCCGAGGCGGCGTCGAGCAGCGCGGCCCGGCGGGCGGCGGCACCGAGCGAGCCGGTCAGCAGCGCCACCCGGGTGGCGACGTCGGCGCCGCCGAGCTGCCCCGCCTCGGCCAGCGGGCCGAGCAGGTCGCGCAGCGAGCGGGCGTGCTGCTGGGCGAGCACCTCCGTCGGCGCCAGCAGCGCGGCCTGGCCGCCGGCGTCGACGACGCGGAGCATCGCCCGGAGCGCGACGAGGGTCTTGCCCGATCCGACCTCGCCCTGCAGGAGCCGGTGCATGGGGTGCGCGCTCGCGAGCTCGGCGTCGAGCACCTCCCCGACCGACCGCTGGCCGCCCGTGAGGGCGAACGGCAGCCTGGCGTCGAAGGCCTCGAGCAGGCCACCGGCGCGCGACGGCCGCGGGGTCGCGGGGGAGGCGGCCAGGGCGGCGCGGCGCTGGGCGAGCACCACCTGCAGGGTGAAGGCCTCGTCCCAGGTGAGCCGGGCCCTGGCCGCCTGCACGTCCGGCCAGCCGGACGGTCGGTGGATGCCGCGCAGCGCCGGCTCGAGCCCGGGCAGCCGGCGCTCGCGCCGCAGCCGGTCGGGCAGCGGGTCCTCGCCCCAGTCGACGACGTCGAGCGCCGTCCGGACGGCCTTGGCGATGTCCCAGCTGCTGATCGCCTTCCCGGCCGGGTAGACCGGCAGCAGGCCGCCGGCGAAGTCCTCGACGTCCTCGTCGAGCACGTACTCGGGGTGGGTCAGCTGCCGCTGCTTGTTGAACGTGCTCACCGTCCCGGCGAACAGGCCGCGACTCCCCCGGCGGAGCTTGTCGGCGTTCCACTTCGCGGCCCGGCCGAAGAAGGTCAGCTTGAGCTCCCCGGAGCCGTCGGTGACGACCACCTCGGCCATCGGCTTGCCGCTGCGCGCCACCCGGTGCGTCGACGTCACGACCTCCCCGACGACGGTGACGTGCTCGCCGTCCTGCAGGTCGCCGACGGGCGTGAGCTGCCCGCGCTCGGCGTAGCGGCGCGGGTAGTGGCGCAGCAGGTCGCCGACCGTGGCGATCCCGAGCGCGGCCAGGCCCTTCGCCGTCTTGCCGCCGACCGCCTTCTCGACGCGGTCCGCCATCGCGACCGAGCTGTCCACCGGGCGCTACTCGACCCCGAGCAGCAGCGGGTAGTGCGGCTGCCCGCCCTGGTAGGCGACCGCCTCGACCGCCGGCCGGCTGCGCTCGACGTGCTCCACGAGACGATCGGCCGCGCCGTCCGGCGCATCCTGGCCCGTGACCACGGTGACGAGCTCGCCACCGCCGTCGAGCATCCGGTCGAGCAGCTCGACGGCGACCTTCTCGACGTCGTCGCCGATGAGCACGACGTCGCCCTCGATCAGCCCGAGGACGTCGCCCGGACGGCACACCCCGGCCATCGTCATGGACTCGCGCACCGCCGTCGTGACCTCGGCCCAGCGGGTGGAGCCGGCGGCCTCGGCCATCGAGGCGACGTCGTCGGCGAAGGAGCGCTCGGGGTCGGCCACCGCGAGCGCGGCCAGGCCCTGCAGCACCGATCTGGTCGGCACCACCGCCACCGACACCCCCTCGTCGCGGGCCGCCCGACCGGCCGCCGAGGCGACCGCGATCGTGTTGCCGTCGTTGGGGAGCAGCACCACCTCGGCGCCGCCCGAGCGGCGGACGGCGTCGAGCAGCTCGCCGGTGGACGGGTTCGAGGTCGGACCGCCCTGCACCACGAGCGCGCCGGAGGTCTCGAACAGCGACGACAGCCCGGCGCCCGGCGCGACGGCCACGACCGACCGGGCTGCGGGCCGCTCGTTCATGACCGGCAGCCCGTCGACGCCCTCGCCGGCCTGGTCGGCGAACCGGGTGACGGTGATGCGGGAGGGCCGGCCCGCCTCGACGCCGGCCTCGACCGCGCCGCCGACGTCGTTGACGTGCACGTGCACGTTGTAGAGGTCGTCTGCACCGACGACGACGAGGGAGTCGCCGAGACCCGACAGGGTCACCTTGAGCGACTCGACGGCGGCCTCGTCGGCGCCGGTGAGCAGGTACTGCACCTCGTAGGCGTACTCGTCGCTGCCCGACTCGCGGGCGCGGGCCAGGCCGCTGCGATCGCGCGGCACCAGCAGCTGCGGTGCCGACGTCGGCGCCTCCGCACCCGTGACGACGCGCTCGAGCGCCCCGAGCAGGACGCACAGCCCGCGACCGCCGGCGTCGACGACGCCCGCGGCCTCGAGCTGGGGCAGGAGGTCCGGTGTCCGCGCGAGCGAGGCCGTCGCCGCCCGGTGCGCCTCCTCGACGACCGCCGCGAGGCCGCCGGAGCGCACCGCCGCGGCCGCCTCGGCGCACTCGCGGGCCACGGTGAGCAGCGTGCCCTCGACCGGCGTCGCGACGGCGGCGTAGGCGAGCTCGGCGGCGCGGGTGAGGCCGCGCTGGACGTGCGCGGCGGACCCGGGCGCCGCCGGCTCGCTGAGCGCGTCGGCCAGGCCGCGCAGCAGCTGCGACAGGATCACCCCGGAGTTGCCGCGGGCGCCCATCAGCGCACCGCGCGCCATCGCCTCCACGACGTCGGAGAGCGACGCCTTGCCGCCGCCGTCGCCGACCGCCCCCTCGACCGCCTGCACCACCGACTCCATCGTCAGCAGCAGGTTGGTGCCGGTGTCACCGTCGGGCACCGGGTAGACGTTGAGGTCGTCGATCTCGTCGCGGGCCTCGGCGAGCGCCTCGTGCGCCGCGACCAGCCAGCGCCGGACGGCCTCGGCGTCGAGCACCTCGAGCGTGCGTGCCGGCACCGGGGCGACCTCCGTTCGGGCTGCGGGCTGGGGACGGGCGGAGGCTAACGCGACCGGGCCGGGCGGCTCCCCCTGCTACGCTCGTCGAGTCGTGGAGCGCCTGCTGCGCCCCGACCGCTGACCGTGATCCCCCGAGCGTCGACCTCCGGTGCCGACCGCTCGCCCCGAACGAGGAGAACCCCGTGGCTGCGACCTGCGACGTCTGTGGCAAGGGACCGGGCTTCGGCATGTCGGTCAGCCACTCCCACCGGCGCACCCGTCGGCGCTGGAACCCGAACATCCAGACCGTCCGCGCGCTGGCCGGCCGCTCGGGCAAGACGCCGACCAAGCTGTCGGTCTGCACCTCCTGCCTGAAGGCGGGCAAGGTCGCCCGCGCCTGACGGCGCGCTCTCTCCCGCCGGCCCTGCCGGCTGCTCGTCCACGACGCGCACGAAGGTGCTGCGCGAGCGGCGTGCTCTGTGTACGCTCCCGGCGGTCGCTCGTTCAAGCAGGTCATCCGCCCGCGAGAACACCGCGGGCCTGTCGCTCTACCGGGGACCCGTTTCCCGGCGTGTGTGAGGGCCGGCACGACTCGGTCCCGCGGAGTGCGGGGCCGCCCGCATCACAGAGAGACAGGCACATGGCACAGGGCGTAGTGAAGTGGTTCAACGCGGAGAAGGGCTTCGGCTTCATCGCGGTCGACGGCGGCGGCGCTGACGTGTTCGTCCACTACTCGGCCATCCAGTCCGACGGCTACCGCTCGCTCGACGAGGGCCAGCGCGTCGAGTTCGAGATCACCCAGGGCCAGAAGGGCCCGCAGGCCGACCAGGTCCGCCCCGTCTGACCTCGGACGTCCTCGACGGCCCGGTCCCTCTACCGAGGGGCCGGGCCGTCGTCGTTCCCGAGCGTGACGACCGGCGTGCGCGGGCAGGCTGCCGTTCGAGCCGACGGACGGGAGCAGGGCATGGACTGGTGGTGGTGCCTCAAGCACGCCCGCGTCGAGAAGGGCCCCGGCTGCGCCAACAACAGCCGGCTCGGCCCGTACTCCACCGAGGGCGAGGCGGCGTCGGCGCCGGCCCGCCTGGCCGCGCGCACCGAGGCCGAGGACGAGCGCGACGCCGCCGAGGAGGAGTGGGGCACCGGCTGGGGCTCGCAGGACGACGGCCCGGAGAAGGCCTGACAGCGGAGCGCGGCGTCGGCTACGGTGGTCGGCATGCAGGCGCGGCGATTCTTCTACGGCTACCGGACTCCGGTGGCCGTCGCGCTCGTCTAGCCGACTACCACCCGGGTCTTCACCCGGGGAGCACGCCGACCGGGTCGAGGACCTCTCCCCGGAAGGACACTGACGTGCACACCCTCGAGACCGCTCCCCGCGAGACCGCCCTCCGCGTGCGCATCGACGAGCTCGACGCCGAGATCGTGCGCCTGGTGCGCGAGCGCTGCGACGTCAGCGCGCGCATCGGCGCCGCCCGCCGCGCCGCCGGCGGCCCGCGCATCGTGCACGCCCGCGAGAACGAGGTGGTCGGCCGGTGGCGCAGCGCGCTGGGCCGGCCGGGCGCGGCGATCGCCCTGGCGCTGCTCGAGCTCGGGCGTGGCCCGGCCTGACCGGCCGGCGGCCGTCAGCGCAGCTGCCAGCCGTGGTCGACCGGGCCGATGCCCGCACCGAGCGCGAAGCCGCCCCGGAGCGCGCCGGTGAGGTAGCGCTTGGCCGCGCGGACCGCTGACGGGACGTCGTCGCCGAGGGCCAGCCGGCTCGCGATCGCGCTGGCCAGCGTGCACCCGGTGCCGTGGGTGTGCCGGTTGTCCAGGCGCCGGGCGCGCACCCGCACGTCGGTGGTGCCGTCGGTGAGCAGGTCGACGGCGTCGCCGGTGAGGTGGCCGCCCTTGACCAGCACCCAGCGCGGCCCGAGGTCGAGCACCGCCAGCGCCCCCTTGCGCAGGTCGTCCTCGTCCTCGACGCGGACGCCGGTGAGCATCTCCACCTCGGGCAGGTTCGGGGTGACGACGGTGGCGAGCGGCACCAGGCGCTCGCGCACGACGTCGACGGCGTCGTCGCGCAGCAGCGGGTCACCGTGCTTGCTCACCCCGACCGGGTCCACCACGAGCGGCGCGTCGACGCCGGCGAGCCGGTCGGCGACCGCCGCCACCAGCTCCGGGCTCGACAGCATGCCGGTCTTGACGGCGTCGACCCCGATGTCGTCGAGCACGCTGTCGAGCTGCGCCCGCACCGCCTCCACCGGCAGGTCCCAGCCGCCCTGCACCCCGACCGAGTTCTGGGCGGTGACGGCGGTGAGCACGCTCATGCCGTGCACGCCCATGGCGAGCATCGTCTTCAGGTCGGCCTGGATGCCCGCCCCTCCGCCGGAGTCCGAGCCGGCGACGGTGAGGACGCGGGCAGGCGCTGCTCGCTCGGTCATCTGAAGTGCTCCCACCCTCCGGTCGCCGGCTGGCCGTCCAGCAGGACGCCTGCCGGTCCGGGGTCCACCCTGCCCACTGCCCGCACGCCGTCCGGCAGCGGGGTGCCGGCGGGGAGGGTCGCGACGAGTCCGTGGTCCTCCCCTCCGGCCAGCGCGTGCTGCAGGGTGACGCCGTCCACCAGCATCGCGCGCAGCCGGTCGGTGTGCAGGCCGACGCTGACGCCGCTGGCCCTGGCCACGTGCCCGAGGTCGGCGAGCAGGCCGTCGCTGACGTCGCACATCGCGGTCGCGCCGGCGGCGGCGAGCACCGGCCCGAGTGCGTAGGGCGGCCGCGGTCGCCGGTGGGCGTCGACCAGCCGCCCGGTCAGGACGCCTGACTGCAGCAGCGCCAGCCCGGCGGCCGACTCCCCCAGCCGACCCGCGACCACCACGACGTCTCCCGGGCATGCCCCGTCCCGGGTCACGGGAGCCCGGCCGGCGAGGTCGCCGAGGGCGGTCACCGACACCACCACCCGGTCGCCGCGCGCAGTGTCCCCCCCGACCACCACGGCGCCGACCTCGGCGGCCTCGTCGCGCAGTCCGTCGGCCAGGCCGAGCGCCCAGTCGACCGGCAGGTCGGGCGGCGCCACGAGGGCCACCAGCAGCGCGGTGCCGGTGCCGCCCATCGCCATGACGTCGGCCAGGTTCGCGGCCGCGGCCTTGTGCCCGACGTCCTGCGCGCTGCTCCAGTCGCGCCGGAAGTGCACGCCCTCGACCAGCACGTCGGTGGTCGCGACCACCCGGCCGTCGGCCGCGGCGACCACCGCGGCGTCGTCGCCGGGACCGAGCAGCACCTGCCGCGCGGTGCCCAGGCGGGAGACCACGCGGTCGATGAGCCCGAACTCCCCCACGTCCCGTGCGGTAGCGTCCGCCACGCTCGTCAGCCTCTCAGAAGGGTCCGTGCCGTGCCGGTGCAGGCGTACATCCTCATCCAGACCGAGGTGGGCAAGGCCGCGGCCGTCGCCGCCGCCATCTCCGAGCTCGACGGGGTCGCCCAGGCCGAGGACGTCACCGGCCC
>DATLGD010000229.1:0-13896 GCA_035540755.1 Mycobacteriales bacterium | reverse complement strand
GGAGGAGGGGGCGGGGGGACGTAGTGCCCGTCGTCGGCGAGCCGCTCCGGTTCGACCCAGCCCGGCAGGCCGGCATCGGTGTCGGGGTCGGTGTCGCGCCGGTCGGTGCGGCGGCGGGCGGGCGGCTCCGTCGGGCCGGTCGGACGGCGCCGGCGCGGCGCGGCCTCGGGATCGACGTCCTCCTCGACCGGCCAGGGCGGCACGGGCGCGTCGGACGAGCGCTCGAAGCCCTCGACGATCGCCCGCCAGGCCTCGTCGTCCGAGGACGGCGGGCCGGCGGCGGGCGGTCGCGGCGACCCGGCGGGCGAGGTCGCTGACGCCGGCGGGCCCAGCCGGGGCGGCGGCTTGAGCACCCGGCCGGACGCGCCCCGCGGCACCGCGTGCAGGAAGTGCTCGATGCCGCCCTCGGCTCCCAGCGAGGCGACGACCTCCTCGGCCTCCTGCTCCACGACGGCCCGGGCGGCGTCGGCCCGGGCGACGTCGACCCAGAGCCGGTCGAGCGGGCGCACCGGCATGGTCCCGGCGCGGGAGACCGGGTCGGTCGTGGCGCCGGCCGGCTCGACGTGGGCGGGCACCTCGGCCGCGGCCAGCCGCGCGAGCAGCGCGTCCGACAGCCGCGGGTCGACGTCGACCAGCGCACCCCACTCGCCGGCGCTCAGGCCGTTGCCGCGCCGGCCGCGCGGGGCCGGACCGGGCTGGTCGTGCGGGGACGCGCCGGAGGGCGGCTCGTCGGGGGGCGGGGGTGAGGGCACCGCAGGACCCCGGCTCAGCCGGACCGGTCGGCCGGGGCGTGCCGGCGGACGAAGTCCAGCGAGCCCTCGAAGATCGTCGGGGCGTCGTTGTCGAGGGTGGCCACGTGGTAGCTGTTCTCGAGCACCCGCTCCTCGACCACGCCGGCCGCGCGGCCGGACAGGCCCGCCATGAGCTTGCGACCGCTGACCGGCTCGACGACGTGGTCGACGGCGCTGCGGAAGACCAGCACCGGGGCGGTGATGCGGTGCAGGTCCCCGCAGACGACGGGCCAGGACCTCTGCAGCGAGTACGCCGCCTTGAGCGGCAGCCGGTCGTAGGCCAGCTCCTTGCCGCCGGGCTTCTTGATGTCGCTGGCGATGCCGGGGAACGAGCCGAGCACCTTGCTCACGAGGGGCAGCGCCCTGGCGTCCTTGCGCTCGGTGGCCAGGCTCGCGTTCACCACGACGACGCCGGCCACCTCGGACGCCCGCTCCTCGGCCAGGCGCAGCACGAGGGTGCCGCCCATGGACAGGCCCATGACGAACACCGTCGAGCAGCGACGGCGCAGGTCGTCGAAGGCGTGGACGAGCGCCCCGTACCAGTCGTCCCAGCCGGTGGCGTTCATGTCCTGCCAGCGGGTGCCGTGGCCGGGCAGCAGCGGGCAGGCCACGGTCAAGCCGGCGTCGGCCAGGTGCTCGCCCCAGGGCCGCATGCTCTGCGGGGTGCCGGTGAAGCCGTGGCTCATCAGCACGCCGACCGGTCCTCCGGGCAGGTCGATCGGCTCGGCGCCGGGCAGGACCGGGGCGCTGGCGGGCTGGGCCACGGAAGCGGTCTCCTCGCAGGGTGCAGAGCGGGGGCGGGACGGGCGCAGAGCACCTCGCCCCGGGCTCAGCAATCGTCGCATGCCGGAGGCTCGCCGGGCAGCCGGTCGCCGGTGCCGCAGCACCCCGCGTCGCACCGGGACGCGGACTGGGCCGAACGGGCGCCGCCCGTGTAGACCGGCCGCCCGGGGGGGTAGACCGCGGAGCACCCGGTCCTGCGTGCCGGCCCGCCAGACGTAGTGGGATCTTGCACAGGTCCGGGCCGTTGCCCCGGCCGGGCCGTCGGATCTAGTGTTCGAGGCTCGGCGCGAGAGGAGGACGGCAGTGGGCTACTGGTTCATCAAGGCCGTGCTCGCGCCGATCCTGCGGCTGATGTTCCGCCCCACGGTGGTCTCCCCCGAGAACATCCCGCTCGAGGGCGCCGCCATCCTGGCCGGCAACCACACCTCGTTCCTGGACAACTTCATCATCCCGCTGGTGGTGCCGCGGCGGGTGACGTTCCTCGCCAAGAGCGACTACTTCACCGGTCGAGGCGTCAAGGGCCGGCTGCAGGCGATGTTCTTCCGCAGCGCCGGCCAGATCCCGATCGACCGGTCCGGCGGTGCGGCCAGCGAGGCGGCGCTGCGCACCGGCCTGAAGGTGCTCACCAGCGGCAACCTGCTCAGCCTCTACCCGGAGGGGACCCGTTCGCCCGACGGGCGCCTGTACCGCGGCAAGACCGGCGTCGCCCGGATGGCGCTGGAGGCCGGCGTCCCCGTCGTCCCGATCGGGCTGGTCGGCATGTTCGAGCTGCAGCCGGCCGGGCGCACGATGCCCAAGATCGGCAAGGTCGAGGTCCGGGTCGGCAAGCCGCTCGACTTCAGCCGCTACGCCGGCATGGAGGGCGACCGCTTCGTGCTGCGCTCCATCACCGACGAGATCATGTACGAGCTCATGCTGCTGTCCGGCCAGGAGTACGTCGACCAGTACGCCACGAAGGCGAAGGCCGACATCGAGGAGGCGTCCCGAGCCGCCCGCGAGGCGATGGTCAGCGACGCGCCCGTGTCCACGCACCGCCGCGCCAGCTAGCCCGACGCGCCGGCCGTGCGGCTCGACACCGCGCTCTGGCGGGCGATCGCGGTCTACCGCGTCGCCGCGCTGCTGTACGCGGCCGGCTCCATGGCCGTCTACACCGACACCTACCGCCGGCCCGTGCTCGGCTGGGCGGTGCTCGCCGGAATGGCCGCCTGGACGGCGACGGCGACCTGGCTCTACAGCGACCCGCGCCGCCGCGGCCGGCCGCTGCTGCTCGCCGACCTCGCGCTGACGCTCACCGCGCTGCTGTCGTCCGTGCTGGTGCTCGAGCCCGGTCTCGTCCAGGCCGGCGATCCGACCCTGACCGTCAGCTGGGCCGCCACCCCGGTGATCGCCTGGGCGGTGCACGGCGGCTGGCCGGCGGGACTGGCCGCCGGGGCCGCTGTCGGCGCCGGCGCCCTGGCCGAGCGCGGCGGCACCCCGTCGCAGGCGACGGTCAACAGCGTCGTCCTGCTGCTGCTCGTCGGCTCGGTCGTGGGCTACGTCGTCACGCTGGCCCGCCGGGCGGAGACCGCCTATGCCCGCGCCGTCGAGCTGCAGGCGGCGGCCGCCGAGCGGGAACGGCTGAGCCGGCAGGTGCACGACGGCGTCCTGCAGGCCCTCGCCCTGGTGGCCCGGCGGTCGTCCGATCCCGAGCTGGCGCGGCTCGGCGCCGAGCAGGAGCGCTCGCTGCGCCGGCTCGTCGCCGGCCCCGTGGCCGGTGTCCCCAGCGGTGAGGCCGACCTGCGGGCGCTGCTGCCGTCCGGAGCCGACGTCGAGGTGGCCGCACCGGCGTCACCGGTGCTGCTGCCGGCGGCGACCGCCGGCGAGCTGGCCGCCGCGGTGGGGGAGGCGGTCGCCAACGCGCGCCGGCACGGCGGCGGGCGGGCGTGGCTGCTCGTCGAGGACGAGCCGGACGCGGTCACCGTCTCGGTGCGCGACGACGGCCCCGGCATCCCGCCCGGTCGGCTCGAGCAGGCCGAGGCGGAGGGCCGGCTCGGCGTTTCGCGGTCGATCAAGGGACGGCTGGCCGACCTGGGTGGGACGGTCGTCGTCGACAGCGCACCGGGACGAGGGACGGAGGTCGAGCTGCGTGTGCCCCGCTGAGGACGGCCCGCTCACGGTCGTCGTCGCCGACGACCACCCGATCTGGCGCGACGCCGTCGAGCGCGACCTCGCCGCGGCCGGCCTGTCCGTCGTCGGCGCGGCCGGCGACGGCGACAAGGCGGTGCGCGTCTGCGCCGCGACGAGGCCGCAGGTGCTCGTCTGCGACCTGCAGATGCCGGGCCTGTCCGGGGTGGAGGTCACCCGCGCCGTCGCGCCGACCGGCGTGCGGGTGCTCGTGCTGTCCGCCAGCGGCGAGCAGGCCGACGTGCTCGAGGCGGTCAAGGCCGGCGCCACCGGCTACCTGGTGAAGTCCGCGAGCGCCGCCGAGCTCGTCGACGCCGTCCGCCGCACCGCCGCCGGCGACGCCGTCTTCACCCCCGGGCTCGCCGGGCTGGTGCTGGGGGAGTACCGGCGCATGGCCGCCGGGCCGGTCGACGACGGCACGCCACGGCTCACCGACCGCGAGACGGAGGTCCTGCGCCTGGTGGCGAAGGGGCTGACCGCCAGGCAGGTGGCCGAGCGGCTCGTGGTCAGCCACCGCACGGTCGAGAACCACGTGCAGAACACCCTCAGCAAGCTGCAGCTGCACAACCGCGCCCAGCTGGTGCGCTACGCCCTCGAGAAGGGGCTGGCCGACTGACGCTCCCTAGGAGCGGGTCGGCTCTCCGGCGGCCTCCCTGCGGGCCGCCAGGGAAGCGGCTACCGTCGGGAGCCGTGACGAGGTCGGGCCCGGGCAGCGTCGCTCGGCTGCTCCGGCGCGTCGTCGCCGTCGTCGTGCTCGTGGCCGGCGTGCAGGTCGCCGACTCCTGGTCGCAGGGCGGCGACCTCGCGGGTCCGCCGGACGCGTCGGCCCAGGGCGGCACCCGCGCTGTCGTCCAGCCTCTGTCACCGCCCGAGCGGCTGGCGCCGGCGCCCCCGCCCGTCCCGGGGACCGGCGGCTACCGCTTCACGACCACCCAGCCCTACGACGCCGAGCGGCCGGTGGCCTTCGACCCCTGCCGGCCGGTGCGCTACGCGGTGCGTCCGGGCGGTGCGGTGCCGGGCGGCGAGGCGCTGGTGGACGACGCGGTCGCCGAGCTCGCCCGGGTGACCGGACTGGTCTTCGAGCGGGTCGCCGACACCGACGAGGAGCCCGCTGTCGAGCGTCCGACCGTGCAGCACGACCGCTACGGCCCCGGCGCCGTCCCGGTGCTCGTCGCCTGGTCCGACGAGCGCGCCTGGCCGCCGCTGACCGGTCTGGTCGCCGGCGTCGCCGGCTCGCAGTGGATGGACGTCGGGCGCCCGGACAGCCGTCGCTACGTCACCGGCATGGTCGTGCTCGACGGCGAGCAGCTCACCGAGACCCTCGAGGAGAAGAACGGCCTGTCCCGGGTGCGGGCCGTCGTGCTGCACGAGTTGGCGCACGTCGTCGGGCTCGACCACGTCCCGGACCCCGACGCGCTGATGCACCCGCACAACCGCGACCAGGCCGCGTTCGCCGAGGGCGACCTGCGCGGCCTCGCGGCGCTGGGCTCCGGCGAGTGCTTCACCGACTGGTCGCTGCTCGTCGGGACCGACTGAGCCCCATCCCGCCTCGTACGTCAGAAGCCCGGAGCATCCGCAGGCTCGGAACTTCTGACGCAACGGTCAGGCGGGGGACCAGCCGCGAGTGCGCTGCACGGCGTCGAGCCAGCGGGTGTGGCCGCCGTCGTCGCGGACGCCGTCGGTGGGCTCGAAGCGCCGGTCCAGCCGCCAGGTGTCGGCCAGCTCGGCATGCGAGGCCCAGACCCCGGTGCCGAGCCCGGCGAGGAACGCGGCGCCCAGCGCCGTGGTCTCGAGCACCTCGGGCCGCTGCACGGGCACGCCGAGCTGGTCGGCCTGCAGCTGGCAGAGCAGGCTGTTGGCCGAGGCGCCGCCGTCGACCTGCAGCGCGTCGACGGGCAGCCCCGCCTCCTCGACCACGGCGTCGACGACGTCGCGCACCTGCAAGGCGATCGCGTCGAGAGTGGCGCGGGCCAGGTGCGCACGGGTCGTACCGCGGGTGATGCCGAAGACCGCGCCGCGCGCCTCCGGGTCCCAGTGCGGCGCCCCGAGCCCGGTCAGTGCCGGGACGAACACGACGCCGCCGCTGTCGGGCACGCCACGCGCGAGCGCCTCGGACTCCGCGGCCGAGCCGAGCACCTGCAGTCCGTCGCGCAGCCACTGCACCGCCGCGCCGGTGACGAAGACGGCGCCCTCCAGGGCGAAGTCGACCCGGCCGTCGGGGTGCATCCAGGCGACCGTGGTGAGCAGCCGCTCCGACAGCACCGGCTCGCTGCCGGTGTTGACCAGGACGAACGAGCCGGTGCCGTAGGTGCACTTGCTGCGGCCGGCCTCGAAGCACGTCTGGCCGAACAGCGCCGACTGCTGGTCGCCGGCGATGCCGGCCACCGGGAGGTCGAGGCCGAGGAACGCGCCCGGGTCGGTCCGGCCGACCTCGCCGTAGCTCGGCACGACCTCCGGCAGGGCCGAGACGGGCACCCCGAACAGCTCGCAGAGCTCCTCGCTCCAGCCGCCGGCGCGCAGGTCGTACAGCAGCGTGCGGCTGGCGTTGCCGGCGTCGGTGACGTGGCGGGCGCCGCCGGTCAGCCGCGCGACGACGTAGCTGTCCACGGTGCCGACGACGACGTCGCCCGACAGCACCCCGGTCCAGGCCTGCTCGTCGTTCTCGGCCAGCCAGGTGAGCTTGGTGGCCGTGAAGTACGGGTCGAGGCGCAGGCCGGTCAGCTCGGCGACCCGCGGCTCGTGCCCGGCGTCCCGGAGCCGGTCGCAGATGGCGGTGGTCCGCCGGTCCTGCCAGACGACGGCGCGGCGCGGGGCCGCCAGCGTGCGCCGGTCCCACAGCACCGCGGTCTCGCGCTGCACGGTGACGCCGACGGCGGTCGGCGCGTGCTCCCCGTCCAGGGCCCGCAGGGCCTGTCCGCACGAGGAGAGGACGGCCTGCCAGATGTCCTCCGGGCCGTGCTCCACCCAGCCCGGACGCGGGAAGTGCTGGGCGAACTCCTCGTAGCCGCGCGCCAGGACACGCGCGTCCTCCCCGACGACGAGGGCGGTGACGCCCGTCGTCCCCACGTCGATCGCCAGCACGCTCATGCGCCCGGACGCTAGCGCGGACGCCCGTGCGGCTGAGAGGTCAGTCCTCGGTCGTCTCGCCCCCGCCGAGCGCGCTCGGCCGCACGTCCTCGAGCGGGGCCGGCTGGACGCTCCGGCTGGGGAAGCCCGCGAGCGGGCCGCGCTCGTCGAGGTCCCACTCCGGGAAGGTGAGATCGGTCTGCAGATACAGGCTCAGCAGCTCGGCGACGTGCCGGATGCCGTCGAGGTGCGTGCGCTCGTGCCCGTGCGAGGAGTCGACCCCGAAGCCGACCAGCGCCGT
This sequence comes from Mycobacteriales bacterium, assembly GCA_035540755.1. GTDB lineage: Bacteria > Actinomycetota > Actinomycetes > Mycobacteriales > SCTD01 > DATLGD01. The sequence goes on along the minus strand of DATLGD010000229.1, from coordinate 6,792 downwards.
GCGCATCTCGAGCCCGGCCTCCACCGCGCTCGCGGCGTCGGAGCGGTAGAAGCGGAAGGTGTCGCGCCGGTGCGGCACGCCGTGGTCCTCGCACAGCGCGATCAGCTTGCGGCTGAAGTGGTAGTCGAACGGGCCGGTCGAGTCGAGCAGCGCGATGTTGGCGCACTCCTCGCGCGACTGCTGGCCGAGCGCGACCACGGCGTTGTCGACCGCCACCATCTCGGCGACGTCGGTGTCGAGGCCGTGGGTGGCGCCGTGGCCGACCTCTTCGGCGATGGTGACCAGCAGGTGCGCGCTCACGAGCGGCACGATGCGGGCGTCCACCAGCGACTTGAACGCGCCGAGGGCGGCGGCGATCCCGGCCTTGTCGTCGAGGTGGCGGCTCTTGACGTAGCCGCCGCTGGTGAGGACGGGGTTCGCGTCGAGCGCCACGAAGTCGCCGACCTGGATGCCGATGGCGGCCAGCCCCTCGGCGTTGCAGACCGGCTCGTCGACACGCACCTCGACCAGCGGCCACCCGACGCCCTGGGTGTCGACCTCGTCCCCGTACTGGTGCCCGCTGGACTTCAGCGGCAGCACCGTGCCGGTGTGCGTGGCGCCCGGCGTCTCGGTGAAGACCGTGACGTGCGCCCCCTCGGCGAACCGGGCGCTGTGCGTGCCGAGCGGCGTCACCTCGAGCCGGCCGTTGTCCTTGAGCCGGGTGACCATGCAGCCGATGGTGTCGGCGTGCACCACGACCGCCCGGTCGGGCCGGGTGCGCCGCCCCGGCAGCGTCGCGTTGAGCACTCCGCGACGGGTGACGGTGAGGTCGAGACCGAGGTCGTGCAGCAGCTCTCCGACGTACTGCACCACCTCGTCGGTGCGGCCGGTCGGCGAGGGCGTGCGCAGCAGGTGCAGCAGCACCTCCTGCACGTAGTCCATGTCGATGGTCAGCCGCCGCGGCGGGGGCGGGTCGGTGCGGCTCACGGGGCGGTCGACTGCCAGTTCGGCACCGCCGTCGACTCCGGGAACAGCAGGTCGACGAACCGCTCCGCGGTCGGCTGGGGCGAGTGGTTGGCCAGGCCCGGGCGCTCGTTGGCCTCGATCAGGACGTAGCTCGGCCCGCTGACGTCCGGCACGAGGAAGTCCAGGCCGGTCACCGGGATGTCGAGGGCGCGGCTGGCACGCACGGAGGCGGTCACGAGGGCAGGGTGCAGCTGTGCGGTCACGTCATGGATCGTGCCACCGGTGTGCAGGTTGGCCGTGCGGCGCACCTGCAGCTCCTTCCCGACCTCGAGCACGTCGTCGAACGAGTAGCCGGCCGCCCGCACCGTGTCGACGGTGCCGTCGTCGAGCGGGATGGTCGACTCGCCGGCGGTGGCCGCCGCCCGCCGCCGGCTCTGGGCCTCGATGAGCCCCCGGATCGGCGTCCTGCCGTCTCCGAGCACCGTCGCCGGCCTGCGCACGGCGGCAGCGACGACCTCGTGCCCGATGACGACGACGCGCAGGTCGTCGCCCTCGCTGCACTCCTCGAGAAGGACGTCAGGGCAGTGCTGCCGGGCGAGGGCGACCGCCTTGACCAGCGCGTCGGGCTCGGTGACCCCGACGGTGATGCCCTTGCCCTGCTCGCCGCGGGCGGGCTTGACCACGACCTTTCCGACCTCGGTGAGGAATGCCAGGTCGTCGTCGTCGCCGGTGGCGGTGCGTCCGCGGGGGACCGACAGGCCGGCGGCCTGGCAGATCCGGCGGGTGATGCGCTTGTCGTCGCACCGGCTCATCGCGACGGCCGTGGTCAGCTCCGACAGCGACTCGCGGGTGACGATGCTGCGGCCGCCGTGGGTCAGTCGGACCTCGCCCCAGTCGGCGTCGAGGACCTCGACGCCGATGCCGCGCCGCCGCGCCTCGTCGGCGACGATGCGGGCGTAGGGGTTCAGCCGCTCGTAGTCGGCGGACGGCGGGCCGGCGAACAGCCGCTCGTTGATGGTGTTCTTGCGCTTGACCGCGAGCACCGGCACCCGGACGAACCCGGCCCGCTCGTAGAGGCTGATCGCCTTGCGGTTGTCGTGCAGCACCGACAGGTCGATGTAGCTGCGTCCGCGTTCGATGTAGTGCTCGGCAAGGCGCCGGGTGAGCAGGCCGCCGACGCCGGACAGCCGGCTCTGCGGGTCGACGGCCAGGCACCACAGGCTCGTGCCGCCCTCGGGGTCGCCGAAGGCCTCGACGTGGTCGATGCCGGTGACCGATCCGACGATCTCGCCGGTGCCGGGCTCCTCGGCGACGAAGTAGGTGAAGACGTCGGTGGCGTTGTTCGCCAGCAGCGTGTCCGGGTCGGCCTGCAGCATCCCGGCGGTGGCGTAGACGGCGTTCATCGCCTCGACGTCGGCGGCGTCGCGGACCTCGCGCACGGCGGCGGTGCTGCGGACCTCGGCGGGTCGATAGGTCTTCAGGTCGAGGCGGTAGGTGTGCGAGGGGTCGAGGAACAGCTCGGCCGGGCACTGCGCGACCAGCACGTGCGGCTCGCGCGGGTAGATGCAGATGTCGCGGTGGCCGGTCTCCTCGGCGCGCAGCGCCGAGCGCAGCTCCTCGTGCGAGGTGAACGTCTGACCGAACACGACCCGGCCCCAGCCGCAGTCCAGGATGACACGCGGGCGGATGCCCTCGGGCAGGTCGCTGGCGGCACGGTGCCAGCGGGTGCTGAACAGGCCGGTGCCGCTCGACGGCGTCGAGGGGGACGTCACGGGGCCGGCCGGCTCGCAGGTCGTGGCGCCGTCACAGTCGTGGCCATCACAGGTCGTGGCTCTGGAGCCACATCTCGAGCAGCGCCACCTGCCAGAGCGGGTTGCCGCCGAGCGGGGTGAGGGCGGAGTTCGGGGCGCCGAGCAGGTGCTCGACGGCGGCGGGACGGAACAGCGCGCGCTCCTTGGCCTCCGGCGCGGTCAGCGCGTCGCGCACCCGATCGAGGAAGGCGCCCTCGAGGTGGGTGAGCGCCGGCACCGGGAAGTAGCCCTTCGGCCGGTCGATGACCTCCGAGGGGATCACCTTGCGCGCGGCCTGCTTCAGCACGCCCTTGCCGCCGTGGGCGGTCTTGAGCTCCGGCGGGCAGGTGGCGGCGAGCTCGACGAGCTCGTGGTCGAGGAACGGCACCCGGGCCTCGAGGCCGAACGCCATGGTGGTGTTGTCCACCCGCTTCACCGGGTCGTCGACGAGCATGATCTCGGTGTCGAGCCGCAGCGCCCGGTCCAGCGAGGTGGCGGCTCCCGGGCGGGCGAAGTGGTCCCGGACGAAGGCGCGGCTCGGGTCGTCGGCGAGCTGGAACTCCGGTTCGAGCAGCTCGTTGAGAGCCGTGTGCGAGCGGTCCACGAAGTGCCGGGAGTAGGTCTCGACGGCCGCGTCCAGGTCGTCTCCGCACTCGAGCATCGGCGGGTACCAGTGGTAGCCGGCGAAGACCTCGTCGGCGCCCTGCCCGGACTGCACGACGTGGACGTGCCGGGCGACCTCCTGCGACAGCAGGTAGAAGGCCACGACGTCGTGGCTGACCATCGGCTCGGCCATCGCGCGCACGGCGTCGTCGAGGGCGGGCAGCACCCGGTCCGGCGGCACCATCATCTTGGTGTGGCTGGTGCCGAAGCGCTCGGCGACCAGGTCCGAGTAGACGAACTCGTCCCCGGAGCGGCCGCCGACCGGCTCGAACCCGATGCTGAACGTGCGCAGGCCCTGCTGCCCCTGCTCGGCGAGCAGGCCGACCACCAGCGACGAGTCGACGCCGCCGGACAGCAGCACGCCGACCTCGATGTCGGACACCATCCGGCGCTTGACCGACAGCCGCAGCGCGTCGAGCACGGCGTCCTGCCAGTCGCCCTCGGACCAGTCGGTGCGCTCGGGGTGGCGCTCGTACGGGGGCTGCCAGTACCGGGTCTCCCGGGTGGTGCCGTCCGGCTCCAGTACCCGCACGGTCGCCGGCGGCAGCTTGCGGACGCCCGACAGGATCGTCCTCGGCGCCGGGACGACGGCGTGGAAGCTCAGGTAGTGGTGCAGCGCCACCCGGTCGATCGAGGTGTCGATGCCGCCGCCGGCGAGCAGCGCCGGGATGGTGCTGGCGAACCGGAGCGCCCCGCCGACCTCGGCGAGGTACAGCGGCTTGATGCCGAGCCGGTCGCGACCGAAGACCACTCGTCCGGTGTCGCGCTCGACGAGGACGAACGCGAACATGCCGAGCAGCCGCTCGACGAAGCCCTCGCCCCACTGAGCGTAGGCCTTGAGGACCACCTCGGTGTCGCCGGTGCTGAAGAAGCGGTGGCCGTGGCCCTCGAGCTCCTGCTTCAGCTCGCGGTAGTTGTAGATCATCCCGTTGAAGATGATCGTCAGCCCGAGGTGCGGCTCGGTCATCGGCTGCGCTGCGTGCTCGGTGAGGTCGACGACCTTGAGCCGCCGGTGCCCGAGCGCCACCGGCCCCGCCGCCCACACACCCACGCCGTCGGGGCCGCGGTCGGCCATGGTGGCGCTCATCCGCTCCACGACCGCGACGTCGGCGGACCTCCCGTCGCGGCGCACCTCACCGCTGAGCCCGCACACGTCGACCCCTCCCGCTCGCGTCCCGTCCTGCCGTCCCGCTCTGCGTTCCACGGTCGCGGGCGCGCAAACGGCCGGGCGTCCGCGGGTCCGATCCTGTCACGCAGCCGTGACCCGGCCGGCGGCGACGTGACCGGGCAGGGGGTCAGCCGACGGGGGCGAGCACCTCGACCACGACGGAGGCGACGCCGTCGAACCCGAGGGCCCGCGAGCCGGCCCGGGACAGGTCGAGGATCCGGTCGCCGACGAACGGGCCGCGGTCGTTGACCAGACAGCTGATGGCCCGCCCGTCGCGGGAGACGCGCACGACGGTGCCGAGCCTCAGCGTCTTGTGCGCGCAGGTGAGGCGCTCGGGGTCGTACGGCGTGCCGCTGGCGGTCGGGCTGCCGACGAACCCCGGCCCGTACCAGGAGGCGACGCCGCGCAGCACGGTCCCGGTGGGGGCGTAGCCGGCCGGATAGCCCGCGCCGGCCGCCTCGACGAGGGCGAGCACCGGCGCCTCGCGGGCCGCGGCGTCCTGGCTGCGCCTGGTCTGGGCCGGCGTCAGCGCCGAGGTGACGGCGGACGACGCGCCGTCGAGCGCCGTGCGGGTGGCGGTGAGCGAGGCCTTCAGCGCCGCGAGCTCGGCGGCCCGAGCCTCCGCTGCCGCGGTGAGCGCGGCCTCGCTCGCGCGGACCCGCTCGGCGGCGAGCGCGGCCTCTGCCTCCGCCAGCAGCCGTCGTGCGTCCTCCTGCGCGGCGAGTGCCGCCTCGGCCTGCCCGCGCAGCCCCTCGCGGTAGGCGGCGGCCTGCGCCCGCAGCTGCTCGGCCGCCGCCGAGTGCTCGCCGACCGCGGTCGCCAGGTCGGACGCGGCGCGGACCGCGCCGGCGACCCCGCGGCGGGTCAGCTCGGCCTCGGCCAGACCGCGCAGGTCGGCGGCGGCCAGCCCGAGGACGAGCCCGGCCAGCGGGTCGGCGCTGTCCGTCGTGCTCAGGTAGGCCTGGCGCGCGCGGGCGTCGACCGTGCGGCGGGCGGCCTCCTGCTGCTCGGCGAGGCGGTCGAGCTGCACGCGCAGCCCGCCGTCGCGGGCGGCGGCGGCCTCGAGCGACTCGGCAAGGCGAGCGGCCTCGGCCGCGGCGGCATCGAGCCGGGTGGCCATCGCGGTCACGTCCTGCGGGGTGGCCGCGGCCGGCCGAGCCACGGCCGGGCCGGCTGTCGGGGAGCCGACGCCGCCCGCCGCCGCGCCGGGCAGCGCGACCAGCGCCGCGACGGCGAGCGCCAGCGGCGCGGCGAGGCGGCTCGCTCGGCGCACGGGCTGTTCGTCGGCGCCGGAGATCGCCGGCTGTAGCGCGGTGCCCCGGTGCCGGTGCCGCGCAGGGTGGATACGGTCGGCGCGGCGGCTCGAACCCGGGTCGCCCGAGGACGACTCTGGAGGTCCCACGTGCGCATCGGTGTGCTGACCGGTGGCGGCGACTGCCCCGGCCTGAACGGCGTCATCCGGGCGGTGGTCCGCAAGGGCACCGAGGTCCACGGCCACGAGTTCGTCGGCTTCCGCGACGGCTGGAAGGGCCCGCTGGAGGGCCTCACCATGCCGCTCGGGATCGAGCAGACCCGGGGCATCCTGCCCCGCGGCGGCACCATCCTCGGCAGCAGCCGAACCAACGTCATGAAGGTCGACGACGGCGTCGAGAAGGTCCGCCGGAACCTCGAGCGGCTCGGGGTCGACGCGCTCGTCGCGATCGGCGGGGAGGACACCCTCGGCGTCGCGACCAGGCTGGCCGCCGAGGGGCTGAACGTCGTCGGCGTCCCGAAGACCATCGACAACGACCTGAACGCCACCGACTACACGTTCGGCTTCGACACCGCCGTCACGATCGCCACGGAGGCGATCGACCGGCTGCACACCACCGCCGAGTCGCACCACCGCGCGCTGGTCGTCGAGGTGATGGGGCGGCACGCCGGCTGGATCGCGCTGCACTCGGGGATGGCCGGCGGCGCGAACGTCATCCTCATCCCCGAGCGGCCGTTCGCCATCGACGAGGTGTGCCGCTACGTCGAGACCCGGTTCGAGAAGGAGTACGCGCCGATCATCGTCGTCGCCGAGGGCGCCACCCCGAAGGAGGGGACGATGGCGCTGCAGTCCGGCGAGAAGGACTCCTTCGGCCACGTCCGGCTCGGCGGCATCGGCCAGCTGCTCGGCGACGAGATCGAGAAGCGGACCGGCAAGGAGGCCCGCGCCACCGTGCTCGGGCACGTGCAGCGCGG
>DATLGD010000228.1:0-29550 GCA_035540755.1 Mycobacteriales bacterium | reverse complement strand
AGGAGCTGCCCGAGCTGGCGGCGGCGTTCGGTGACGGGCGGGTCAGCTACTCCAAGGTCCGGGCGATCACCCGCGTCGCCGAGCCTGGTGACGGTGTCGACTGGGTCGGGTTGGCTCGGCACAGCTCGGCCGCGCAGCTGGAGGCGGTGGTGCGTGGGGTGGCGAGGGCGCGCTCGGCCGAGCAGGCCGTAGCCGACCCGGAGCTGGCGGACTGGAAGGTCCGCACCCGCAAGCGCTACGACCGGGACGGCAACGTCGTCTTCACGATCATCACCCGGGCGGATTACGCGCCGGTCGTCGAGGCCGGCCTGGAGGCCAAGCGCGCCGAGCTGCAGCGCGAGCTCGACACCCAGGTCTGCAGCGACAGCCCGGACGAGCCGCCTCCGCCGGCGGCCGCTGACGACGAGCCGCCGCTGCCCGACGTTCCCGCGGGAACGCCCCCTCCCCCGGCGGCCGCTGAGGACGGGCCGCCGCTGCCCGACGTTCCCGCGGGAACGCCGGCGCCGTCGGAGGCGGCGGCCGACGACGTCGACGACCTCGACGTCGACCTCGGCGTCGACCTCGACCTCGACCTGGACCTGGACGTGCAGGCGCCCGGCTGGCCGCAGGGCACGACCCGCCGGCAGGCGCAGCAGGTCTGCCGCGCCTACGCCGACCGCTGGGCCCCTTCGGTGCCCGACCAGCCCGCCGAGCCCGGCCAGCCCGACCAGCCGGTGGTGCCGGCCGCGGCGCCGGACGTTCCCGCGGGAACGCCGCAGCGACCCCGAGTGAGCGACGGCGACGCGCTGCTGGCCCGCCCAGGACGCGCTGGCCGCCGAGAAGACCGCTCGTCCCGACCTCGCCCGGCGCCGCCGCCCGCAGCTGACCACCCAGCTCGACCCGCTGTCCGGCTGCGCCCGGTGACCGATGCCGACCTGCGCCGACACGACCTCGGCCGCTCCCAACGCACCGTCAACACCGCGTTGCGGGAACTGCTCGGCACCCTCGACGGCGAGCGCTGCCGCTTCCCCGGCTGCACCCGACACCGGAAGCTGCACGCCCACCACGTCAGATTCTGGAGCGCCGGCGGCCCGACCGACCTGGCCAACCTCGTGCTGGTCTGCGCACGCCACCACACCCTCATCCACAGCCAGGGCTTCCAGCTCGTCCTGCACCCCGACCGGCGGCTGAGCGTCACCACCGCCGACGGCGTCCCGGTGCTGCACCACCCCGCCCAGCCCTGGGGCCACCCCGCCGAACTCGCCACCGGCCGCGGCCACCGCGTCTCCGCGGGAACCCTCCCACCCGACCACTGCGACACCCGGATCGACCTCGGCTACGTCGTGTCAGTGGTGCTCGCGCAGGCGTCCTGACATACGTCGACGTGCGTCAAGAGGGCGATGTTCTACGGGTGCATGCCGCTGCTCGTCGACGTCCGCTACTGGCACTGTGCGGCCGCCTGGGTAGCCGTCGTCCTCAAGCGCCGTGCTGGCCGGGATTCGCACCATCGACCTCCGCACGAGCGCCTACCGCGGCCCCTACGTCTGTCACGGCGCGGAGGTAGAACCTGCAGTTCAGGGCCACGTTCAGCCTCATCGTCAGGGAGGCGAACCTTGCCATGGGGCGCGCAAGAAGGAAGCGGTCTCCTCGGGGGCCCGCTCCCGTTCGGGGCAGGCACGACAGGCCATGGCAAGGGCCGCGCCTCGGCGCACAATTCGCGGACGGCCGACCCAGCGCACCCGCGGAAGGATTCTTCATCGCGCACGGCGTGCCACGCCCGCTGAACCGCTCTGTCCTGGACCACCCGGGTTGGCGAGCGCTGCCCCGCCGACCGCAGCACGCCCGCGGTGGACAGGGTGGCCGACGCCGGTGCGACGGTTCGGGCTCCCCGTACTCACCGGGACGCTCCTGGCTCGCGGCGGGCCGGACTCGCCGGCAGCACCGACGTCCTGGTGCCGTGGAGCACCTCCGCCCGCTTCCGCCGCACGACCGCGGGCTGTACGCGCCGCTCTGCATGGCGCTGGCCGCCGCGTCGGCGCGGGCGATGCGGGCGAGGCGCGCCTCTGACCCTCCAGGCCAGCCCATGGCGTCCCGGCCGGCGCGGCTCGTCCCGTCGTGCTGCTTTCGGCCGAGGGTCGCCGCCCGTCTCCGGACCGGCGGGCCGCTACCGGCCCTTCGACGTGGTGGCGCTGACCGCTCCGCCCCCGGGGGCAGGGGTCTGGCCGCTGACCTTGATGTTCTTGGCGGCCTTGGGCTTCTTGGCGGCCCGGCCGCCCTTGTCCTTGCTCATCGGGTGCTCCCTGTAGCGACGGGGTTCCGGCGACGCCGGTGCTGCCCGCGCGGTGCATGCCGCCCTCGGACGGCCCCCGGAGCGTCTCACGCCGCTGCACGTGCTGTCCTCGACAACGGCCCCGCCGAGCCGCGCCGCGGTCAGTACCGAATCGCGTCGATGACCTTCGAGCGCACCGCGATCGTGGCCGGCACCAGCCCGGCCAGTGCTCCCACGGCGACCGCGGCGACGAAGGCCTCGAAAGCCGCGGAGAACGGGAAGGCCGGGACGTCGGTGATGTCGGCCTCCCGCAGCAGGCTCTCCAGCGGGAGGTTGACGACGAGCGCCACGGCGGCGGCCACCCCGACGAGCCCGGCCAGCGCGGTGGCGCAGACGCTCTCGAGCACCACGGCGGCGAAGACCCGCCCGGAGGAGGCGCCCAGCGCCCGGCGCACGCCGATCTCGCGGATGCGCTGGCGCACCGTGACGATGCCGACGTTCAGCACGCCGATCGTGCCCAGGGCGAGGGCGAACAGCGACAGGCCCCGCACCGCCCAGCGGCCCTTGCTGATCAGCCCGGGCAGCCCCGGGTCGCTGGTGGGCGAGGCCTCTCCCTGGAGGCCCTGCGCGGCGAGCACCGCCGGGACCTCGGCGATGATCCGGTCGGCCAGATCGGGGGGCACCCACAGCTCGAGGCCGGGGACGCCGCCGGGCTGGACCAGCGCGCCGAGCCGCTCGGCCGTCTCGGCCAGCACGTAGGCCTGACCGGAGTAGGGGTTCCGGTCGACCACGCCGACGACGGTGACCGAGGTGCCGGTCGTCCCGAGCGGCAACGCGAACGGCGGCAGCCGCCCTGCCATGCCGGTGCGCTCGAGCAGCGTTCGGTTGACGACGGCTGCCGGCGCCAGCCGGTCCCGGTCCTGGTCGGTCAGCCAGCGGCCGGCGAAGGGGTCGATCCGGTGGATGACGCCGTAGTCGGTCTCCACCATCATCACGTCGAGGTACTCGCCGGTCTCGGGCGCACCGGCCTGCAGGCCCGTCTGCATGACCGTGGAGGAGTACTCGACGCCGAAGCGGTCGACGAGGTCGGCATAGGCCGCCGTGATCCGTGCCGGGTCGGCGAAGCCGTCCTGGCCGTAGGCGTAGACGTTCAGCGTGGTGGACCGCCCGGAGGACCGCTCGCCGGACTCGAGCACCACCTGCTGGGCGATGGCGCCCGCTGCGGTGATGATCGTCATCGCGAAGACGGCGAGCACCACGCCGACCAGCGACAGGACGACGCGGGCGCGGTGCACGCGCACCTCGCCCCATGCCTCGAGGACCGCGCCGACGACAGGGGTCACCGGGTCGCGCCGACGGCCCGAGCCGCGGCGGTGCCGCGGTGCGCGGTGAGGAGCTCCAGGTCGCCAGGCGAGAGCGGCTCGAGCCGCCCCTTCTCGAGCCGGAACTGACGCCCGGCGCGGGCGGCCACGGACAGGTCGTGCGTGATGGTGACGAGGGTCGACCCGGTGCCTGCCGTGACGTCCTCGAGGAGGTCCATCACGGCAGCCCCTGTGTCGACGTCGAGCGACCCGGTGGGCTCGTCGGCGAGCAGCACGCGCGGCGACCGCACGAGCGCCCGCGCGATGGCGACGCGCTGCTGCTCACCGCCGGACAGCCGCTCCGGCAGGGTCTCCGCACGGTGCCCCAGGCCGACCTGGTCGAGGGCCGCGCGCGCCCGCCGGGTCCGCTGCCAGAACTCCGCGCCGCGCGCGTACATCAGCGGGGCGGCGACGTTCTCGGTCGCGGTCCGGCGGGGCAGCAGGTTGAACTGCTGGAACACGAAGCCGAAGGTCCGGCCGCGCATCTGCCCCCGCCGCCGAGCCGACAGGGACGCGGCGTCGGCGCCGTCGATGGTGTAGCTGCCGCTGGTCGGGGTGTCGAGCAGGCCGAGGATGTTCAGCAGGGTCGACTTGCCGGAGCCGGACCGACCGACGATGGCCACGTGCTCACCCTCGGCGACGTCGAGGGTGACGTCGGTGAGGATCGAGAGGTCCGAGTCGTCCGGCAGGCGGACCGAGCGGCTCACGCCGTCCAGCCGGAGCAGCGGCGACGCCGTGGTCATGCCGGACCCGGTCGTGCACCCGCGGTGTCGACCGGTGCGAACTCCAGGACCTGGTCGCCGACCGCGAGCCCCTCGGTGACCTGGATGCGCTCGCCGTCGGTCAGGCCGAGCTTGACGGGGCGGTCGGACGAGGTCCCGTCGTCGCCGACGACCCACACGGTGCCCTCGGCGACGCTGCCGAGGACCGCCGTCACCGGGACGACGGGCACCTGCTGCACCGAACCGGTGTCGACCGTGAGCTCGACGCTCATCCCGGCGAAGACCGTGGTCCCGGCCGGCACCCGGCAGGTGACCTGCGCCGTCGACGGCTCCAGGACCTGCCCGGTCATCGGGTCGACCGGCGGCCCGCCGCCAGGCCCGACCTGCGCCCCGGCGGCGGCTCCGGTCGTCAGGTCGACGCAGACGAACGGCGCCGGACCGCCGCGCGCCTGGGCGCTCGCGGTCGCCGGTGGAGACAGCAGCCGGAACTGCTGGTCCTGGGTGAGCGGAGCGGACACCGACAGCGTCCCCGGCGACACCGTCGCGAGGTCGGCGCCGACGCTGACCTCCTGGTCCTTGAGGACCGACAGGGTCGTGAGCACGCCCTCGCTCCCCGCGGGAACGGTCACCGTCCGGCTGCGGGTCACCGGTGGCGCGGCCACCGGAACGCCGTCCGGTCCGACGGACGTCCCACCACTGGTCTCGACGCTGACCCGGACGTCGACCAGCGGCGTCGCCGGTCCGACCTGGTCGCCCACCTTGCGGTGGACCCGGGTGACCACGCCTGCGGCCGTCGACTTCACCGTCGCGGCCGGATCCGCGGACACGGTGCCGGTCAGCTCGATGACGCTCGCGATGTCGCCGAGCTCCACCGGCACGGTGCTGTCGCCGATGCCGGCGACCGGCTGCAGCGGATCCCCCGGCGCCGGACCGTCCGAGCCTCCGCTGCCGAACGCCAGGACGCACAGGGCGATCGCGATGACCGTCCAGACCACGAGGCGGAGCCCCGGAAACACGACGTCGCGCAGCACGGCCATCTGCTCTCCCCCACCGAGTGCGCCGGGCGCACGTCCGATCGACGGAAGGTAGCGCCGTCCGCCGGGACGCGTGGCCATAAGCGCGCTGCTTCGCAGCACCGACACACACCGTCGGATGGTCCGCGCGCGGCTGAGGCTGGACGTGACCCGGCTCGGGACGCCACCGCTGCGGCCGAGCCGTACTGGACCTCAGCCTCCGCCCGACCGCCTCGGTTCCGCACGGCTGCGTCGGCTGCACCAGCCCGGTAGGGCACCGGCGGGCGCGCTGCGCCGTCGAGCCCGTATGGTGGGCGCACGCGGCCGGCCGCGGAACAGCCTCGACCGGTCACGGAATCGCCACCGAACGCGCCAGGCGCCCCGCGCTCCGCCGGCCGGGCTGCACGACGTGCGCACGGCAGACGGGCCGGTCCACCGCCGTCCGCCCGTCGCCGCGACGGGCCGGGCCGCGATCGGCCGCTTCCTGCGCGTCGCGAAGCGGCCGGTTCTCGGCCTCGGCGGCGGCTCGGGCGGTGCGAGGAAGCAGGCGGTCCGGCGGCGGACCGGGACCTTCAAGGAGAGTGCGTGGCCACACGAGACCGGCGTCCCTCCCGACCCGCGTCGTCTGCCGGCCGGCAGCAGGGCAGGCGAACCCGGGGGCGCGACGAGGAGGGCATGCTGCCGGTGCTCGCGAAGGCGGTGCGCGAGGTCGAGCTGGCCGTGCAGCGCGCGAAGGTACGCCCGTCCACCCGCAGCACCTTCCAGGCCGTGGCGCTGCTGGTGCGCGAGGAGCGCAGCCGGATCCAGGCCGAGGACATGAGCGAGGCGCGGCGCGCCGAGCAGATGAAGCGCATCGACGGCGTCGCGACGATCCTCGCCCGGACCGCCGCCCGGGACGGCTCGCTGCTCGCGCTGCTCACCGAGGACGCCGAGCTGCTGCACGACACCCGCGCGCTGCTGCGGGAGATGCGCCTGGCCGCCGGGATCGAGCCGCCGGCCGAGGAGGCGGCTCCGGAGCGACCCGCCGCTGTGGCCTCCTCCCCCCGCGCCGAGCGTCAGGTGGTGCCGCGGTCCGTCGTGTCGAGGCAGCTGGCCAACCCCTTCCTGGAGCCGGACTACTCCGCCCCCGCGCCGGCACCCAAGCCGCGCCTGCTGGCCAGCTGGGAGCTGCTGGGCCCGCTCCTGCGGGCGTTCGAGACCGCGTCCGGCGGAGCCTCCTCCTGCATGCGCCTGCCCGAGCCCGCGTCCCTGCAGGCGCCGGGCGACCGCGAGCTCATGCCGCATCAGGCGCAGGTCGTGGCGGCGGCAGCCGGCGGTCACCGCACGTTCCTGCTGGCCGACGAGCCGGGCCTCGGCAAGACCGCGCAGGCCCTGCTGGCCGCCGAGGCCGCCGGTGCCTACCCCCTGCTCGTGGTGGTGCCCAACGTCGTCAAGACGAACTGGGCCCGGGAGGCGGGGCTGTGGATCCCGAACCGCTCCGCCACCGTCGTGCACGGCGACGGGCACGACGTCGACGCCTTCTCCGACGTCGTGGTCGTGAACTACGAGGTGCTCGACCGGCACGTGGGCTGGCTCGGCACGTTCGGGTTCCGCGGCATGGTCGTCGATGAGGCGCACTTCATCAAGAACAAGACCTCGCAGCGCTCGCAGCACGTGCTGGAGCTGTCCTCGCGGATCCGGTCCCGCACCGTCCGGCCGCTGCTCATGGCGCTCACCGGCACACCGCTCATCAACGACATCGAGGACTTCCTCGCGATCTGGGAGTTCCTGGGCTGGATCGACGAGGACGAGCCACGGCCCGAGCTCATGCACGCGCTCGAGGAGAACGGGCTCACTCCGGCCGACTTCGACTTCTACCCGGCCGCTCGGGCCACGGTGATCGACCTCGGCATCGTGCGCCGCCGCAAGGTCGACGTCGCCGCCGACATCCCCGCCCGCCGCATCGCCGACCTGCCGGTCGAGCTGGAAGGGGCGCTCGGCCGGTCCATCCGCGACGCCGAGCGCGTGCTGGCCCGGCGTCTGGTCAAGCGCTACCGCAGCGCGCTCGAGGCGCGCGACCCCGGCGTCGAGCACGTGGGCATCGACCACGAGCTGGTCCGGCGCGTCGCTGCCTGGGAGCGGCAGGACACCGAGGAGAAGAAGACCGAGGAGAACGTCTTCACCATGATGCGGCGGATCGGCCAGGCCAAGGCCGTGCTCGCCGCCGACTACGCCGCGCAGCTCGCGCGCAGCGTCGGGAAGGTCGTCTTCTTCGCCAAGCACGTCGACGTCATGGACGCCGCCGAGCAGACCTTCGCCCAGCGCGGCATGGGCTACGTGTCGATCCGCGGTGACCAGACGCCGCGCAACCGGCAGCAGGCCATCGACGCCTTCACGAACGACCCGGACGTCGCGGTCGCGGTCTGCTCGCTGATGGCCGCCGGCGTCGGCCTCAACCTGCAGGTGTCGTCGAACGTCGTGCTCGCCGAGCTGTCCTGGACCGACGCGGAGCAGACCCAGGCGATCGACCGCGTGCACCGGATCGGTCAGGACCAGCCGGTCACCGCCTGGCGCATCATCGCCGCGCAGACCCTCGACGCGCGGATCGCCGAGCTGATCGACGACAAGGCCGGCCTCGCCGCCCGGGCGCTGGACGGCAGTGACGAGGAGGTCACGTCCTCGGCCGACGTGCAGCTCGAGGCGCTGGTGTCCCTGCTGACCGACGCGCTGAGCGACACGTCGGGCGTCTACGCCTGATCCGTCGCCGCGAGCGCTCAGGCCTCGATGAGCCAGTGCCCGGCACGGCGCCGCGAGGCCCGCGACCGGCGCTCGTGACGCACCTCGGCCTCGTGCCGGGCGAGCACCCACGGCAGCAGCACGACGAGCAGCGCCTGCGCAGCCAGCACCAGGACGGCGAGGAGGGTGACGGCGACGGCCATGTCCGGTTCGGTACCCGGAACCGCCCGACCTCACCCGCTGCGCCGGCTGGAGCCGGGGTGCAGTCACCAGGCGTCGACGGACGTGGCCTCCGCGGCGCGCAACCCGCGGCGTGCGTCTGCCGCGTCAGCCGCGGCGGCGCGGGGCGGTGCCGCTCCGTTCGAGCCGGGGCCAGTCCCACGGCGTCTTCGCGTGCACGGTCCTGGCCGGCACGTTCAGGGTCGGCGCGTCCGGCACGCCGGCGTCCTCGGCCCGAGCCGTGCCACGGCGGGGCCCGCCGCCGCGCCGCGGCGCCGGCGGGCGGCTCGCGGACGCACCGCCCTTCTCGGCGACGTAGGCGGCGACGAGATCAGGCGAGAGGCGCCCCCGGTCACCGACCGGCACGCCCCGGTTGCGCGCCCAGGCGCGGACATCGGCGGTCGAAGGCTCCTTCATGCCTCCTTTCTAGCGGGCGGACGGCATCGGTGCCACACAAGATCGAGTGAGAATGACGACGGTGCGTGCCGTCATCCGCGATCGGCGTCCAGCGCGGCCAGCAGCCGGGACGGTCCGACCACCGCGGTGCCCCGCCGTCGGGCCCGCGCGGCGAGCGCCCGGTCCGCCGTCACCAGCACCGTGTCCGGACCGCACAGCTCGACGAGCAGGTCGTCTCCGGCGCCCCTGGCGTGCCGCACCTGCACCGGGCCGGGGCGCTCCGCCGCACCGGCCCGGGCAGCCCCTTCGAGCACCAGCACCACCCGGTCGACGACGACGTCGCCGAGGGCGCGTCCCGGCAGGTGCTCGAGCCGGGCCAGCAGCCTGGCGGCCGCCCCGGCCCGGTCACGCCACCAGCCGTCAGGCCGGGACCCCACCACGTTGGCGGCGTCGACGAGCAGGCGGACGCCGGTTCCGGTCACGGCGTCAGCAGTGCCCGAGCGGGCGGACGGACAGCGTGCTGCTGACGACGACCTCGCCCGGGCCGGACAGCCGCAGCCGGGTCCTGTCCCCGTCCCGCTCGATGCAGGCAGGTCCCGTGACGGTCAGCCAGCGGGACCAGGCGACCTTCAGCGGTGTCTCGCCGGCCTCCTCGCTCCGCATCGTCACCGTCGTGCGGTCGGTGTCGAGGACCCGTGCCGGGTAGGAGGCCAGCGGTCTGGCCGGCTCGAAGCGCCAGACCAGCCAGTCGTCGTCCGAGTAGCGCAGCCGCAACCCCGGGACGCTGCCCACGAGCAGCAGCGCCCGCTGCGCGCGCCCGCCCCCGTCCACCCGTGCCGACGGCGCGAGCGCGACGTAGTCGACGCCCTCGTCGAGGAGCCACTGCTCGTAGCGCTCGGCCGACAGCCCGCCGTCGTAGAACAGCGGGTTGCGCACGGTGTCCTCCTGACGCGACCACCCACGCGCGAGCGGCACCACCGGCGCGACGTGCGCCGCCTCCCCGTGGTCGCGCAGCGGCACCACCTCGACCCGCTGGGCCCCGAGCCGCACGAGGGCCGCGTTGAGCGTGTCGAACTGCGGCGGGTCGGAGGCGGACAGGTCGGCCAGCGGCGGCTGCGCCTGCCACAGGGCGAGGACGGCCACGACCGGCACCACGATGCGCTTGTGCTCGGTGGCCGTGGCGAGCACCAGCGGCGCCGCGACGAGCAGGCCGAGGCGCAGGATGTTGCTGCCGAAGGGGTCGGACACCAGCAGCAGCACCGCCGCGGCCCCGGCGTACAGCAGCGCGCCGAGCCGCAGCGGGTCGGAACGGGTGAGCGCCGCGAGCACGAGCCCGGCGAGGACCGCGTAGGGCGCACTCGTCATCTCGTACGGCTGGACACCACCGCTCGGGAACAGCACCGCCAGCACGACGACGGGGATGCTCGCCCCGAGGCCGAGCGTCCAGCCGCCCGGACGCCGCTGCAGCACGAGCACGGCGGCGGCCAGCCCGAGGAAGGCCGCCGCCACCGGGCTGAGCAGCCCGGACACGACCGCCGCGACGCCCGCCGGCACGCGCTTCGGCAGCAGCACCAGTGCGGCGAGCGCGGCGAGTGCGCCCAGCCCGAAGGTGGTGCGGCCCGAGACGGTGTTGGCGACGGCGAAGACCGCCCCCAGCAGGGCGCCGGCCAGTGGCCGGGCCGTGTCGCGCAGGAGCCGGGCGAACAGCACGGCGCAGCCCACCGCGGCCACGACGCCGGCGGTCCGCACGCCGATGCCCGCCATCAGCCAGGGCGCGAGCAGGCTGTAGCCGTACGGGTGGACGCCGCCGTACCAGGACAGGTCCACCGGGACGAACGGGAAGTCGGCGGCGAAGGACGCGCGGGCCTGCTGCGCGGCGAGGTCGGTGCCGCTCGGCCAGGCGAGCAGGAGGTGCAGCAGGGCGAGGACGAGCGCGAGCCCGCCGGCCGCGAGCTCTGGACGGCTCAGCCCGATGCGCGCGGGCGCCTCGGTGGTGGTCAGCGCGGGCCGGCGGTCGGGTCGGACGGAGGCGTGCGTGCAGCGGCGCCCCTCCCGGCGGACGGGCGGGCGGAGGGCTTGTTCGCGGCCTTCGTCGCTGCGGCCTTCGCCCCCGCCGCCTTGGTGCCGGCCGCCTTCGTCCCCGCAGCCTTCGCGCCTGCCGCCTTCTTCGCGGCCGCCTTCGACCCAACCGCTTTCGCCCGGGCCTTCGTGGCCGCTGCCTGCGTCGGCGCGTCGCCGCCGGCCGACGCGGCCTGCTCCTGCGGCGTTCCGCCGACCGGGACGCCGGCGACCGACGGCAGGTCGCCCGCGTCGGCCTGAATCGGCTCGGCCGCCGCGACGCGGTGCCGCTCCGGTCCCTCCGGCGGCGCGGCGGAGGTGGACGCAGCCTGTTCGGCGAGGAAGTCGACAAGGACGTCGGCGACGACGTCCGGCGCCTCCTCGACGACGAAGTGCCCGGCCCCCGGGACGGTGACCATGACGCACTCGGGGCCGAGGTCTCTCACGACCGTCTCGCCGGTGGAGATCGGCAGCACCGGGTCGCGCGCCCCCCACAGCACGAGCATGCGCTCGGCCCGCACCCGCGGCGGCCCGGCGGGCCGCTCGCGGCGCACCGCGGCCGCCAGGCGCGGACGGGCGGCCTCGCGGTAGTAGCCGAGCATCGCGCGCACGGCGGCCGGCCGGGTGTAGGCCGCCTCGTACTCGGCCTGCACGTCCGGGTCCAGCGGGGTCTGCGAGCGCCAGCCGAGCCCGAGCATCAGGCGCACGACCCGGCGACCGCCGAGCCGGAACAGGGCCTCCGGCGCCAGCGGGAGGGCGAAGAACGGGATGTGCGCGGCGCGCAGCAGCGGGACGTGCCGGTAAGGCGCGTTGGCGACGGCGAGCCGCCGCACCAGGTCCGGACGGGCGCCGGCGAGCCCGAGCGCGAGCGAGCCGCCCCAGTCGTGCCCGACGACGTCCACGGGACCGCCGCCCTCCGACTCCACCAGCGCAGCGAGCTGCGCGACGAGCGAGGGCACGTCGTAGGGACCGCTGTAGCTGGAGCCGCCGAGGCCAGGGAGGTCGGGCGCCAGCACGCGCCGGCCGTCGGCCAGCAGCGGCAGCAGGCGCTTCCAGCAGCTGGAGGTCTCCGGGACGCCGTGCAGGAGCAGCACGGGGACGCCGTCGCCGGCTCCCTGCTCGCGCAGCAGGAAGCTGGTGTCGGCCGCTGCGACGGTACGAACGCTCACGAGTAGAAGACCCTCTCGACCACGGCCCGAGCACGGCGGGTGGCCCGCCGGTAGTCGTCCAGGAACTGGCCCTGGGTCCCGGCAGGGTAGCCGAGCGCCCGTGCCGTGCCGTCGAGCTCCCGCCCGCCGGACGGCAGCGACTCGGCTCCCTTGCCGCGCACCAGGACGAGGGCGTCGCGGGCGCGTGCGGCCAGGGTCCAGGCGGCACCGAGCACGTCGGCGTCGTCCTCGTCGAGCAGACCGGCCGCCGACGCCGCCGCCAGCGCCTCAGTCGTCGAGGTCGTGCGGAGCTCGGGCAGCCGCCCGGCGTGCTGCAGCTGGAGCAGCTGCACGGTCCACTCCACGTCGGCCAGGCCCCCCGGCCCGAGCTTGAGCGCCAGCTTGGGGTCCGCGCCCCGAGGCAGCCGTTCGGTCTCGACCCGGGCCTTGATGCGACGGATCTCGCGCACCTGCTCCGCGTCCAGGCCTGTTTCGGGCCAGCGGACCGGCGCGACGAGGTCGAGGAACCCGCTGGTGAGCTCCGGGTCACCAGCCAGCGGCGCGGCGCGCAGCAGCGCCTGGGCCTCCCACACGAGCGACCAGCGCGCGTAGTACGCGCGGTAGGAGGCCAGGCTGCGGCTGAGCGGCCCCTGCTTGCCCTCCGGGCGGAGGTCGGCGTCGACGAGCAGGGGCGGGTCCGGCGCGGGCAGCGACAGCAGCCGCCGGACCTCGTGCGCCACGCTCTGGGCGGCCTGGGCGGCCTCGCCCTCCGGCACCCCCGGCAGCGGGTCGTGCACGAACAGCACGTCGGCGTCGCTGCCGTAGCCCTGCTCGCCACCACCGAGCCGGCCCATCGCCACGACCGCCACCCGGGCCGGCAGCGGCGCCCGGCGCTCGGTCTCCACCTTGCGGGTCGCCGTGGCCAGGGCCGCGGCGACGACGGCGGCGGCGACGTCGGACAGCGCGCAGCCGACGGCGGGGCGATCGGCCAGGCCGAGCAGGTCGGCACAGGCGATCCGCAGCAGCTCCTGGCGGCGCAGCCCGCGCGCCGCCACGACCGCGGCTTCCCAGTCCTCGCGCCGGCGGACGGCGGCGAGGAACGCGGTGACCAGCTGCTCGCGGCTGCGCGGCCGCAGCTCCTCGTCGGCGGCGAGCAGCCGCACGCCCTCCGGTGCCCGGCCGAGCAGGTCGGCGACGAACCGTGACCCGGCGAGCAGCCGGGCGAGGCGCTCCGCGGCCTCGCCCTCGTCCCGCAGCAGGCGCAGGTACCAGGGGGTGCTGCCCAGCTCCTCGGACACCTTGCGGAACGACAGCAGCCCGGCGTCCGGGTCGTGGGCGTCGGCGAACCAGCCGAGCATCGCGGGCAGCAGCGTCCGCTGGATGGCGGCCCGGCGCGACACCCCCTCGGTGAGCGCCTGCAGGTGCTTGAGCGCCACGGCGGGGGCTGCGAAGCCGAGCGCCTCCAGGCGCTCCTTCGCGGCCGCCGGGGTGAGGCGTGCCTCCGAGGTGGGCAGCGCGGCCACCGCGGTGAGCAGCGGCCGGTAGAAGAGCTTCTCGTGCAGCCGCCGCACCTCGCGGGCGTAGCCGGCGCGCTCGCGCGCCAGCGCCGGCAGCACGTCCTTGCGGTGACCGAGCGATCGGGCCAGCCGGCGCAGTGCCGCCTCGTCGTCGGGGGCGGGCAGGAGGTGGGTGCGACGCAGCTTGTGCAGCTGCAGCCGGTGCTCGACGGTGCGGAGCCAGCGGTAGGCCTCGGTCAGGTGCCGCGCGTCCTCCCGGCCGACGTAGCCGCCGTCGGCCAGCGCCTGCAGCGCCTCCTGGGTGTTGCCGCTGCGCACCGACTCGTCGGTGCGCCCGTGCACCAGCTGCAGGAGCTGCACGGCGAACTCCACGTCGCGCAGGCCCCCCGGCCCGAGCTTGACCTCGCGAACGGCCCTGTCGTCCGGCAGCGTCGACTCGACCCGGCGGCGCATCGCCTGCACGTCCCCGACGAAGTCGGGACGCCCGGCAGCGGTCCAGACCAGCGGGGAGATCCGCGCGCGGTAGCGCTCGCCGAGCTCGAGGTCGCCGGCCAAGGGCCGCGCCTTGAGCAGCGCCTGGAACTCCCAGGTCTGCGCCCACCGCTCGTAGTAGGCAGCATGGCTGGACAGGGTGCGCACCAGCGGGCCCGCCTTGCCCTCCGGGCGCAGGGCGGCGTCGACCGGCCAGGCGACCTCGCCGCAGACGCGCATCAGGCCGGCGGCGAGCGTCGTCGCGGTGCGCAGCGCCTCGTGGCCCTCGCCGTCACCGACCGGCTCCGCGACGAAGACGACGTCGACGTCGCTGACGTAGTTCAGCTCGCGGCCACCGGCCTTGCCCATGCCGACGACGGCCAGCCGGCACGGCTCGGCGGACGCCGGCAGATCGCTGAGGGCGACGGCGAGACCGGCGGACAGCATCGCGGCCGCCAGGTCGGCGAGCTCGGCCGCGATGTCCTCCATGCCGAGCGCACCGGTGAGGTCGCGGGCGGCCAGGCGCAGCAGGCACATGCGATAGGCGGCGCGCAGCGAGGCGAGCACCTCGGGGCCGCTGCCGCTCGCGCGGGCGCCGCCGGAGCCCCACGGCAGCGGCTCGTCGGGGTCGGCGCCCACCGCGACCAGAAGGGTGCGGTGCAGGCCGAGCAGCGTGGGCCGCGACGCGACGATGTCGTCGTCGAGCAGCACGCGCCACTGGTCCGGGTGCAGCGCCAGGTGGTCGGCGAGAGCGGTGCTCGCGCCGAGCACCGCGAACATCCGCCGGCGCAGACCGCTGGAGGCGCGCAGGGCGTCGAGCAGCTCGGCGTCGTCGTCCAGCTGCGCGACGACCTTCGCCAGGCCGGCGACGGCGGCGTCGGGATCGGCCGTGTCGGCCAGGTCCGTCACCACCGCAGCGGCGACGTCGTCGACCGGCTCGCCGGCGCGCCACAGGCCGAGGGAGGTCAGCGCCTCGGCCACGTCGCGCGGCTCCGCGAAGCCGAGTCGCACGAGGCGCCCGGTGGAGCTCTCGCCACGGGGCGCAGTCACGTCAGGTCGCGGCCGTAGCAGCGCGAGAGCGGGCTGTCCCGGTAGTGCCCGAATGCCGGGGCCGGCTCCCAGCCGAGCCGCTCGTACAGGCGCAGCGCCTCCGGCTGGGCCAGGCCGGTCTCGAGCACCAGGCGCGTGTACCCGAGATCGACGGCGATCGCGGCGAGCCGCTCGAGCACCCGCTCGGCCACCCGACGACCGCGGGCGCGCGGCGCCACGTACATCCGCTTCACCTCGCCGGTGCCCGGGACCGGCCCGGGCCGGAGCGCCCCGCACCCGATCGGGTCGCCGTCCTGCCGGGCGACGAGGAACGCGCCGCGCGGGGCGCGGAAGTCGGCCGGGTCGAGCACGGGCGGCGGGATGCCCTCACCCGGGTAGCGCTCGTCGAGGTCGGCGTCGAGTGCGGCCAGCAGTGCGCGCGCAGTCTCCCCGTCGTAGGGCTCGGGCTCCACGACGACGGACGAGGCAGGTGCGGCGCTCACGTGTCGACGACCGGCAGCGGGGCGCGCAGGCGTCCCAGGGCCAGCTCGGCGAACCGCTCGACCAGCGGGCGCCAGCAGGCCTCGACCTCGTCCAGCTCGATCACCGCGCGCTCGGCCAGGGCGTGCGGATCGAGCCCCGCCTCGACGACCCGCGCCGAGTAGTCGGTTGCCCAGTGGCGCAGCGTCTCCGCCCGCGGCTCCGGGTGGAACTGCAGCCCGTAGGCGCGCCCGACGCGGAAGGCCTGGTTCTCGTACTTCGGGCTGGCGGCCAGCAGCACGCCCCCGGGCGGCAGCTCGACGACGGCGTCCTCGTGCCACTGGAACACCGTCGGCGTCAGGGGGACCTCGCGGAACAGCGGGTCCTCCCAGGCCGCGTCGCGCTTGGCGACCAGCCGGGCGCCCGCCTCGATGCCCTGGTCGCCGAGCGCCACCCGGCCGCCGAGCGCCTCGGCGAGCAGCTGCGCGCCGAGGCAGATGCCCAGCACCGGGACGTCGTCGACGACGGCGGCGCGCAGCAGGTCCTTGGTGGCACGAAGCCACGGAGCCGAGCGGTCGTCGTAGGCCTGCTGCGGCCCGCCGAGGACGACGAGGGCGGCGTGATCGGCCACCCGCGCCGGCAGAGCGTCGCCGGCCCACGGCCTGACGACGTCGAGCTCGAGTCCGGCGGCCGGGAGCCACTCGTCGAGGGCGCCGGGCGGCTCGTCCGCGGAGTGCGTGACGACGAGGGCGCGCGCGCTTCTCACAGGACCGGGAGGTAGCGGCTGAGCTCGAACGGCGTGACCTCCGAGCGGTAGGCCTGCCACTCGGCCCGCTTGTTGCGCAGGAAGAAGTCGAAGACGTGCTCGCCCAGGGTCTCGGCCACCAGCTCGCTGTCCTCCATGGCGGTGATGGCCTCGGCCAGCGACGTGGGCAGCGGCTTCATGCCGAGGGCGCGGCGCTCCTGCTCCGACAGCGACCACACGTCGTCCTCCGCCCCGGGCGGCAGCGGCAGCTCCTGCTCGATCCCCCGCAGGCCGGCAGCGAGCAGCAGCGCGAAGCACAGGTAGGGGTTGGTGGCGCTGTCCGGGCTGCGCACCTCGATGCGGGTCGAGCCGCCCTTGGTGGGCTTGTACATCGGCACCCGGACCAGGGCGCTGCGGTTGTTCGAGCCCCAGACGGCGTACGGCGGGGCCTCCCCGCCGGAGATGAGCCGCTTGTAGCTGTTGACCCACTGGTTCGTCACGGCGGTGATCTCGGCGGCGGAGGCGAGCAGGCCGGCGATGAAGTGCTTGGCCACGGCCGACAGGCGCAGCTCGTCGGCAGGGTCGTAGAAGGCGTTCGTGTCGCCCTCGAACAGCGACAGGTGCGTGTGCATGCCGCTGCCCGGCTGGTCGCTGAAGGGCTTCGGCATGAAGGAGGCGTAGACGCCCTGCGACAGCGCCATCTCCTTGATGACGTGCCGGGTGGTGAGCACGTTGTCGGCTGTCGACAGGGCGTCGGCGTAGCGCAGGTCGATCTCCTGCTGGCCCGGCGCGACCTCGTGGTGGCTGAACTCCACCGAGATGCCCATCCGCTCCAGCATCGTGATGGCGTCGCGGCGGAAGTCCTGGCTGACGCCGTGCGGCGTGAGGTCGAAGTAGCCGGCGCTGTCGACCGGCGCCGGCCGCTCGCCCGGCCCGGGCAGGCCCTTGAGGAGGAAGAACTCGATCTCCGGGTGGGTGTAGAAGGTGAACCCGGCGTCGGCGGCCTTGCCGAGGGCCCGGCGCAGCACGTGCCGCGGGTCGGCCCAGGAGGGCGTGCCGTCGGGCATCGAGATGTCGCAGAACATCCGCGCCGTGCCCGGTCCGTCCTCGGTGTCGCGCCAGGGCAGCACCTGGAAGGTGCCCGGGTCGGGCTTGGCGAGCATGTCCGACTCCTGCACGCGGGCGAAGCCCTCGATCGCCGAGCCGTCGAAGCCGATGCCCTCGGAGAAGGCGCCCTCGAGCTCGGCGGGCGCGATGGCCACCGACTTCAGCGTGCCCAGCACGTCGGTGAACCAGAGCCGCACGAAGCGGATGTCGCGCTCCTCCAGGGTGCGGAGGACGTACTCCTGCTGCTTGTCCATGCGCTCATCCTGGCAGGAGCCGCCGCGGCCGGTGCGACCAGCGCGGCGCGGGACGGCGGGCGCGCGGACACGGCACACTGCGCGGATGACGTCCTCCGACCGCTTCGGCCTGCCGGCCGCGGTCCGGCTCTGCTTGTTCGACCTCGACGGCGTGCTCACCCGCACCGCCGCGCAGCACACCGCAGCGTGGAAGGAGACGTTCGACGAGTGGCTGCGCGAGCGCGCCGAGGCGACTGGCGAACCGTTCGTGCCGTTCGACGCCGACGACGACTACAACCGGTACGTCGACGGCAAGCCACGCCAGGACGGCACCCGCGACTTCCTGCTGTCGCGGGGCATCGAGCTGCCGATGGGCGATCCCGACGACCCGCCCACCGCCCCGACGGTGTGGGATCTGTCGGCGCGCAAGAACGAGAAGGTCCAGGCCGTCATCGCGCGCGACGGCGTCGAGACCTTCCCCGGCTCCATCGACTACGTGCGGGCGATCCGCGACGCGGGCCTGCGCACCGCCGTCGTCTCCTCGAGCGCGAACACCACGTTGGTGCTGGAGACCGTCGGCATCGCCGATCTGTTCGAGGTGCAGATGGACGGCCTGGTCGCGCGCGAGCGCGGCATCGCCGGCAAGCCCGCGCCCGACACCTACCTGGCGGCGGCCGCCGAGCTGGGGGGCGACCCGGAGAGCGCCGCCGTCTTCGAGGACGCGCTGTCCGGAGTCGCGGCCGGCCGTGCCGGGGGGTTCGCGTTCGTCGTCGGCGTCGACCGCGTGGGGCAGGCCGAGGCCCTGCTCGCCGCCGGTGCCGACGTCGTCGTGCAGGACCTGTCGGAGCTGGGCGCGTGAGCAAGGCCGGCGCCAGCGTCCTCGCGGTGGAGCCCTGGCGGCTCCGGGAGACCGAGCTCGACCTCGGCATGCTGGCCCGCACGGAGTCGCTGTTCGCGCTGTCGAACGGGCACGTCGGGGTGCGCGGGAACCTCGACGAGGGCGAGCCGCACGTGCTGCCCGGCAGCTACCTCAACTCGGTGTTCGAGTCCCGGCCGCTGCCGCACGCCGAGGCGGGCTACGGGTATCCGGAGGCCGGGCAGACGGTCATCAACGTCACCAACGGCAAGGTGCTGCGCCTGCTCGTCGACGACGAGCCGTTCGACGTGCGCTACGGCACCCTCCGCTCGCACGAGCGGGTGCTCGACTTCCGTGCCGGCACGCTCCGCCGGGAGCTGGAGTGGGAGTCCCCGGCCGGCCGGGTCGTGAAGGTGCGCTCGACCCGGCTGGTCTCCTTCACCCAGCGAGCGGTGCTCGCGGTGGCCTTCGAGGTCGAGGCCGTCGACGCGCCGGTGCGCGTGGTGGTGCAGTCCGAGCTGGTCGCCGACGAGGAGCTCCCCGACCTCGGACGCGGGGACCCGCGCGCGGCGTCGGCGCTGGGCAATGCGCTGCAGTCGCTCGACGGCGCCGGCAGGGGCAGCGGCGGCTACCTGGTCCACCGCACCCGCCGCAGCGGCATCACCGTCGCCGCGGCGATGGACAACGTGGTCACCGCACCCGGTCGCACGCAGGTGCGCAACGAGCACGGCGACGACTGGGTGCGCGTCGGCATCACCACCGAGCTGGATCGCGGCCAGGTGCTGCGGGTCGAGAAGGTGGTGGCCTACGGCTGGTCGTCGCAGCGGTCGATGCCGGCGGTGCGCGACCAGGTGTCCGCCGCGCTCACCGCCGCCTGCTCCAGCGGGTGGGACCGGCTGCTCGCCGACCAGCGCGCGTTCCTCGACGACTTCTGGGCCGGCGCGGACGTCGAGGTCGAGGGCGATCCCGAGCTGCAGCAGGCGGTGCGCTTCGCGCTCTTCCACGTCCTCCAGGCCTCCGTGCGCGCCGAGCGCCGTCCCGTGCCGGCGAAGGGGCTGACCGGCCCGGGCTACGACGGCCACGCGTTCTGGGACACCGAGACCTTCGTGCTGCCGCTGCTCACGCACACCCTGCCCGACGCCGCCGCGAGTGCGCTGACGTGGCGCCGGGACACCCTGCCCAAGGCGCTCGCGCGCGCCCGCACCCTCGGCCTGGACGGCGCCTGCTTCCCCTGGCGCACCATCGACGGCGACGAGTGCAGCGGCTACTGGCCGGCGGGCACCGCGGCGTTCCACATCAACGCCGACATCGCCGACGCCGCCATGCGCTACGTCAACGCGACCGCCGACGAGCGCTTCGAGCGGGAAGTCGCCTTCGACCTCCTCGTGCAGACGGCCCGGATGTGGTGCTCGCTGGGCCACCACGGCCGCGACGGCGCGTTCCGCATCGACGGCGTCACCGGGCCGGACGAGTACACCGCCGTCGTCGACAACAACGTCTTCACCAACCTGATGGCCCAGCGCAACCTCGTAGCCGCCGCCGCCGTCGCCGAACGCCACCACGAGCGGTGGGAGGAGCTGGCCGTCACCGCCGAGGAGCTGGAGCACTGGCGCGGCGCGGCGGCGGCCATGTACGTGCCCTACGACGCCGCGCTGCAGGTGCACCCGCAGTCGGAGGGCTTCACCTCCCACAAGGTCTGGGACTTCGAGGGCACCGAGCGCTCGCAGTACCCGCTGCTGCTGCACTTCCCGTACTTCGACCTGTACCGCAAGCAGGTCGTCAAGCAGGCCGACCTGATTCTCGCGCTCCACCTGTGCGGCTCGTCGTTCAGCCCGGAGGACAAGCGCCGCGGCTTCGAGTACTACGAGCCGCTGACCGTGCGCGACTCGTCGCTGTCCGCGTGCACCCAGGCCGTCATCGCGGCCGAGGTGGGCCACCTCGACCTCGCCTACGACTACACCGGCGAGGCGGCGCTGATGGACCTGCACGACCTCGCGCACAAGACCCGCGACGGACTGCACATGGCCTCACTGGCCGGGGCGTGGATGGCCGTCGTCGCCGGGTTCGGCGGCATGCGCGACCACGTCGGCCAGCTGTCGTTCGCACCGCGACTGCCCCGGGGCCTGGAACGGCTCGCCTTCCGGATGCTGCACCGGGGCCGGCGCATCCACGTCGAGGTGCTCGACCGCGTCGCGACCTACACGCTGCTCGCCGGACCGCCGGTCGAGCTGTTCCACCACGGCCGCCCGTTCCGTCTCGCGATCGGCGAGCCGGCGCAGCTCGACGTGCCCGCTCCGCCGGACCTGCCGCGACCGAGCCAGCCGCCTGGCCGGGCGCCCACCCGCCGCGGTCCGGGCTAGCGCCCCACCGGGTCGGGGGCCAGCCGCGTCCACGGCTGCAGGGCCTCCAGCTGCGCTGCCAGCGACAGCAGGAGCGCCTCGCCACCGGGCCGGGCCACGAGCTGCACCGCCAGCGGCGTGCCCGCGGGGTGCCGGCCGGCCGGCACGGTCATCGCCGGCCAGCCGGCCAGGTTCCACGGCGCCGCGAAGGGCGCGTACCGGCTGTTGGACAAGACGTTGGGCAGCCACCCGCGGGTCCCCCACCGCACCGCCGGCAGCGGGCGTTGCGCCAGCGCGGGCGTGAGCAGGACGTCGTGATCGGCGAAGAAGCGCTCGGCGTCCCGCTGCCAGCGGGCGCGGCCGGCCTCGGTCGGGCCGCCGCGCCGGATCACGGCACGGCCGAGCGCGGCGTGACGGGCCACCCTGCGCTCGACGGCGGAGGGGTCGGCCAGCCCCTCGGCGTCGCGCGCGGTGCCGGCGACCCACCGGGCGGTGGCGGCCAGCATCATCCCGGTCGAATAGGGCGGGTCGCTCTCCTGCACCCGGTGCCCGGCACCGGCGAGGCTGTCCGCCGTGCGACGAGCGGCGTCGGCGTACGCGCGGTCGACCGTGGACCCGACCGCGGGGCTCTTGACCGACAGTGCGACCCGCAGCCGTCCCGGGGCGGCCGCCACGTCCGCCAGGTCGGGTCGGGCGGCGAGCACGGACAGGACGAGCGCGACGTCGGCGACCGTCGTGCCGAGCGGTCCGTTCTCGGCCATGTCGTACCAGCTGCCGGCCCCGAGCCCGGCCGGGACCGTGCCGAGTCCCGGCTTGATGCCGACCAGCCCGCAGCAGGCCGCCGGGATCCGGATCGAGCCCATGCCGTCGTTGCCGTGTGCGACCGCGACGGCGCCGGCCGCGACCGCGGCCGCGCTCCCCCCGGACGAACCGCCCGGGGTCCGGCCGAGCTCCCACGGGTTGCGGGTGGTGCCGAAGACAGAGTCGGTGGCGCCGACGACGCACAGCTCCGGCACCCGGGTGATCCCGACGACGACGGCGCCCGCCGCGCGCAGCCGCTGCACGACGGCGTGGTCCTCGGCCTGCGGCGCCGGGTCGCTGCCGGCCGAGCCGTCGCGCATCGGCTCGCCGCTCACCGAGACGTTGTCCTTGACGGCCACCGGCAGTCCGCCGAGCGGCAGGGCCGCGAGGTCGCTCCGCCGGTCCAGCTCGTCGGCCTCGGCGAGCGCCCGCTCGGTCCGCACGACCTGGAAGGCGCCGAGCGTGCCGTCGACCGCCGAGATGCGGTCGAGCGAGGCCTGCACCGCGGCGCGCGCCGTCGTCGTCCCTGCGCGGACGGCGGCGACCGTCTGCACGGCGGTAGGCACGGCGGGCGCGAGCGGGCTGGGGGAGGCCATGGCCCCGACAGTAGGAGGCGCCGTCGCGTTCGGGCCGCGCCAGGTCCGGGCAGGACGACGAGCGATCCTTCCCCCTGACCCGAGGAGCTCCGTGAGCACTGCAGCCCAGCCCGTCCAGGTGTCCGGCACGTTCGCGCTGGGCGGTGACCTCGAGGTGCACCGGCTCGGCTTCGGCGCGATGCGCATCACCGGAAAGGGCATCTGGGGCCCGCCGGCCGACCACGACACCGCCCTCGCCGTGCTGCGGCGGGCGGTCGAGCTGGGGGTCGACTTCATCGACACCGCCGACAGCTACGGGCCGTTCGTGTCCGAGGACCTGATCCGCGAGGCGCTGCACCCCTACCGCTCCGGCGACCGGCCCGTCGTCGTCGCGACCAAGGGCGGCCTGCTGCGCACCGGTCCCGACGTGTGGCCGGCGTGCGGCCGCCCCGACTACCTGCGGCAGTGCGTGGAGATGAGCCTGCGCCGGCTCGACGTCGAGCGCATCGACCTCTGGCAGCTGCACCGCATCGACCCCCAGGTGCCGCGCGAGGAGCAGTTCGGGGTGATGAAGGAGCTGCAGGACGAGGGCAAGATCCGGCACCTCGGCCTGTCGGAGGTCAGCGTCGACGACCTGCAGGCCGCGCAGCAGGTCGTGCAGGTGGTCAGCGTGCAGAACCTCTACAACCTGGCGACACGCCAGAGCGAGGACGTGCTCGAGCACTGCGAGCGCGAGGGCATCGCGTTCATCCCGTGGTTCCCGGTGGCGGCCGGCGAGCTCGCCCGTCCCGGCGGGCTTCTCGACGAGCTCGCCCGCGAGCACGCGGCCACGCACGCCCAGCTGGCGCTGGCCTGGCTGCTGCGCCGCTCGCCGGTGATGCTGCCGATCCCGGGCACGGGCTCGGTGGCGCACCTGGAGGAGAACTGCGCGGCGGCCGAGGTGGAGCTCAGCGACGAGGAGTTCCAGGCGCTGACCGACGCCGCCACCGCCGCGGCGGCGTGATCCCGCGGCGACGCCCGCCGTCGGCCCGGGCCCTCCGGCTCCGGACATAGGGTCGCCGGCATGCCACAGCTGCGGATCGGACTGGCCCAGGTCGGCTCCACGGTCGGCGACCTGCCCGGCAACGCCGAGACGGTCGTGGTTTGGACCCGGCACGCGGAGGAGCAGGGCTGCCACCTGGTGGCGTTCCCGGAGATGCACCTGACCGGCTACCCCGCCGAGGACCTCGTGCTGCGCGGCGCCTTCGTCCAGGCCAGCCTGGCCGCGCTGACCGGCCTGGCCCGCCGGCTGGCCGACGAGGGGCTCGGCGACATCGCGGTGGTCGTCGGCTACTGCGGACGCACCGAGCGGCCGGCTCCTGCGCTTGGCCGGCCGGCCGGGGAGCCGCAGAACAGCGCCGCCGTCCTGCACGGCGGGCAGGTCGTCGCCCGCTACGCCAAGCACCACCTGCCCAACTACGGCGTGTTCGACGAGTTCCGCTACTTCGTGCGCGGCGACCGGCTGCCCGTCGTGCGCCTGCACGGCGTCGACGTCGCCACCGTCGTCTGCGAGGACCTCTGGCAGGACGGCGGCCCGGTCGCGGTCTCCCGCGAGGCGGGCGTCGGGCTCGTGGTGGTGCTGAACGGCTCGCCGTACGAGCGCGGCAAGGACGACGTGCGCGGCGAGCTGGTGTGCCGGCGGGCCCAGGAGGCCGGCGCCCCGCTGGCCTACGTGAACATGGTCGGCGGTCAGGACGAGCTGGTCTTCGACGGCGACTCGCTCGTGGCCGGCGCGGACGGCCGCCTGCTCGCCCGCGCGCCGCTGTTCGACGAGGGGCTGATCGCCGTCGACCTCGACCTGGCACCGGCGACGGTCGACCTGACCGGCCCGGTCGACGCGCGGGACGGCTCCACCATGACGGTCGAGCGGGTGACCGTCTCATCCGACCCGCTGCCGCCCTACGACGCCCTCACCCCGGGGGTCGCGACGGCGCTCTCCGACGAGGCCGAGGTGTGGGGTGCACTCGTCACCGCGACCCGCGACTACGTCCGCAAGAACCGCTTCTCCTCGGTCGTGCTGGGCCTGTCCGGGGGCATCGACTCGGCGCTGGTGGCCACCATCGCCCGCGACGCGCTCGGGCCGGAAGCCGTGCACGTCGTGGGCATGCCGAGCCGCTACTCCTCCGAGCACTCCGTTGCCGACGCAGAGGAGCTCGCCCGCCGGCAGGGCCTGGCCTGGCACCTGCTGCCGATCGACGCGATGGTGCGCGCGTACGAGTCCGCGCTCGCGCCGCTCACCCCCGTGGCGGGGCTCACCTCGGAGAACCTGCAGGCGCGGGTGCGCGGGACGGCGCTGATGGCGCTGTCGAACGCGCAGGGGCACCTGGTGCTCATGACCGGCAACAAGAGCGAGGCGGCCACCGGGTTCTCGACCCTCTACGGCGACTCCGTGGGCGGCTTCGCCCCGATCAAGGACGTGCCGAAGTCGCTGGTGTGGAGGCTGGCCCGCTGGCGCAACGCGGTCGCTGCCGAACGCGGCGAGCAGCCGCCGATCCCGGAGAACAGCATCGACAAGCCGCCGTCGGCCGAGCTGGCTCCCGGCCAGGTCGACAGCGACCGGCTGCCCGACTACGACGTGCTCGACGAGCTGCTCGACCTCTACGTCGAGCAGGACGAGGGTCTCGGCGAGCTGGTCGCGCGGGGCTTCGACCGCGAGCTGGTCGAGCGCGTCATCCGCCTGGTCGACGCCGCCGAGTACAAGCGCCGCCAGACGCCGCCCGGGCCGAAGGTCACCGGCCGTGCGTTCGGACGTGACCGCCGGCTGCCGATCACCTCACGCTGGCGCGAGGTGGCGGCGCCGGACGTGCACGACTCCCCCCGCGTGCGCCCCGAAGGCGACGACGGCTGACGCGCGTCAGGGAGCCAGCGCGCGGAGCACGTCGTCGACGACGCGGGCCGGGAAGTCCGGTCCGGGCGGCGGGTCGGTGCGCAGGATGCTGCGGTAGGCGACGGGGCCGACCATCAGGTCGATGGCGTGGTCGAGGTCGGCGTCGGTCCGGACGAGCCCCTCGGCGATCCCGCGGCGCAGGACGCCTCGGAAGCGCTCGCGGCGTGGCTCCACCACCTGCTGGCGGTAGCGCAGCATCAGCTCCGGGTTGTCCACGGCCTCGCTGATCAGGCGGGGGAAGATCCGTCCGGCCAGCGATCCCGACCGGCGCCGCATGCCGTCGAGCAGCCCGACCAGCTGGTCGCGGACCGAGGCGTCCGCGGCCTGCTCCACCGGCTCGGCGAGGCTGGCCAGGGCGTCGACGACGAGCTGCTCCTTGCCCGGGTAGCGCCGGTACAGCGTCGCCTTGCCGACGCCGGCCCGCGCCGCCACCGCCTCCATCGTCACGGCCGGGTAGCCGCCCTCGGCGAGCAGCTCGAGCGTCGCGCGCAGGATGGCGACGTCGCGGCTGGGGTCGCGGGGGCGGCCGATCCGCGGGACGTCGTCCGGCGCGGGGACGGCGGCGGGCGAGGTCACCTCGCCGCCCCGGCCAGCGCCGTGCCGGTCTCGGCGACCGGCCGGCCGGCACGGCCCGGGAGCCAGCGCAGCACCACCAGGACGCCGAGGAAGGCGACAGCGGACGAGCACAGCGCCGTGGTGTGCATCGCGCCGATGAAGGCGTCGACCGCGGCGCGCTGCAACGGGGCGGCCTGCGCGATCGGGAGCTGCTCGGCGAGCATCAGCGTCCCGCCGATGGACTCGCCGGCGAGCAGCTGGGCGCGTTCGGGCAGGTCGGCCAGAGCCGGGGTGATGCTGCCGCGGTAGGTGGCCGAGAGCACCGAGCCGAGCACGGCCACGCCGAGCGCGCCGCCGACCTGGCGCACCGTGGTGTTCACCGCCGCGCCGGCACCGGACTTCTCGCGCGGCACCGTCGACATGATCGACTCGGTGGCGGGCGCCATCACGTGCGCCATGCCCGCGCCCTGCAGGAACAGCAGCACCGACACGGCCCAGATCGACGTCGTCTCGTCGATCAGCACGTAGCCGGCGAACGACACCGCCACGAGCAGCAGGCCGGCAGCGCAGACCGCCTTCACGCCGAACCGACGGACCAGCCCGGCGCTGCGGGGGGCGAAGAACGCCATGGCGACGGCCACCGGCAGCAGCCGGATGCCGGCCTCCAGCGGCGTGTACTCCCGGGCGTACTGCAGGTAGAAGCTGAAGAAGAACACGGTGCCGAACAGCGCGAACATCACCAGCGTGACGGCGCCGCACGCCGCCGAGAACGCCGGGTTCTTGAACAGCGTGACGTCGAGCGCCGGCTCGCGCCGCCGCCGCTGCAGGAGAACGAACAGCACCAGCACGGCGAGGCCCCCGAGCAGCGGTGCGAGCACGGCGGCGCTCCCCCACCGGGTGGTCTCACCGCCCCGGATGATCGCGTAGACCACCAGCACGAGGCCGGCGACGGACAGGACGACGCCGACGGGGTCCGGCCGGCCGGGAGCCGGGTCCTTGGACTCCGGCACGAGAAGCACGATGGCGAACAGCGCCACCACGACCACCGGCACGTTGACGAGGAAGATCGAGCCCCACCAGAAGTGCTCGAGCAGCAGGCCGCCGGTGATGGGGCCGATGGCGATGGCGGTGCCGACGAAACCGGCCCAGATGCCGATCGCCTTCGGGCGCTCGGAGGGGTCGAAGACGTTGGTGATGATCGACAGTGTCGACGGCAGCACGGCCGCCGCGCCGAGGCCCATGAGGGCGCGGAAGCCGATCAGCTGCGCGGCCGAGGCGGAGAAGGCGCACAGGGCCGAGGCGACCCCGAAGACCGACAGCCCCACCATCAGCGCCAGGCGCCGTCCGTACCGGTCGCCGAGCACGCCGTAGGTGAACAGCAGTCCGGCGAAGACCAGCGTGTAGGAGTTCACCGCCCAGGCCAGCTCGCTCTGGCTGGTCTGGAGGTCCTGCTGGATGGTCTTGAGCGCCACGTTGAGGATCGTGTTGTCGAGCACCACGACCATCAGGCACAGGATCAGCGTCCCGAGGATCCACCACCGGCGCTCGTGCACTGCCTGCTCGTCCATGCCTGGCCTTCCCGCCGACATACGGTACGTCCGCGTTCCGGAAGGAGACGGTAGGTCGGCGGGTTGCGGCACGCAACCGTTCCGCAACGTCCCCGGATGAGGGAAGCGTCACAGCCGCGAGGACGGGGCCCCGTGCCACGCTGGTCGCCGACCCGGGGACGCCGTCCGAGCGCCTCGAGGCTGCCAGGAGGAGCCGTGCCCGATCCTGCCGCGCCGTCCGGGGACGCCCTCCCCGTCCTCTACGGCGGCGTCACCACCCGCCGCGTCAGCGTCCGCGACCTCCGGGCCGCCAAGGAGCGCGGTGAGCGCTGGGCGATGCTCACGTCCTACGACATGCTCACCGCCGCGCTGTTCGACGAGGCCGGCATCCCGGTCCTGCTGGTGGGCGACTCGGCCGGCAACAACGTGCTCGGGCACAGCAGCACCGTGCCGGTCACCGTCGACGAGCTGCTGCCGCTGACCCGCGCGGTCGCCCGGTCGAGCCGGCGCGCCCTGGTCGTGGCCGACCTTCCGTTCGGCTCCTACACCGCCTCGCCGCAGCAGGCGCTGGCGACCGCGGTGCGCTTCCTGCAGGAGGCGGGCGCGCACGCCGTCAAGCTCGAGGGCGGTTCCCGGGTCCTGCCGCAGGTCGAGCTGCTGGTCTCCTCCGGCGTCCCCGTCATGGGGCACCTGGGCCTGACCCCCCAGTCCGAGCTGGTCACCGGGCTGCGCGTGCAGGGCCGCGGCGAGGCCGGGGAGCAGCTGCTCACCGAGGCGCAGGCCCTGCAGGCGGCCGGCGCCTTCTCGCTGGTGCTCGAGGCCGTGCCGTCGGCGCTCGCCGAGCGGGTGACGGCCGAGCTCGACATCCCGACCATCGGGATCGGCGCCGGCGCCGGCACCGACGCCCAGGTCCTGGTCTGGACCGACCTGGCCGGCCTGACCCCGGGCCCGGGGCCGAGGTTCGTCAAGCGCTACGCCGACCTGCGCTCGGTGCTCACCGACGCGGTCACCGCCTACGCCGACGACGTCCGCGAGGGCCGCTACCCCGGCCCGGAGCACGGCTACGAGTGATCCTCGCCGGCCAGCTGCCGGGTGAGCACCTCGCGCGCCTCGGCCAGCGACGGCCCGTACCAGGTCAGGTGCCGGCCGGAGACGCACGCGGCCGGCACGCCCGGGAAGGCCTCCGGGCCGTCCTGCGGCGTGAAGGCGTACGGCTCGTCCGGCAGCACGACGAGGTCGAGCGGAGGCAGCGACGCCGGGTCGAACCGCGGATAGCGCTCGCTCGACCCGGCCAGGACGTGGTCGACCCCGAGCCGGCGCAGGACGTCCCCGGCGAAGGTGTCCCGCCCGAGGGCCATCCACGGCCGGCGCCACACCGGCACCACGGCCCTGCGTCGCGGGCCGGCGTGCGGCTCGGCCCAGGAGGCCTCGGCCTCCCGCAGCCAGTCCGGCCGGTGCAGACCGCACGCGCCGAGCATGCGGGCGAGGGAGACCAGCGCCTGCTGCAGCGTCTCGGGTGCGGTCACCCAGACCGCGAGGCCGGCGTCGCGCAGTCGCGCGAGGTCCGGCTCCCGGTTCTCCTCGGCGTTGGCGAGCACCAGGTCCGGTGCGAGGTCGAGCACCCGCTCGACGTCGGGGTTCTTCGTGCCGCGGACCCGGGCCACGTCGAGGTCGGCCGGGAACGTGCACCAGTCGGTGGCGCCGACGAGGAGCCCGGGTGCCGTGACAGCGACCGCCTCGGTCAGCGACGGCACCAGCGAGACGACCCGCCGCACCCGCGAGGGGACGTCGACGTCGCGTCCGACGTCGTCGCGCACGTCGTCAGCGCGGCTCGACGTCGGTGACACGCAGGCCGGCGTGCGCCTTGTACCGGCGGTTCACCGAGATGAGGTTGGCGGTGAAGGCCTCGACCTGGGAGGCGTTGCGCAGCCGCCCGCCGTAGATCCCCCGCATGCCGGGGATCCGGCCGGCCAGCGCCTGCACCGTGTCGGTGGCCTCGCGGTCGTCGCCGAGCACGAGCACGTCGGTGTCCAGCGTCTGCACCGACTCGTCGAGCAGCAGCACGGCGCTGACGTGGTGGAAGGCGGCGACGACCCGGCTGCCCGGCAGCACCGCGGCCGCCTGCTGGGCGGCGCTCCCCTCCTCGACGGGCAGCGCGAACGCGCCCTGCTTGTCGAACCCGAGCGGGTTCACGCAGTCGACGACGACCTTGCCGTCGAGGTCGGCGGCGAAGCCCTCCAGCAGCTCCCGGTGCCCGTCCCACGGCACGGCGACGACCACGACGTCCCCGGCCCGCGCGGCGCCTGGGTTGTCCGTGCCGCGCACCGAGCCGGGCAGGGCGGCAGCGGCCGCCTCGGCCCGGGCGGCGTCGCGGGAGCCGAGGACGACCTCGTGCCCGGCCAGCGCCCACCGCCGGGCCAGCCCCCGACCCTGCTCCCCGGTGCCGCCGAGCACCGACACGACCAGATGCGAGACGTCGGGCAGCGCGA
>DATLGD010000227.1:0-5020 GCA_035540755.1 Mycobacteriales bacterium | reverse complement strand
CCTTGGGGCCGTCGGCGGCCGGCGGGTTCGGCTCGCCGTCCGCGGCGGCCGGGGTGGCCGTCGTGGGCTGGTCGGCCGGGGGCGCGGCGTGGCCGGCGGGCGCGGTGTCGTCGTCGGCCTTCTTGCCGGCGGCGGCCTTCTTCTTCGGCGTGGTGGCGGCGCCGCCGCCCTCCAGGCCCTCCTTGGCCGCGGCCTCGAAGACGGCCTTCTTGTCGGCCTTGGGCTCGGCGACGCGCATGGGCGGCGGGGCCGGCTCGCCCTTGAACTTCTGCCAGTCGCCGGTCACCCGGAAGATGGCGGCGACGGGGTCGGTCGGCTGGGCGCCGACGCCGAGCCAGTACTGCGCGCGGTCGCTGTCGACCTCGATGAAGGAGGGGTCCTCCTTCGGGTGGTACTTGCCGATCGTCTCGATGACGCGGCCGTCGCGCTTGGTGCGCGCGTCGGCGACGACGATGCGGTAGTACGGGGCGCGCATCTTGCCCAGGCGCATGAGCTTGATCTTGGTTGCCACGGGGTCTTCGTGCTCCAGTCGTACGGCGTGGGGAAGCGGCCCGCAGGACGTGTGGGGTGCGCGTCCGGGTCGCGTTCGTGCGGACACGCCGGCGACGGGTAGAGGGGCCGTCGGTCGGCGGTGGCTCGCCGGACAGTGTGCCAGACCTCGCGGCGGCCCGTCGGCGGCCGGGTGAGGCACCTCACGGAAGCCCGCCGCGCCCGCCGGGCGTTGAGCCCAGGGTGACCGCCTCCACCGCGCCGGCCCCCGAGGCGGCGACCGCTGTCGCGGCCCCGACCACTGCGCGGCTCTGGCGCTCCCCCGGCCTGGCCCCGCTGTTCACGGCGTCCACGACCGCCCGGCTGGCCAACGAGGCGGCGCGCGTCGCGCTCGTCCTGCTCGTGCTGGACCGCACCGGCTCGCCGGCGCTGGCCGGGGCGGTGGTGGGCGCCCTCGCCCTCCCGGCGCTGGTCACCGGGCCGCTGCTCGGCGCGTGGCTCGACCGGACGGCGCGCCGCCGCTCCGCGTTCGTCCTCAACCAGGTCCTGCTGCTGACGATGCTGGTGGCCCTGCTGGCGGTCACCGGCCGCGCGCCCGGCGCCGTCGTCGTCGGCCTCGCGCTGGTGGCCGGGCTGGCGATGCCCGTGCTCACCGGTGGCTTCACCGGACTGATCGCCCCGCTGGTGCGCCCAGCCCTGCTGCGGCGGGCCTACGGCGCCGAGGCGACGTCGTACAACACCGCCGCCGTGGCCGGCCCCGCACTGGCCGGCGGGCTGGCCGGGCTGATCGACCCGACGGTCGCGGTGGCCGCGACGGCGGCGGTCAGCGGGCTGGCGCTGCTGGCCGTGCTGCGGGTGCCGATGCCGCCACCGGCGCCCGACCCGGCCGCGCCGACGCTGCTCCGGACCGTCTGGGCGGGCATCCGCCACCTCGCGACGACGCCGGCGCTGCGCTCGATCACGGTCGCCACGACCCTGGCGTTCGCCGGCTTCGGGGCGCTGCCGGTGGCCTTCCCCCTGCTGGCCGAGGACCTCGGCGCCAGCCGGGCCACCGGCGGGCTGCTGTTCTCGGTGTTCGCCGTCGGCGCCCTGTCCGGGTCGCTGATGGTCGCGGCCCGCTCGCCCCGCACCGGCCCGATGCGGGTCGCCTACGCATGCCTGGTGGGCATCTCCGCCGCCTGGGCGGCGGTCGCTCTCGCCCCGGCGCTGCCCGTCGCCGTCGCCCTGATCTTCGTCGCCGGGATTCTCGAGGGACCTGTGCTGGCCTCGACGCTCGCCGTGCGCGAGCTGCACTCGCCGGCCGCCATGCGAACCCAGATCGTGACGACAGCCGCGTCGCTGAAGTTCGGGGCGTTCGCCGTCGGCTCGGCGCTGACCGGAGCGGTCACCGCCGCCGGCGGGGCCCGTGCGGGGCTGGTCGTGGCGTCCGGTGCCGCAGCTCTCGGCGTCGCGGCAGGGCTGCTGTCGGCCCGCGGCCTGCGGCGGTAGGAGCGCGGTCAGAGCTCGACCTCACCGGTGATGCAGGTCACCGTGCCGCCGCCGGTCCAGATCGTGCCGTCGTCGTCCTGCTCGACCCGGACCCGGCCGGTCCGGCCGAGGACGGTGCCCTGTCGCGCGGTGTAGGGGGCGGTGACCCGGCCGGTGCCGAGGAGCCACCCGGCGAGCGCGGCGTTCAGGCTGCCCGTGACCGGGTCCTCGACGGTGGTGTCGCCGACGCGGAAGAACGCGCGGACCTCCACGGCCTCGGGCGATCCCGCCGGGTGCGGGCCGACGACACCGACGTCGAGGTCGACCGCACCGGGGCGCAGTGCGAGAACCGCGTCGGCGCTGTGGAGCAGCACGCCCAGCCAGCCCGGTCCGTTGTCCACCCACTGGGTGTCCGCGATGTCGTCCTGGTCGATGCGCAGCACGTCGGCCACGTGCGCGACCAGCTCGGGGTCGACCGGGCCTGATCGCACGAGAGGCGGGGCGGCGAACGCCAGGCCCTCGTCCGTGCGTCGCACCTGCACCAGACCGGCGCCGCACTCCTGCACGACCCGGTCCGGGTC
This sequence comes from Mycobacteriales bacterium, assembly GCA_035540755.1. GTDB lineage: Bacteria > Actinomycetota > Actinomycetes > Mycobacteriales > SCTD01 > DATLGD01. Next base: position 2,483 of record DATLGD010000227.1, on the reverse strand, counting down.
GCGTGGCAGCCCGCCGGCCTGCTGCCAGGCGTGGCAGCTTCCCAGCGTGGGGTGCCCGGCGAACGGGAGCTCGGCCGCGGGCGTGAAGATCCGCAGCCGGTAGTCCGCCGAGGGGTGCTGCGCGGGCAGCAGGAAGGTCGTCTCCGACAGGTTGGTCCAGTGCGCGAACCGCTGCATCGTCTCGGCGTCGAGACCCTCGGCGTCGTGCACCACGGCGACGGGGTTGCCGGCGTACGGGGTCGTCGTGAAGACGTCGACCTGGCTGAAGCGACGAGGTGTCATGGGCCGATCATCGCGCCTCGGGCCGAACGACTACCGCGGGCGGCGCAGGCCGAGCGGGTCGGGGCCGTTCTTCGGCGCCCCGCCGAGGCCGGGCGGGAGCGAGATGCCGGGCGGGAGCTGCGGCAGCCCCGGCGGGAGCTGCGGCGCGCCGTCCTGCGCGGCCGGCAGGACGGTCTGCTTCTTGCCCGGTCCCCCGCCCGCGCGACCCGGCCCCTTCTTGCCCTTCTTGCCCTGCTTGGCCTGCTGGCGCTTGGCCTTGCGGCCACCGCCGCCCATGCCCGGCAGCCCCATGCCGGCCATGCCGCCCATCTGCTTCATCATCTTCTGCGCGTCGTAGAACCGGTCGACGAGGTTGTTGACCTCGGTGACCGTGACGCCGGAGCCCTTGGCGATCCGGGAGCGGCGCGAGCCGTTGAGGATCTTCGGGGTGCGCCGCTCCTGCGGCGTCATCGACTGGATGATCGCGGCGATCCGGTCGAGGTCCTTGTCGTCGACCTGGTTCAAGGCCTCCTTGATCTGGCCGCCCATACCCGGCAGCATGCCGAGGATCGAGGTCAGCGAGCCCATCTTCTTGATCTGCTTCATCTGCTCGAGGAAGTCCTCGAGGTCGAAGTCCTCGCCGCTCTGGAGCTTGCCCGCCATGCGCTCGGCGGTGCCGGCGTCGAACGACTTCTCCGCCTGCTCGATGAGGGTGAGGACGTCACCCATCCCGAGGATGCGCGAGGCCATCCGCTCGGGGTGGAAGACGTCGAAGTCGCCGAGCTTCTCGCCGGTGCTGGCGAACATCACCGGCTGCCCGGTCAGGTGCCGCACCGACAGGGCCGCGCCACCACGCGCGTCGCCGTCGAGCTTGGTGAGCACGACGCCGGTGAAGCCGACGCCGTCCTGGAACGCCTGCGCGGTGACGACGGCGTCCTGGCCGATCATCGCGTCGACGACGAACAGCACCTCGTCGGGCTGCACGGCGGCCCGGATGTCCGCGGCCTGCTGCATCATCTCGGCGTCGATGCCGAGCCGGCCGGCGGTGTCCACGACGACGACGTCGTGGTTCATCCGGCGGGCCTGCTCGACGCCGGAGCGCGCGGCGTCGACCGGGTCGCCGACACCGGACCCGGGGTAGGGCGCCCACACGTCGACGCCGGCCTGCCCGCCGACGACCTGCAGCTGCTGCACGGCGTTCGGGCGCTGGAGGTCGCAGGCCACGAGCAGCGGCGCGGAGCCCTGCGCCTTGAGCCACTTCGCGAGCTTGCCGGCGAGGGTGGTCTTGCCGGCGCCCTGCAGGCCGGCCAGCATGATCACGGTCGGCGGCGTCTTGGCGAAGCGCAGGTGCCGGGTGTCGCCGCCGAGGACGGCGATGAGCTCCTCGTGCACGATCTTGATGACCTGCTGCGCCGGGTTCAGCGCCTGACTGACCTCCGCCCCGCGGGCCCGCTCCTTGACCGCGGCGATGAGCGCCTTGACCACCGGCAGCGCGACGTCGGCCTCGAGCAGGGCGATGCGGATCTCGCGCGCGGTGGCGTCGATGTCGGCGTCGGAGAGCCGGCCCTTGCCGCGCAGCGCGGTGAAGACCTTGTCGAGCCGGTCGGACAGGGTGTCGAACATGCGGCCTCACGGGTGGCGGGCGAGTCGGCGGAGCGTCGCGCCAGCCTAGTCGCGGCTCGCGGGTCAGAAGGCGGGCTCGTCGCCCCATCCGCGCACGGGCGTGCCGGTGTCGCCGGCGTCGTGCGCCGCAGGCTCCTCGTCGATGCCCGAGTCGGGCCACTCGCGGACGCGCGTCAGCGCAGCGTCGCGCTCCGCGAGCTCATCCGGGTCCGGCAGCGAACGGCCGGGCACCGGTGGAGGGGGTGGATGGTCGAAGCGCGGCGTGTGCACGACCTGCCCCGCAGGGCTCGTCCACGTCGTCCCCGTCTCGTCGCGCACGGGCACCCAACCGGCGTGCTTGAGCTGGTGCGTGCGCGCGGCGCGGCTCACCAGGTTCCAGGCGGCGGTCGGACCGTGGGGCCAGGGCCGGTCGTGGTCCTTGTCGGCCCGCACCGCCGGGACGGCGGTGCCGGTCGGGCCGTCGCAGAACCGGTCGCGTGCGACGACGAATCGGCGCAGGGCAGTGCTCGGGTCGTGCGCGCTCTGGCTCGCATGGACGACGTCGCGCAGCTCGTGAGCCTGCTGCACCATCCGCAGGACGGCCTCCCGCACGCCGCTCG
>DATLGD010000226.1:0-3705 GCA_035540755.1 Mycobacteriales bacterium | reverse complement strand
GTAGAGGGACGCGCAGGCGCTCCCCATCGTACGTCCGCGGCTCTTGCGCTTGTCCGTCCGCAGCAACATCGACAACGCCGGATGATGTTGCTGCCGACGGACAAGCGCGAGGGGGTGGCGCTGGCCGGCAGGTCAGCCGAGGGCGGCGATGGCCTCGGCGGTGGCGAGCGTGCGGCGGGCGTTCTCGACGTGCAGGTTCTCGATCATGCGGCCGTCGACGGTCACGACGCCCTTGCCCTCGCGCTCGGCCTGCTCGAAGGCCTCGATCACCCGGCGGGCGAGCTCGACCTCGTCGTCGGTCGGCGCCCACACCCGGTTGGCCACCTCCACCTGCGTGGGGTGCACCAGGGTCTTGCCGTCGAAGCCCATCTCGGCGGCCTGACGCGCCTCGGCCTCGAAGCCCTCGAGGTCCTTCACGTCGTTGTAGACGCCGTCCAGGATCTCGATGCCGGCCTCACGAGCGGCCAGCAGCGCGACGGCCAGGTGCGGCAGCAGCGGCGCGCGCCCCGGCACCAGCGCAGCGCGCAGCTCCTTGGCCAGGTCGTTGGTGCCCATGACCAGCACGTCGACCTGCGGGTGCGCGGCGATCTCGCGCACCGAGAAGATCGCTGCCGGCGTCTCCACCATCGCCCAGATCCGGATGTCGGCGCCGACCGCGGACTCGACCAGGCCCAGGTGGCCGGGCCCGCTCACCTTCGGCACCACGACGGCGTGCGGTCGCGCCGCCGCGATCGCCCGCAGGTCCGCGTGGCCCCAGGGCGTGTCGACGCCGTTGCAGCGGATGGTGAGCGTGCGGTTGCCGTACTCGCCCGAGCGGACGGCGGCGCAGGCCTGCTCCCGCGCGAGCTCCTTGGCGTCCGGGGCGACCGCGTCCTCGAGGTCGAAGATGATCGCGTCCGCCGGCAGCGACTTGGCCTTCTCCAGCGCGCGCTCGTTCGAGCTCGGCATGTACAGCACCGAGCGCAGCACCTGCACGTCACTCATACGACTTCCCCTGCCTGCTGACACCGCTGAGGCCCTCTGGCGTGCTGCGACGCAGGGGAAGTCGGGAGGACTCCGCTCACAGGCCGTACGCCTCTTTCAGCTCGGGATCGCGCTCGGCCAGCTGGGTGGCCAGCTGCAGCACCACCTGGCACTGCTTGTAGGTCGCGTCGTCCTGCATCTTGCCGTCGATCATGACGGCGCCGCGGCCGCCCTCGGGCATCTCCTCGACGACCCGCCTGGCCCACTTCACGTCGTCGGCCTCGGGGGAGAACACCCGCTTGGCGATGTCGATCTGCACCGGGTGCAGCGTCCAGGTGCCGACGCAGCCGAGCAGGTAGGCGTTGCGGAACTGGTCCTCGCAGGCGACGGTGTCCTGGATGTCGCCGAAAGGTCCGTAGTAGGGGTAGATGCCGGCCTGCGCGCACGCGTCCACCATGCGCGCGACGGTGTAGTGCCAGAGGTCCTGCTGGTAGGTGAGGCGCTCTCCGTCACCGTGCGGGTCCTGGCGCACCAGGTAGCCGGGATGCCCCCCGCCGACGCGCGTTGTCTTCATCCGCCGGTCGGCGGCCAGGTCGGCCGGGCCGAGGCTGATGCCCTGCATGCGCGGTGAGGCCTGCGCGATCTCCTCGACGCGGGCCATGCCGGCGGCCGTCTCGAGGATGGCGTGCACCAGCAGCGGGCGCGTCACGCCGGCCCTGGCCTCGAGCTGGGCGAGCAGGCGGTCGACGTAGTGGATGTCCTCCGGGCCCTCGACCTTCGGCACCATGACGACGTCGAGCCGGTCGCCGACCTCGGTCACCAGGGTGACGAGGTCGTCGAGCGCCCAGGGCGAGTCGAGGCTGTTGACCCGGGTCCACAGCTGGGTGGCTCCCAGGTCGGTGCTCTTGGCGACCTCGACGAGGCCGGCGCGCGCGGCCTCCTTGTTGTCGGCGGCGACCGCGTCCTCGAGGTTGCCGAGCAGGACGTCGACCTTCGGCGCGATGTCCGGGACCTTCGCCACCATCTTCGGGTTCGACGGGTCGAAGAAGTGGATCATGCGGGAGGGGCGCCAGGGGACCTCGCGGAGCGGGTCGGGCGCGCCGACGGCCAGCGGGCGGAAGAAGTGCTTCGGGCTGCGGGCGGAGGAGGACACGAACGGTCAGGTTAGAGAGTGGCCCGCGCCACGCGGCCAGGTGGTGCCGGCGACCCCGCTCGAACGGTGCGTGCGCAACTAGCATCGGGCCATGACGCCGCTCGCCCGACCGATGGACGGCCTGACCCCGGCCCAGCTGGCGACCTGGCGCACGTTCCTGCGCGCGCACGCCCAGGTCCTGCGGTCGCTCGAGGCGGACCTGATCTCCGCGCACGAGCTGCCGATGGCCTCCTACGACGTGCTGGTGCAGCTGTCCGAGTCCCCCGGCAGCAGCCTGCGCATGACTGAGCTCGCCGAGCGCGTGCTGCTCTCCCGGTCCGGCCTCACCCGGCTCGTCGACCGGCTGGAGCGCGAGGGGCTGGTCGAGCGCCAGGCCTGCCCTTCGGACGCGCGGGGGACGCTCGCCGTCCTCACCGGCGCCGGCTGGACACGACTGCGGGAGGCCTGGCCGACCCACCTGGCCGGCGTGGTCGACCGCGTCGTCGGCCGGTTCACGCCGGCGGAGCTCGAGACGCTCGGCGGCTTGCTCAGCCGGCTCGTGGACGGGCCCGACGACGGCACCGACGGGGTGCGGGCGCAGTGCGGGCCGGCCGGGACGCCGCGCTGAGCGCAGCACCGCCTCCGCCCGTGCCCACGTCCGCGCAGCGCCGCGCCGTCCTGCGCGACGCCGTCGGCATCGGCGTGGCCGTCGGCGCCTACGGGCTGTCGTTCGGCGCCGCCGCCACGACCGCGGGGCTGTCGGCGACCCAGGCGTGCGCGCTGTCGCTGCTGGTGTTCACCGGCGCGTCGCAGTTCGCGCTGGTGGGGGTGCTCGGCGCCGGCGGGGGTGCGGTGCCGGCGGTGCTCGGCGGCCTGCTGCTCGGCGTCCGCAACACCCTGTACGCGGTGCGGCTCGCTGACCTGCTCCGGTTGCGCGGGCCGCGCCGCCTGCTGGCCGCGCAGCTGACCATCGACGAGTCGACGGCCATGTCGACCGCTGCCCCCGCCGGCCTGGCCGGCGTCGCCTTCTGGGCCACCGGGCTGTCGGTGTTCGTGCTGTGGAACCTGGCCACGCTGCTCGGCGCGCTCGGCGCCGGCGTGGTCGACGTCGAGGCGCTCGGGCTGGACGCCGCAGTCGGCGCGGCCTTCCTCGGGCTGCTGGTCATGCAGGTGCACGACCGAACCGCGGTGGCCGTCGCGGTCGCCGGGGCGGCGGTCGCCGCAGTCGCCGTCCCGCTCACGCCGCCCGGCGTGCCGGTGCTGCTGGCCGCCGTCGCGGTCGCGCCGGCCGTGCTGCGGGGCCTGCGGTGACGCCGACGTGGACGGCGGTGCTGCTGCTGGCGGCCGGTGCCTACCTGCTGAAGCTGGTCGGCTGGCTGGTCCCGGCCCGCGCCTTCGAGGACCCGCGGGTCCGCCGCGCGGCGCTGCTGCTGCCGGTGGCGCTGCTGGCCGCGCTCGTCGTCGTGCAGGCGTTCGGCGAGGGGCGCTCGCTCGCCGTCGACGCGCGGGCGGCGGGGCTGGCCGCCGGCGCGGTCGCGCTGGCCCTGCGCGCGCCGTTCCTCGTGCTCGTCGTCGTGGCGGCCGCGACCGCCGCGGCCGCCACGACGACG
>DATLGD010000225.1:0-10225 GCA_035540755.1 Mycobacteriales bacterium | reverse complement strand
GTGCAGGTGGTCGAGGAACGGCAGGGCTTCAAGATCGGCTGCCTGGAGGAGGTGGCCTGGCGCGAGGGGTTCATCGACGACGGCGACCTGGCCAGGCTCGCCGACCCGCTCCGCAAGAGCGGCTACGGGGAGTACCTGCTCAGCCTGCTGAACGCCCCGCGCCGCTGGTAGGGCGGGCCTCAGCCCCCGGCCCAGCCCGCTCCGGCTGGCGTTGTGGGCCGGTCTCAGCCTCGGCCGAACAGGCCCTTGCGCTTCTTGGGCTGCTGCGCCGAGACCGGCCTCGGCGACGGCGCGGCGGGGCGGCTCGGCGCGGGCGGCTCGTCGTCGAGGCCGAGCGAGGAGAGCTCGCGCAGCAGCGAGGCCGTGTCGAGGTCGTTGCGGTAGCTCGGCAGGGGCTCCTCGACCGGCTCCGCGGTGAGGACGGCGGTGGACGACTCCTCCGCGGCCGGCGCCTCGACGCTGGCGGCGGCGCTGAGCTCGGCGAACGCCGCGGCGTGCAGCACTGCGTCGGCGCTCGCCTCGGCGGGGTCCGCGGCGAGCGTGGCGGTCTGCTCCGCGAACCGGGCCGCCTCGACCTCCTCGGCGCGGCGTCGCTCCTCCTCCGCCTCGGCCGCCGCGCGGGCGGTCTCCGCGGCCTGACGCTCGCGCTCGGCCTCCTCCGCCTCGGCGGCGATGCGGGAGACCTCGGCGGCCGCGGCGCGGCGGGCGGCTTCTTCGGCCTGGCGGGCCTCTTCGGCCAGGCGGGCTTCTTCGGCCTGGCGGGCTTCTTCGGCCTGGCGGGCTTCCTCGGCGAGGCGGGCTTCCTCGGCCTGCCGGGCTTCCTCGGCGAGGCGGGCTTCTTCGGCCTGGCGGGCTTCCTCGGCGAGGTAGGCCTCCTCGGCGCGGCGCAGCAGGTCCAGCCGGCGCGCCTCCTCGGCGTGGGCCTCCTCCTCGGCCTGGGCGAGCTCGGCGAGGCGGGCTTCTTCGGCCTGGCGGGCTTCTTCGGCGAGGCGGGCTTCCTCGGCCAGGCGGGCCTCTTCGGCCGCGCGGGCTTCCTCGGCGAGTCGGGCTTCTTCGGCCAGGCGGGCCTCCTCGGCCGCGCGGGCTTCTTCGGCCAGGCGGGCCTCTTCGGCCTGCCGGGCTTCCTCGGCCAGGCGATCCTCTTCGGCCTGCTGGGCCTCCTGGGCCGCGCGGGCTTCCTCGGCCAGGCGAGCCTCTTCGGCCTGCCGGGCCTCCTCGGCCGCGCGGGCCTCATCGGCGAGACGGGCTTCCTCGGCCTCGCGGGCCTCATCGGCGAGACGGGCCTGCTGCGCCGCCTCATCGGCGTCGCGCCGGGCCTGCAGGTCGACGACCTCGGCCACGGGACCGTCATCGCGGCTGTCCTGCGCAGCCCTCGCGGCCTCGAGCTCGGCCTGTGCGGCGGCCAGCTCGGCGCCGTCGCGCTCGCGGCGCAGCGCCTCCTTGCGGGCCCGCTCCTGCTGGGCGGCGCTGAGCGGCGGCGGGGCGTCCTTCGGGGGGCGCGAGCGGCGCTGCACGGCGAACAGGTCGTCGCTGGCGGTCTGGTGGCCGAGCAGCGCCGACAGCGCCTCGGAGACGCGCGAGATCGAGCCGTCGACGGCGTCGGCGTCCTGGGCGGCGAGGGAGCGCACGGCCTCCTTGCGCCCGCCCGGACCGGTGCTGTCGCCCGGCTCACGGGGCAGCAGGTCCTCCAGCGACGGCTCCGGCACCTGCATCGGCGCGCCGGGCGACTCCGGACCCGGGTCCGCGCCCCGGAAGGCGTCGGCCAGCCGCGCAGCGATCGCCGCCGGGACGAACGGCTCGGGCTCCTCGGCGTCGTCGTCCGTCTGGAGCCCGTCGACGGGCACGACCTGCAGGGGCACGACCGGCTCGGGCGCCTCCACCTCGAGCAGGCCGGCCTGCACCAGCGTGTGGACGACGTGCCCGACCTCGAACAGGGTCAGCCCCGTGTCACGGGCCAGCTCGCCGACGGTGCGCACCCCGTCGACCTTGCACAGCAGCGACCAGGCGTCGCCGTCGACGACCATCTCGTCGTCGCTGCTGCCGGCCGCGGAGAGCAGCGGGACGGCGTCGGCGCCGTGCACGACGGGCTCGATGGCGTGCCAGGCCTCCCGGCGCCGCTCGACCTCGGCGAGCAGCTCCTCGACCGCTGACGGCGGTGCGACGTCCTCGCGGGTCTTCTGGTTGACCCGGAAGCGCCAGGTGCCGGCCGTCCACGTGAGCAGGTCGGTCAGGGCCTCGCGGACCTGCTCCTGCACGAAGGCCTCGACGACCGGCTGGTCGACGTAGCCCAGGTGCACGAGCAGCTCACCGAGGCGCCATCCCTGCAGCTCGGTGCGCTGCGCCTCGAGCGCCTCGGCCAGGGCCTCCGGCCCGAGCGCCCCGCTGGTCACCAGCCGGGCGCCGAGGGTCGGCCGTGAGCCGGACGCCGGGGCGGGCACCGAAACGGCGTAGACGTTGCCGCCGCGCAGGTAGACCTTCGCCTCGTCGGCGCCGGGCTCGCGGGAGGCGTCGACCAGGTGCAGGCATCCCGTCGCGCCGCCGTCCGCGAGCTGGCGGAGCACCTCCGGGACCGACGACGAGGACAGGTCGCCCTTGAGCACGCCCGACCTCCTCTGCCACGTCCCTGGGGTGCCGGTCGCCGACGGCGACCTGCTCCCTTCCCTTCGGCAGGCACAGCGCGGACGTTGAGCCGTCCGGGCGAACCTTCCGCGGGGTTCCCGCGTGCTCCGCGCATCTGCGAGGATGGCCGTGCTCCGCCCTGCCGGCGGGGCTCCGAGCAGCACCGAGAGGAGGCCGGCGTGAGCGTCGGCAACGGCGACGACCCGTCGATCGACGACGTGCAGGTCACCGCCCCCACCGGCAACCGGCGCATCGACCGCGTCCTCGCCGAGGACTTCCTCGAGGGCCTGCAGACGGCGTCACTGACCGACGTCCGCGCGGCACGCGGCGAGGCGGAGCAGGAGGAGGTCGACCTCTCCTACATCCGGCGCATGGTGCAGGGCCGCATCGACATCGTCCGCGCCGAGCTGGCGCGCCGCGGCGGCGACCAGGGCGGGCCGCTCATGGAGCGCCTGGCCGCCATCCTGTCCGACGAGGAGCGCTCGCCGTCTCGCGGCCTCGGGCGGCACAGCACGCTCGAGCCGTCCCGCGCCGACCAGCACCGCCGCTACGTCGAGCGGCTGGTCGCCGACGTCGACCTGTCCGACGTCTCGGCCCGCAGCGACGACGAGCTCCGGCACGCCCTCGAGGTGCTCGCCGACGAGGAGCAGAGCATCTCGGGCAAGCGCCGCGAGGTGCAGAAGGTCATGGACGCCTGCAGCGCCGAGATCACCCGTCGGTACCGCGACGGCGAGGCCGACGTCTCGAACCTGCTCGGCGCGAGCTGAGCGGGCGGTCGGCGCCGCCGGTTCTCGTCGAGGCGGTGCGGTCGGGCTTCGTCGAGAGCCGGCACCGCGGCTCGGTGGTCGTGCTGTCGGCCGGCGGCGCCGTCACGACCTCCCTCGGGGCCGTCGACGTGCCGGTGCTTCCGCGGTCGTCGAACAAGCCGCTGCAGGCGGTCGCGCTGCTCGAGTGCGGCTGGGACCCGGCCGACGACGCCCTCGCCCTCGCCGTCGCCTCGCACAGCGGGGAGCCGCAGCACCTCGACGTCGTCCGGCGGGTGCTGGCCGACGCCGGGCTCGACGAGTGCGCGCTGCAGAACCCGCCGATGCTCCCGCTGTCCGAGCCCGCCGCGCACGCCCTGCTGCGGGGCGGCGGCGCGGCGTCGTCGCTCACGATGAACTGCTCGGGCAAGCATGCCGGGATGCTGGCGGCCTGCGTCGCCAGCGGGTGGGACGTCGCCACCTACCGCTCGCCCCGGCACCCGCTGCAGCAGCACATCACCGGCACGCTCGAGCGGCTGGCGGGCGAGCCGGTCACGCACGTCGCGGTGGACGGCTGCGGCGCCCCGCAGCACGCGCTCACCCTGACCGGCCTGGCCCGCGGCTTCCTCGCTCTCGTCGACGCATCGCCCGGCACCCCCGAGCGGCGGGTGGCCGACGCCGCCCGGAAGCACCCCGAGCTGGTCGGCGGCACCGACCGCGAGGTCACCGCGGTGATGCGCGCCGTCCCCGGGCTGCTGGCCAAGGACGGCGCCGAGTCGGTGTACGCGGCGGCCGTGCCCGGTGTCGGCGCGGTCGCCCTCAAGGTCGAGGACGGCGCGTGGCGGGCCGCGCCGGTCGCGCTGACGGCGGCGCTGCGGCTGCTCGGCGTCCCCGAGCGGCACGGCGTTGAGGCGGGTGTCGACACGGAGGCGCTCGACGCGCTGGCGCGGCCGCCGGTGCGCGGCGGCGGTCAGGTCGTCGGGGAGCTCCGCCCCGCCTTCTGAGCCCGCGCTGACGTCCGCGCCGGCAGGCCTGCGGCGTGTGTCAGGACGCGGACGCAAGGGGAGGTGGGTTTCCGCTCGTCCGGGGCTCAAGTCAGGGAGGCGGGCTGCCGATGACGACCAGGGGGGAGGAGGTGTGGGGTGCACACGATGGTCGCGCAGGCCGGCTACGAGCGGCCGGTCCGGCCTGCCCGCACTGTCGTCGCCCCGCCGCTCCAGCTCGCTGCGTGGCCGCCGGTGAGCGCCCCTGACCGGCTCGCCGTCGAGCGGCTGACCTTCGGGCCCGGCATCACCGGACCGACGGCGCTCGCGCTGTTCTACCTGTTCGGCGGGGTGCTGACGCTGCTGTCGCTCGCCGCACCCGCCTGGGACGGCGCCGATGTCGGCGGCGCGGCGAGCATCGGCCTGGCGGCGTCGCTGTCCGGAGCGCTCGTGCTGTGGCTGCGGGCGCACCTGTCGGACGTCTCCTGCCACGTCCTCGTGGCCCTCGGCTCGGTGCTCATCGGGGCGGCGCTGGTCGCCGGCGGAGGCGGTACGGCGACCTCGGTCTTCAGCGCCCTCTACGTGTTCGTGGCGGTGTACGCGGCGCTGTTCTTCGGCCCGACCGGCGCCACCGCGCAGATCAGCTGGGCCGGCACGGTGCACACCGTCGCGCTCCTGCAGGCCGGCGGCGACGGCGTCCTCGCCTCGACGCTGGTGCTGTTCGGCACCATCGCGGCGACCGCGCTGGTCATCGGGGCGCTGGTGCGCCAGGTACGCACCGCCGCCGCCACCGACCCGCTCACCCGGCTGCCGAACCGGCGTTCCTTCGACGAGCACCTGGCCATGGCGCTGGCCCGGGCCGAGCGGGGCGACCGGCCGCTGTCGGTGCTCGCCCTCGACCTGGACGGCTTCAAGGCGGTCAACGACCAGCAGGGTCACGCCGCCGGCGACCGCCTGCTGATCGATGCCGGCCGGTCCTGGTCGAAGGCGCTGCGGCACGGCGACCTGCTGGCCAGGTCCGGCGGCGACGAGTTCGTCGTCCTGCTGCCCGACGCCGGCGAGTCGGTGGCGCGGCGGGTGGCCGGCCGGCTCGAGCGGCGCACCCCCGCCCCGCTCGGGGTGTCGATCGGCATCGCGGTCAGCCGGCCCGGCGAGACCGCCGACGCCCTGCTGCGCCGGGCCGACGCCGCCCTCTACGTCGACAAGGCCTCGGGCCGGTAGCTCCGGCGAGCGGAAGTGCGCGGGTCGGGCCTGCACCGGTTCGGCGCTCGACCGGCCCGGGCCGGGGGCGCCGAGCTGCCGGCTCCCGGACGCAACCTGGCGGCCCCGTGATGCGTCTGTGACAGCAACGGGCGGCTGAGGCGCCCCGGTCGGGGGGACGACCGGATCGTCACACGCTCGTGCACGCACCTTGGGGCGGGCGCCACGTGGATCGGGCACTGTGCAGACCGAAGCCTGACGCAGCCAGCGGAGAGGGGGGCGCGACGTGACCTACCGCCTGCCCGCCCCGCGCTCGCCGCAGGCGCACCTCGAGCTGACCGACGAGGTGCCCGTCGTCGTCGTCGACGCGCCTGACTGGCTCGACGTGTGCACGGCCCCGGGCGTCGAGGCGGTCGCCCTCGAGGCGCTCCGGACGCGCCCGGAGCGGCTCGCCGTCGACCTGAGCGCCTGCCGGATGGCCGACGCGTACGGCGTCGGCGCGCTGGCCCGCGTCCGCGACGTCGCAGCGGCGCAGGGCACCGAGCTGTGGCTGGTGGGCGTCAACCGGCGGGTGCGGCGGGTCCTCGACCTCGTCGGGTTGAGCCAGACCCTGCCGGTGCACGCGAGGCCGAGCGCGGACGCCGGATGAGCGAGCAGGAGCGACGGGTCCGCGCCGCCCGCCGGCGGGCGCTGCTCGAGGAGATCGAGACGCTGCGCCGGGTCCGCGAGAACGTGGCGCCGCTGCGCACCCGGCGGCTGCGCAACCTGCGCATGCAGCGGCTGAGCCGCCTGCTCGGCTGAGCTCTGGCCGGGCCGCCCGCCGGCCCGGGACGGCCGTCAGCCCAGGAAGGCGGTGTCGGCGACGGCGGCCTGGTGCCGGCCGGAGGCAGGCAGGCGCTCCACCCACACCACCCAGTAGCGGGCCGCGCGCGGCTCGGCGAGCGGCACGACGGTCTGCGCCTGCGCGCCGGCGACAGCGCCGAGCGCAGGGGTGTCGAGCAGCCCGTCGCCGGGCTCGTCGCCGGCGTGCACGCGAAGGTCCAGCCCGGGGCTGTCCAGGGCCAGGTGCACCTCGCGCACCTCGCGGACCTCGCCGAGGTCGAACATCAGGCCGACGCCGGGGCGCAGGTTGCCGAACTCCGGGCTCGCGTAGCGCTGGGTGGTCCAGGCCGTCCCCCGGTCGCCGTCGGCGGCCAGGCCCACCTCGTCCGGCCGGTCGCGGCCGCTGCCGCCCGGGTGGAACAGCGCCACCGCCGACACCGGCAGGGGCTGCATCTCGACGGCGTCTCCCGAGCCGGCGGCGACGTCGCCCGGGCCGACCTCGCGCGGCACGGTGCCGGGCTGCCCGGTGTCGCCCCCCGCCAGCCCGACGGCGAGCACGAGCAGCGCGAGCACGCCCGCGGCCGCGCCCAGCGCGAACCGCGGGCGGCGGGTGCTGGCGGCGACGGCGGCGTCGGCAGCCCGTTCCACGACCGCCACCGGGGCGGCCGGGCCGACCGCGTGCGGAGCGGTGTCGGGTCCACCGACGGGGCCGCCGGGCATCGCGAGCACGGCGGTGCGGTCGGGGGCCGTCAGCGGGTCGCGGCCGATCACCTGCGACGCGGTCGGGCGGGCGTCGGGGTCCTTGTCGAGCAGCCCGAGCACGAGGGCGCGCAGGGGGCCGGGGACCGTGTCAGGAAGGCCGGGCACCGGGTCCTCGCGGTGCGCGCGCAGCACGGCGAGCGGCTCCCCGTCGAAGGGCCGGCGACCGGTCAGGCACTCGTAGGCGACCAGGCCGAGGGCGTACATGTCGCTGGCCGCCGTGCCGGGACGGCCACCGGCCTGCTCGGGGGACAGGTACTGCGCGGTGCCGACGACGAAGCCGGTGCGGGTCGTGGCGGCGGAGTCGACCGCCCGCGAGATGCCGAAGTCGGTGACCTTCACCGTGTCGTCGGCGGTGACCAGCAGGTTGGCCGGCTTGACGTCGCGGTGCACCAGACCGGCCGAGTGCGCGGCGTCGAGCGCCTCGGCAACCTGGCAGACCAGGTGCCGGACACGCGCCGGCGGCAGCGGCGCCTCGTCGGCGATGACGTGCGACAGCGGCCGGCCCTCGACGAGCTCGAGCACCAGGTACGGCAGCGGCTCGGCCGCGCCGACGTCGAACACCGCCGCGATGCCCGGGTGGTGCACGGCGGCGGCGTGCCGGGCCTCGGTGAGCAGGCGCTCGGCGAAGCCCGGGTCGGCGCGGACCTCCGGCCGCGGCACCTTGACGGCCACCTGCCGGCCGAGCAGCCGGTCCTCGGCGCACCAGACCTCGCCCATGCCCCCGACGGCGAGCTGCCGCCGCAGGACGTAGCGCCCGCCGAGCTCGGCCCCGGCCTCGATACCCACGTCCTGCGCCTACCCGGTGGGCCCGGGTCGCGCACCCTGCATCCGGGTGACCCGGGTCGCGGCGTCAGCCACGGGGCGCCGCCGTCGCCTGTGAGCCGGCCTGCGAGCCGGCCGGTGAGCCGGCCCGGCGCTGCTCGGACGGCGCGGTGGGAGCGGGGCTGACCGCAGGCGGGAGCGGGCGCTCCGGCACGCCCTCGTGGATCTCGCGCATGGCCCGTCCCCAGATCGGCGCGGGCACGGTGCCGCCGTACACCTGGCGGTAGAACTGGCCGTCGATGCGCACGTTGCGCAGCTCGGTCGGCACGGGCGTGCCGACCCAGACGGTCGCGGCGAGGTCGCCGGTGAACCCGGCGAACCAGGCTGCGCGCGAGCCGTTGGTGCTGCCGGTCTTGCCGGCGGCCGGTCGCCCGATCGAGGCGCGCGCGCCGGTGCGCGACCACGGACCGTCGATGTTGCCGCGCAGCACCGACTGCACCGTGTCGGCGATGTCGGGATCGAGCGCCTGCGTGCACTCCTGTGCCGGCAGCGGGATCTGCTGGCCGGAGGAGTCCAGGATCTCGACGACCGGACGCGGCGGGCAGTACGTGCCGGAGGCGGCGAAGGCGGCGTAGGCGGCCGCCATGTCCAGCGGGCTGACCTCGTTGGCGCCGAGCACGAACGAGCCGCCGCGGTGCAGCGGCGCCTGCGCGCGGCCCTCGGAGAACTGCCGCAGCCCCATCGCCTCGGCGATCTGCGCCGGCCGTTCGACACCCGTCTGCTCCTGCAGCTGGATGTAGTAGGTGTTCACCGACTGGTGCGTGCCGCTGACCATGTCGTGCCGGCCCGCGCTCGAGTCGCCGGCGTTGCGGACGACGTACGGGTTGTCGCAGGTGCGGCCGTCGCAGTTGGCGAACACCTGCGACTCGTAGGTGGACGGCGAGTCGAACGTGGTGTTCAGCGGGAGCCCCTGCTCGAGCGCCGCGGCGAGGACGAACGGCTTGAAGGTCGAGCCGGCCTGCATGCCGCTGGACCCGCCCAGCGGCAGGTTCAGCTTCGTCGCCCCGGGGACCTCGTCCTCGCCGAAGGTGCGGTTGACCGCGAGCGCCTGCACCTGTCCGGTGCCAGGGACCACGGCGGCGAACGTCGCCGCCACGCCTGACTCGTCCTCGCGGGGCACCGCCTCGTCGACCGCGCGCTGCGCGACGAGCTGGTGGTGCGGCTGGAGCGTCGTGCGGATGGTCAGCCCGCCGCCCAGCAGCCGCTGCTGGCGCTCCTCGCGGGTGTCGCCGAGCGCGGCGCCGAGCGGGCCCTCCTCGAGCACCCGGCGCACGTAGTCGCAGAAGAACGGGGCGGGGATGTCGGGCGCCTCGCAGCCGCTCGCGACCGGCGAGACCCGGATGTCGGGCGCCGAGTCGAGCGAGGCGACGAGGTCGGCGTTCGAGAGGAAGCCGACCTCGGCCATGCGGCGCAGGACGGCGTCGCGCCGGGCGACCGCGCTCTCGAGGTTGCGGAGCGGGTCGTGCCGGCCGGGGCTCTGCACGAGCCCGACGAGCAGGGCGCCCTCGGCCACGGTCAGCTCCTGCACGGGCTTGCTGAAGTAGAAGCTCGCGGCGGTCGCGATGCCGTAGACGCCGTTGCCGAAGTAGGCGAGGTTGAGGTAGCGGTGCAGGATCTCGTCCTTGCTCATGCGCTGCTCCAGCGCCAGCGCCAGCCGCGCCTCGCGGAGCTTGCGGTCGAGGGTCTGCTCCCGGGCCCGCTGCTGCTCGTCCTGCGTCGCGGCCTGCTCGATCAGGGCGTTCTTCACGTACTGCTGCGTGAGCGTCGACCCGCCCTGCTGCACCGAGCGCGAGGTCGCGTTCTCGACAGCGGCCCGCAGCGAGCCCTGGACGTCGACGCCGTTGTGCTCGTAGAAGCGGGCGTCCTCGATGGCGAGCAGTGCCTCGCGCACGTGCATCGGCACGTCCTCGAGCTCCACCCGCACCCGGTTCTCCAGGTACAGGTGGGTGATGAGCGACCCGTCGGCGGCGAGGATCGTGCTGCGCTGCGCCGGGGTCGGCGGGTCGAGGTCGTCAGGCAGCGCGAGGAAGTCGTCGGCGTTGTCCTTGGCCAGCAGGCCGACCCCGCCGATGACCGGCACGGCGAGTGCGGCGATCAGCACGCCGGCCAGCACGCAGACGAGCAGCGCCATCAGCGCCTTGGTCGTGCCGCGCACGGCCGAGCCCACGCCCTGGGCGAGGGCGTGCGCGGTCGGGCTCGAGGCGGTCTCCGGCACGTCAGGGCTCTACCCGTCGATCGGCGTCGGCCGCGCACGGTCGTCATGAAGCAGACACC
>DATLGD010000224.1:0-9984 GCA_035540755.1 Mycobacteriales bacterium | reverse complement strand
ACGGTGAACACCACGAGCGAGGCGAAGGAGCGCAGGACGCTGCCGACGGTCTCGGACCGCTGCCGGCGGCGCTCGCTGGCGATGGCCGGCGAGGAGTCGACGAAGCGGCCGCGCAGGGCGTCCGGCACGCTCGGCGTCGCGATCGCGCGCTGAATGACGCGCGAGATGGCGCGGTGCAGCAGCCAGCGCACCACCAGCGCGAGGGCGATGACGACGGCGATGCGCAGGGCCAGCCCGGCGTAGTCGAACGCCGCTCCGGCCGCCTCGCCGGGGGTGGGCAGCTGCGGTCCGGGGGTCGTGTCGTCGGTGGGTGTGGCGCTCACGGTCAGGGGGTCAGCTCCAGTCCTGTGTGGGAGGCGAGGAAGGCGAGGGTGTCGACGGCGAGCCCGGCGGTGCGGCTCACCGAGCGGGCGCCGTGGCCGACGCCCCGCTCGTCGCGCAGCAGCACCGGAGCGTCCGAGGACGTCGCGGCCTGCAGCGCCGCGCACATCTTGCGGGCGTGCAGCGGGTCGACCCGACTGTCACCGTCGAAGACGGTGAGCAGCACCGCCGGGTACGGCTCGCCGTCGCGCACCGCGTGGTACGGCGAGTACGCGAGCAGCCAGCCGAGCTCCTCGGCGACGGCCGCGGTCCCGAACTCGTCGTTCCAGGTGCGCCCGAGCCCGAACAGCTCGTAGCGCACCATGTCGAGCAGCGGTGCGCTGCACACGACGGCTGCGTACGCTGAGGGGCGCTGGGTGAGTGCCGCCCCGACGAGCAGGCCGCCGTTGCTCCCACCGTAGATGCCCAGCTGACGGGGGCTCGTGAACCCGGCCGTGACGAGCGTCTCGGCGCAGGCGGCGAAGTCGTCGAACACGTTCTGCTTGGCGCCGCGCATGCCGGCGCGGTGCCACTGCTCACCCTCCTCGCCGCCGCCGCGCAGGTTCGCGACCGCCCACACGCCGCCGGCCTCGACCCAGGCCAGCGCCGAGGCCGAGTACGACGGGGTCAGCGAGACGCCGAAGCCGCCGTAGCCGTACAGCACGGCCGGCCGCGGACGGTCGGCCGTCCCAGGCGGCGCCAGCACCTGCAGCCGCATCACAGTGCCGTCGCGTGACACCGCCTCCAGCACCTGCTCGTGCACCGCCCCCAGCGCCGGCCGGCCGGGAGCCTCCTGCCACACCGACACCTCGCGCGTACGGACGTCGAGCACGAGCGCCTGAGCGGGCGTGGTGGCGCTGGTGAAGGTGAACCACACCCGCGGCCCGCCCTCGGGCGGCGCGGACAGCCCGCCGACGCTGCCGAGACCGGGAAGTCGCACGTCGTGGAGGTGCCGGCCGGTGAGGTCGTGCACGGCGATCTCGCTGATCGCGTGCCGGGTGCGCAGCACCACCAGGACCGGGCCGTCGTCGCCGTCGAGGAGCTCGACGTCCTCGAGCACCGCCTCGTCGTCCTCGGGCAGGACGACGGCCCAGTCCTGCGGCCGCTCCGGGTCGGCCACGCACAGCCGCCCGCGGGGCGCGTCGCGGTCGGTGAGCAGCCAGAGCCGGCCGTCGCGGCCGATCCACGGCGAGCAGTGCGCGTCGACGCCGACCTGCACCTGCTCGGGGGGCCCGCCGGCCTCACGGTCGAACAGCCAGACGTCGTCGCGCGGGGCCGTGCCGGCACTCGCCGAGACGAGCAGCCACCGGCCGTCGAGCGACACCGAGCAGCCGTAGTAGTTCGTGACGTCGAGGCCCTCGCCCCACACCTCGACGTCCTCCTCCGTCGACGTGCCGACCGCGTGCCGCCAGACCCGGCGGTGGAACTGCTCCTCGCCGTCGGGCACCACCTCGGGCGGCAGGCGCCGCACGTAGTAGAGCTCCTGCCCACCGGGGACCCAGGCCACGGGGGAGTACCGGCAGCGGTCGATCGGCCCGTCGAGCAGCTCGCCGGTGGCGACGTCGACGACGTGCAGCAGCGACTCCTCGTCACCGCCCCGGGACAGCTGGTAGGCGAGGCGCGCGCCCTCCTTGGACGGCGACCACGCATCGAGCGTCGTCAGCCCGGCGGGGTCGAGGGCGGCCGGGTCGACGAGCACCCGCTCGTCGCCGTCGGCACCGCGCCGGCGGAGCACGCCGTGCTCCTGGTCCGGGTCGCGACGGGTCCAGAACGCGGAGCCGCCCCGCCAGGCGGGGGTGCCGACCGCGCCGACGCGGAGCAGTGCGGTGAGCCGCTCCCGCAGCCGGTCGCGGCCGGGCAGCGCGTCGAGCCAGTCGCGGCAGAGCCGGTCCTGCGCTGCCCGCCAGGCGGCGGTGCGAGGGTCCTCGACGTCCTCGAGCCAGCGGTACGGGTCGGCCACCGCACGGCCGTGGAGCTGCTCGACCAGGTCCAGGCGCTCGGCCGGCGGGTACTCGGGACGCCCCATGACCGCACCCTAGAGAGCCGGGGCCAGCCCGCCACCGGCAGGGCGAACGCACGCAGCCGGTGGCGCCGGCACGGCGCAAGGGCGTGGCGGAACCCGGCTCGGGAAGGCAGACTCCCCCCGAGGAGGGTCCATGGCAGCGTCCGGCAGCGCAGCGCTCGTCCTGAACGCGACGTACGAGCCGCTGTGCGTCGTACCGGGGCAGCGCGCGGTGGTCCTCGTGCTGACCGCCAAGGCCGTGCCGGTGGCCGACGGCGACGGCGTCCTGCACGCCGCGACCTGCTCGGTGCCGGTGCCGTCGGTGCTGCGGCTCACCCGCTTCGTGCGGGTGCCCTACCGGGCCACCGTGCCGCTGACGCGCAAGGCGGTGTTCGCCCGCGACGGCGGCCGCTGCGTCTACTGCGGCGCGGCGGCCACCAGCCTCGACCACGTCGTGCCGCGCAGCCGCGGCGGCGAGCACGCGTGGGAGAACGTGGTCTCGGCCTGCAGCCGCTGCAACCACGTCAAGGCCGACCGCGCCGTCGCCGACCTCGGGTGGCGGCTGCGCCGTCCGCCGTCGGCGCCGACCGGTGCGGCCTGGCGGATCGTCGGCGCGCGCCGCATCGACCCGCGCTGGTGGCCGTACCTCGAGGGCCTGCCCGGCCGGCCCGAGCACGACGTCGAAGCCGAGACCGAGCTCACCGCGTAGGCGGGCCGCCGGGCCGGGTGGACGTGCCACCCGGCGGCGTAGGTTGCGCACGCATGGCTCCCGGCACCCGGCTCCACGACCTCAGCGCGCTCGAGCAGGCCGACGCAGTGCGCCGCCGGGAGGTGTCGTCCGCCGAGCTGGTCGAGCACTGCGCCGGGCGGATCGCCGCGCACGACGCCGACGTCGGCGCGTTCGTGACGCTCACCCTGGACACGGCCCGGGAGCAGGCCCAGGAGGCCGACCGGGCGGTCGCGGCCGGCGAGGGCCTGCCGCCGCTGCACGGCGTCCCCACCGCGATCAAGGACCTCAACCTCACCGAGGGCGTGCCGACGGGCTTCGGCTCCCGGGCGATGCAGGGCTTCGTGCCGCCGCTGTCCGACGTCACCGTCGAGCGGCTGCGAGCGGCCGGCACCATCAGCCTCGGCAAGACCAACACCCCCGAGTTCGGGCTGCCCTGCTACACCGAGACCGACGTCGCGCCGCCGGCCCGCACGCCCTGGGACCTGACCCGCTCGGCCGGCGGGTCGAGCGGCGGTGCGGCCGCCGCCGTGGCCGCCGGGCTGGTGCCGGCCGCGCAGGGCAGCGACGGCGGCGGCTCGATCCGCATCCCGGCCAGCGTGTGCGGCCTGTACGGCCTCAAGCCCGCCCGCGGGCGGATCAGCAACGGCCCGCTCGTCGGCGACATCACCGGCCTGCCGACCAACGGCCCGATCACCCGCACGGTCGCCGACGCCGCCGCGCTGCTCGACGCCCTGGCCGGCCCGTCGCCCGGCGACCCGCACTGGGCCCCGCCGCCGGAACGGACGTTCCTCTCAGCGGTGGGGGAGGCCCCCGGACGGCTGCGCGTCGGCCGCTACTGCACGCCGGTCGTGCCGGACGTGAAGGTGCACCCGCACGTGCTGGAGGCGTGGGAGGCGGCGTCGGTGCTGCTCGAGGAGCTCGGCCACGAGGTGGTCGACGTCGACCCGCCGTTCGGCCCGGAGACGCTGCCGGAGTTCGAGGTGCTGTGGTCGGTGTCGGCGGCCGGCGTCCCGGTCGACCCGGCCCGCGAGGACGAGCTGCTGCCGCTCACCCGCTGGCTGCGGGAGATGGGCCGGGCGGCGTCGGCGACCCGGTTCACCCGGGCGATGGCCGCGCTGCAGCTCGGCACGCGCCGGGCGGTGACGGCGACGGCGCACTGCGACGTGGTGCTCACCCCGACCCTCGCCCAGCCGCCCGCGCCGGTGGGCTGGTTCCGCGAGGCGGGCGGCGGGCGCGCCGAGTTCGACCGCATGGTCGCCTGGACGCCGTTCACCGCGGTCTACAACACCACCGGTCAGCCGGCCGCCAGCCTGCCGCTGCACTGGTCGCCGGACGGGCTGCCGATCGGCGTCAT
Source organism: Mycobacteriales bacterium (assembly GCA_035540755.1). Lineage (GTDB taxonomy): Bacteria > Actinomycetota > Actinomycetes > Mycobacteriales > SCTD01 > DATLGD01. The sequence continues at coordinate 5,538 of DATLGD010000224.1, read as the reverse complement.
GCTCGTCGGGCGGCCCGCCGACGAGCGCACCGTCCTGCGGCTGTCGGCGCAGCTCGAGGCGGCCAGGCCGTGGCGGGACCGGCACCCGCCGCTGTGGTGAGCACCCGGCTGCGACCGGCCCGGCCGGACGAGGTCGCCGTGCTCGCCGAGTGGTCGGGCGCGCCGTCGTCGCCGTTCGAGGACTGGACCGGCGAGCCGCCACCCGGACTCGCGGGGGCCTCCCGGACGCCGGCACCCGACGGCGGCGGCGATCTGGCGGTCACCGACGGCGACGACGTCCTGCTCGGGTCGGTGAGCTGGCACCCGGTGCTGTACGGACCGAACCCGGGCTCGTCGGCCTTCGACATCGGCATCTCGCTGCAGCCGCCGGCACGCGGTCGGGGCCACGGTGCACGGGCGCAGCGGCTGCTCGCCGAGTACCTGTTCGCCACCACACCGGTGCACCGGGTGCAGGCATCCACCGACGTCCAGAACGTCGCCGAGCAGCGCGCGCTCGAGCGTGCCGGGTTCCGCGCGGAAGGGGTGCTGCGGGGCGCGCAGTGGCGGCACGGCGCCTACCACGACCTGGTCTCCTACGCGCGGCTGCGCACCGACGACTGACCGGCCGGCGACGGGGCAGGGAACGCCCGTGACGACCTCGCCCCCTGCCCCGGATGCCGTCGAGCCGGCCCTCGCCGAGCTGGCCGAGGCCTGCGGCGTCGCCACCTCCTACGCCGACTGGGCCGACCGGCAGGTGCCGGTGCGCCGCGCCGCCGTCGTCGCCGCCCTGGCGGCACTGGACGTCGACGCCTCGACTCCCGAGGCGGTCCGGGCCTCGCTGGCCGAGCGGCAGGAGGCGCCCTGGCGGCGGCTGCTGCCACCCGCCGTCGTCCTCCGGGGCGCCCGCGGGACCGTCGACCTGCACGTGCCCGAGGACGCCGCGGTCGAGCTCGTCGTCGACCTCGAGGACGGCGAGCAGCTGCCCGTGCCCGTTCCCGGCGTGGTCGCCGAGCGGCGGGGCGAGCTGGTGCGGCGCCCGGTCGACCTCCCGCCGCTGCCGGAGGGCTGGCACCGGCTCCGGGCCCGCGCCCACGGGCGCGAGCAGGAGTGCGCGCTCGTCGTGACGCCGTCCCGGCTGCCGCTCCCGGCCGACCTGGACCGGGCCTGGGGCTGGATGGTGCAGCTGTACTCCCTGCGCAGCCGCGGCTCCTGGGCCGTGGGCGACTACGCCGACCTGCGCACCGTCGTCGAGCGCAGCGGTGCCGACGGCGCCGGCCTGGTGCTGCTGAACCCCCTGCACGCCGAGACACCGGTGCCGCCGCTCAACCCTTCGCCGTACTCGCCGTCGAGCCGCCGCTTCCGCTCACCGCTCTACCTGCGCGTCGAGGACGTCCCCGAGCACGCTGCCGCCCCGCAGGACGTGCGCGACGCCGTCGCCGCGCTGCGACCCCCGACCGATCCGGAGCGGGTCGAGCGCGACCCGGCCTGGACGGCCAAGCTCGCGGCCCTCGAACTGCTCTGGCCGCTGCACCGGGCCGAGGACCTCGCCGCCTTCCGCGCCGGGCACGGTGAGGCGCTCGAGGGGTTCGCGACGTTCTGCGTGCTCGCCGAGCAGCACGGCACGCCGTGGCAGGAGTGGCCGGAGGAGCTGCGCCGCCCGGACGCCCCGGCCGTGGCCGCCGCGGCCGAGGAGCACGCCGACCGGGTCGCCTTCTGGTGCTGGGTGCAGCTGCTCGTCGACGAGCAGCTGGCCGGCCTCGGCGCCGGCATGCCGGTCGGCGTCGTGCACGACCTCGCCGTCGGGGTCGACGCCGGCGGCGCCGACGCGTGGGCGCTGCAGGACGCGCTGGCGCTCGGCACCACGGTCGGCGCGCCGCCGGACTCGTTCAACCAGCAGGGGCAGGACTGGGGGCTGCCGCCGTGGCGCCCGGACCGGCTCGCCGAGCTGGGCTACGCCCCGTTCCGCGACGTCGTGCGGGGATGCCTGCGCTCGGCCGGCGGGCTGCGCATCGACCACGTCATGGGGCTGTTCCGGCTGTGGTGGGTGCCGCAGGAGGCCGGCTCGTCGCGAGGGCCGGCCGACGGCACCTACGTCTCCTACGACAGCGACGCGCTGCTCGGGATCCTGGCCCTGGAGGCCTCGCGGGCCGGCGCCGTCGTGGTGGGGGAAGACCTCGGCACCGTCGAGCCCCGGGTGTACGAGGACCTGTCGGCCACCGGGGTGCTCGGCAGCGCCGTGCTGTGGTTCGAGCGCGACGAGGACGCCGAGCAGGAGCCGGCGCCGTTCCTGCCGCCGGCGCGGTGGCGCGAGCTGGCCCTCGCCACGGTGACCACGCACGACCTGCCGACCGCGGCCGGGTTCCTGGCCGAGGAGCACGTGCGGGTGCGCGACGAGCTCGGCCAGCTCGGTGTTCCGGTGGAGGAGGAGCGGGCCCGGGCCCAGCAGGAGCGGGAGCTGCTGCTCGAGATGCTCACCTCGACCGGCCTGCTCGCCGCCGCCGGCGGCGACCCGGTGCTGGCGATGCACGGCGCGCTGGTCGCGTCGCCGTGCCGGCTGGTGCTGGCCGCCTTCGGCGACGCCGTCGGCGACGTCCGGCAGCCGAACCTGCCGGGCACGGTCGACGAGTACCCCAACTGGCGGCTGCCGGTGGCCGACGGCGACGGCCGGCCGCTGCTGCTCGAGGAGCTGCTGGACTCGGGCGGCGTGCGCAGGCTCACCCAGCTCATGGCCGAGGGCCTGCGCAGCGGGGCGCCGTCGGTCCGATAGCCTCGCGCTGTCCGTCCGACCGTCCACCGCCGTCCACAGCGGCGGCGATCCGAACGAGGGAGCCGTGGACCACCGTCCTGCTCTGCACCGACGCCTCGCCGCGACCGTGGCAGGGGCCTCGGTCCTGCTGCTCGCCGGCTGCGCCGACGACCCGCAGGCCTACCCGCACCCGGGCCAGTACGAGGGCGGGTGGACGCAGGGCTCGGTGGCCCGGACCGTGCTGCTGTGGGTCGGGCTGCCGCTGCTGCTGTCGGCGATCATCTACGCGCTGGCCTGGCTCCCGTCGGCCCGCCGCACCAGCCGCTACCGCCCGCAGGAGGGCTGGAACGCCGAGCCGGTGTGGTTCGCCGGTCCGGCCGACCCGCTGACCGCCGTCGAGCGTGCCTCGACCGGCGACGACGCAAGAGGAGGAGCCGGTGGCGCCTGGTGAGGGGCTGACCCCGAGTCAGCAGGAGCGCATCGCGACGGCCATCGACCGTGCGCGGGCCGAGAACGGGCTCGACATCTCGGTGCTCGTCGGCGACCTCGTCCTCGACGACCTGTCGCAGTTCCGCGCCGGTGCCGAGCGCCTGCACGCGGCGCTCGAGGACCGCGCGCCGTCGGCCGTGCTGTTCGTCGTCGCCCCGGGCCAGCGCCGGGTCGAGGTCGTCACCGGCCACGCCATCCGCCGCCGGGTCCCCGACCGCGTCGCCGCGCTGGCGGTGCTCGCCATGACGACGGCGTTCGGCGGTGGTGACCTGTCCGGCGGCATCGTCGACGCGATCCGCCAGGTCGCCGACGCCGCCGGTCGCCGCCCGGCGCTGCCGCCGGCCGACCACCAGCGGGCGCAGATCGCTGCGCGCCCCGACGCCAAGCACGGCTCCGGCGCCGCGCCGGCCCTCGGCGCCGGCGCCTCCCACTAGCCGCCCGCTCTCTCCGCCAGGAGCCCTCCTGGCGGTTCCGGCGTACCGGCAACCCGTCAGGAGCCCTCCGCGCGTTTCCGGGTGGAGGGCTCCCGACGGTTCCCGGCGGCCCCGGAACCGTCGGGAGGGCTCCTGGCGGTTCCCGGCGGGGGGCGACGTCAGCCGGCGGCGGCGTCCCGCTGTCGCGCGCGCAGCGAGCGGACCACGCCGTCGCGGCCCTCGACCAGCAGCCGGCGCACCGACGGGGACGGGTCCTCGGCGGCGAGGTAGGCGCCGGTGCGGTCGACGACGGACTGGTCGACCACCGCGGCCGGGTAGAGGCCGACGCCGATGTTCTGCGCCATCTCGGGCGTGCGGCTGCGGAAGACCTCGGCGAGGGCGGCGAAGTACGGCTCGATCCACTCCCGCAGCAGGTCCTGCTGCTCGACCTGCACGAACCCGCCGATGACGGCTGCCTGCAGGGCGTTGGGGGTGTCGGCCTGCTCGACGGCCAGCTGCCAGGCCTCGGCCTTGGCCGAGGGGGTGGGGCGGGCGGCGCGCGCTGCGGCGGCGTGCCGCTGGCCGGCGGCCGTCGCGTCGCGCTCGAGCTCGGCGGCGATCTCGGGCTCCCCGGCCAGGCCGAGGGCCGCCAGGCGGCGCAGCAGGTGCCAGCGCAGCTCGGTGTCGACGGCGAGGCCGGGCAGCTCGCGGCTCCCGGACAGCAGGTCCTGCAGCAGCCGGGTGTGCTCCTCGGAGGTGGCGACGCCGCCGAGCGTGCGCGCCCACACCAGCTGCAGGTCGCTGCCGGGCTCGGCGGCGAGCAGCGCGTCCGCGGCGGCGGTGGCGATCTCGGCCCGTCCCTGCGGCGCCCAGGAGGGGTCGGCGTACAGGTTCACGGCGGTGACGGCCAGGCGCAGCAGCGACTGCACGACGCCGATGTCGCCCTCGCCGCCGACGCCGGCGAGCACCAGGCGCACGTACTCGCGGGCCGGCATCTCGGCGTCGCGGGTCATGTCCCAGGTGGAGGCCCAGCACAGCGCCCGGGGCAGCGAGTCCTCGAGGTCCTGGACGTGCTCGGCCAGCGTCCGCCGGGACCGCTCGTCCAGCCGGATCTTGGCGTAGGTGAGGTCGTCGTCGTTGACGAGGACGAGGTCGGGCTGGGCGCGCCCCACCAGCGCGGGCACGTCGGTGCGGGCGCCGACGACGTCCAGCTCCTCTCGGCCGGTGCGCACCAGTGCGCCGTCGACGAGCTCGTACAACCCGATCGCCAGGCGGTGGGAGCGCAGCGGCGGGACGTCGCCGCTGGGCAGGGCGGCTGACTCCTGGGTGACGGCGAAGGAGGTGAACCGGCCCTCGCCGTCGGTCTCGAACGACGCGCGCAGGGTGTTGACGCCGGCGGTCTCCAGCCACTCCCGGGACCAGGAGGCGAGGTCGCGACCGCTGGCCGCCTCGAGCTCGTGCAGGAGGTCGGCGAGCTCGGTGTTGCCGTACTGGTGCTTGACGAAGTACGTGCGCAGGCCGGCCAGGAACTCCTCGCGGCCTACCCAGGCCACCAGCTGCTTGAGCACCGAAGCGCCCTTGGCGTAGGTGATGCCGTCGAAGTTCAGCTGCACCGCGGCGATGTCGGGGATGTCGGCGGCGATCGGGTGCGTCGAAGGCAGCTGGTCCTGCCGGTAGGCCCAGGCCTTCTCGATGTTGGCGAACGTCGTCCACGCGGAGGTGTACCGGGTCGCCTCGGCCTGGCACAGCACGGACATGTAGGTGGCGAACGACTCGTTGAGCCACAGGTCGTCCCACCAGCGCATCGTCACGAGGTCGCCGAACCACATGTGCGCCATCTCGTGCAGCACCGTCTCGGCCCGGCGCTCGTACGCCGACTCGGTCACCTTGGAGCGGAAGACGTAGTCCTCG
>DATLGD010000223.1:0-71755 GCA_035540755.1 Mycobacteriales bacterium | reverse complement strand
AGGTAGAGCGGTTCGGCGGTCCAGAAGTCCTCGACTACCGAGAGGATCTCTCAGAGCCAGAGTGGGCGGAAGATTTCCACCTCGTCGCCGTCGAGTCGGCCGGAGTGAACTTCGCCGACACGCACCAGGCCGCCGACGACTACCTAGCCCGTCAGTCGCTCCCCTTGATCCCCGGTTCTGAGGTGGTCGGCCGCATTATCCGCCCGGCCCGAGGCCACGAGCACCTAGCCGCAGGCGTAGCGTCGTCACCTACGGAAACGCCTTCCCACCAGATCGAGGACAGCTACCTGTCCAAGACCACGCTGCCGCTCGTCCCGGGCTCGGAGGTGGTCGGCACGACGCCTGACGGCACGCGGGTCGCCGCCTTCTCCCTCACCGGCGGTTACTGCGAGAAGGCGCTCGTCCACCCGTCGGCGGCGTTCCCGGTCCCTGCCGGCGTGAGCGACGGCCAGGCCCTGTCGCTGCTGGTGCAGGGCCTGACCGCCTGGCACCTGCTCCGCACCAGCACCCACCTGCAGCCGGGTGAGAGCGTCGTCGTGCACGCCGCGGCAGGCGGCGTCGGCACCCTGGCCGTGCAGCTGGCGAAGGCGTGGGGCGCCGGCCGGGTCATCGGGGTCGCGTCCGCCCCCGCGAAGCGCGCGCTCGCCGAGTCGCTCGGTGCCGACGTCACCGTCGACGCCGGCGAGGCCGACCTCAAGGGCGCCCTCGAGCAGGCCAACGGGGGCAGGAAGGTCGACGTCGTGCTCGAGATGGTCGGCGGCCCGACCTTCGACGCCTCCCTCGCGGCGCTGGCGCCGTTCGGCCGGCTCGCCACGTTCGGCATGGCCTCCCGCACCGCGCCGAAGCCGCTCGACCCTGGATCGCTGATGAGCCGCAGCCGGGCCGTCATCGGCTTCTGGCTGGCGCACTGCTTCGGCCGGCCCGAGCTGCTGCAGCCGCAGATGGCCGAGCTGCTGTCGATGGTGGAGGCGGGCACCCTGACCCCGGTGGTGGGCGGCACCTACCCGCTGTCGGAGGCGCAACGCGCCCACGAGGACCTCCGCAGCCGCGCCTCGCAGGGCAAGCTCGTGCTCGACGTCCGCGCCTAGGAGCGGTCCTCGCCGCCCGCGGCGAGCAGCGCCTGAGCGGCGGTGTAGGTGGTCATCACCCAGGCCTCGTGCCCGGGCAGCGCGACGCCGGCGAAGCGGTGCAGGGCCAGCAGGCCGTCCGAGACCAGGAACAGCGCCCCCCCTGCCCCGCCCCGGGGATCGTTCCCGTCCAGAGCCGCCACGGCCGTGCCCGCGAGCACCGTGCTGTAGATCACCACCGGCCACCGGTCCTTGCCCGTGCGCGGCCACAGCACCGCGTTGAGCCCTGCCCACCCGACCGCGTACGGCAGCGCGAGCACCGGCCGGGCTGCGACGCGGCCACCGCCGGGCCGCGCGCGCAGGGCCGCGATCCAGGCCAGGTGTGCGGCGAGGAAGCTGCCCAGGCCCACCCTGAACGCGGCGTCCCCGCTGCCGAGCAGCGCGACGTCACCGGCACCGGACAGCGCCAGCGCCCGCTGGGTCGGCCGGTCCCGACCGACCGCCAGCAGCGGCATGAGCAGTGGCTTGGTGAGCCGCCGCTCCCGGCTGCGGGCGGTGCCCGCCAGCACGGCGTCGACGGCGGCGAGCGCGGCGTAGGCCCTCGTCGCCGGCCTCACCCGGTCCCACCTGCCGTACGGCGTCCTCGGCCGGTCGACGTCGAGCACCCCAGCCATGCGTACCCCCCGGTGCGACCTGCCCCCCGCAGGACGGCCCGCTGCACTGTGCACCGCTCGCGACCCGGAGGGAAGGGGCGGCCGGCCCGGCCGCCCCGGGACGTCCGCCCGGCTCAGGCGCTGACGACGTCCTCGTCCGGAGGCGGGACCTGCTCGGCCATCGGAGCCGGTCCGGCGGTGGTGACCGCGCCGGCCTCGACCGCCGCCACCTTCGGACACGGGCACCAGCCGTCGTGCCAGGCCCGCCGGCAGCCGGCCGGGTAGGTCAGCGACCGCACCACCCGAGCGGGGTTGCCGGCCACCAGCACGTCGTCGGGCACGTCGCGGGTGACGACGGCGCCGGCGGCCACGAGCACGCGCTTGCCGATGGTGACGCCGGGCAGCACCATCGCCCGCGCGCCGAGCCAGGTGCCGTCACCGATGTGCACCGGCGCCTCCCGGTGCGGGCGGCCCTCGACGCCGTGGCTGTCGCTGTCCATGACGTACACCTCGTTGGCCATCGCGACGTCGTCGCCGACGACGATCTCGCAGGTGGCGATGAGCACGGTGCCGCAGTTGACGAAGCAGCGGTCGCCGAACCGGATCTTCCCCCAGCCGCTGATCAGGGTCGTGCGGTGGCCGGACCACACCTTGAACTGGTCGCCGACCTCGAGGTCGGTGGCGTTGACCGTCGGCCAGCCGAGCACGTGCGCGTCGCGACCCACGCGCCGGGCGCCGCGAAGCACCCACCGCGCCTTCGCCCCCTGGCGGAACGCCGCCGCGTGCCAGTGCAGCTCGGTCCGACGTCGCGCCCAGTCCACGGGCGACGACAGTACTGGCACGATCTGCCGATGCTCCCCCCGCCGGACTCCGCCCCGGACCCGCAGCCCGACGAGCCGGTGCAGTGCTCGGCCAAGGGCTGCCGCGCGGACGCCCGGCACGTGCTTGTCTGGAACAACCCGAGGCTGCACGTCCCGGGTCGGGAGAAGACCTGGGCGGCCTGCGACCAGCACCTGCCGACGCTGTCGGAGTTCCTCGGCACCCGCGGCTTCCTGCGCCGGGTGGACCCGCTCGAGCAGTGAGGGTCAGGCCGGCCGGCGCTGCCGGTCGCAGAGGCCCGACAGGACCTCGAGGAGTGCGAAGGTGAACCGACGGGCCTCGACCGAGCAGGCGTCGTGGTCGCCGTCGAGCAGCCGCGGCTCGACGCCGAGCGCCGCGGCGAGCGCGCGCTGCTTGCGCGGCGGCACCAGCCGGTCGCGGGTCATGACGACGACGGCGCCGGGCGGCGTCAGGTCGGCGACCCACCCGCTGCTGTCGAACCGGCCCAGTTCGCGCCCGGCCTCCGCGACGTCGCGCGCGCTGCTGCGCGAGAGCTCCCCGGCCACCCAGCTGCTGCCGCGGGCCGGCGCCCCGGCCAGCCGCATCCCGGCCTTCCAGGCGCCGGTCGGGAAGGCGCCGAGGACCAGGCGCAGGCCGCCCATCGCCCGCCAGAACGCCTTCATCCGCGGGTCGCTCCAGTCGAGCGCGGTGGCGCACAGCACGAAGCCGGCGACGAGCTCGGGGTGGTGCCGCGCGAGCAGCTGGGCCACCGGGCCGCCCATCGAGTACCCGACGACGAGGGCCGGCCGGACGCCCAGCGCGCGCAGCACCCCCGCGGCGTCGTCGGCGCAGTCGCGCAGCCGGAACGGCTCGCTGGCCCGCAGCCCGCGGCCGTGCCCGCGCAGGTCCATCGCCAGCACCCGGTAGCCGGCGCGCTGCAGCGGCCCGTAGGTCTGCGCCCAGTTGAGGTCGCTCGGGAACATCCAGCCGTGCACCAGCAGGACGACCGGCCCGTCGCCCCCGCTGTCGCGCAGGAAGAACTCGCCCCGGTCCGGGACGACGACGGTGCGAGCCGGCGGCAGCGGCACCGGCGGCACCGGCGCGTCGCGGTACCGGCTGGGGCGCCGCCGCGGCAGGACGCCCGGTCGTCGGCTGGGAGGTCGGCTGCTCACCGGACCACTCTGCCCGGCTGTGCCCCGCCGACGCGTGAGCCGACTCGCATCAGCGGTAGCGGAACCCGTCGAGGGCGCGCTGGAACAACCCGCCCCTCGGCGGCAGCGGCGGGGCCTCGGGGGGCGGCGTGCTGCGCCGGCGCGCGATCGGCGTGTCGTAGTCGGTGGAGCGGATCGCGTCCACGACCTCGTCCTCGTCGAAGGAGTCCGAGCCGGGGATCACCGGGACGAAGCCGACCAGGACGCCGTTGCGCATGACCTGCGCCTCGAGCCCGGCGGTCCCGTCGCTGTCCCACACCGCCTCCCGGCCGTCGGGCAGCGCCACGCCCACCCCGAACTGGTAGACGCCGGGCTTGCGGATCGACGCGTCCACGCCCTTGGCGCGCAGGGCGTCGACGACGCGACGCGCGCGGTTCTCCTCCATGCCTGGTGCAACGCCCTCCTCGGGCACCCGGTGCCCGGATGTGGCCGACGCGACGGCGCGGCCCCGCAGGAGTGCCTGCGGGGCCGCGCCGGTGTCGTGCGGTGGTCTAGCCGACCGTGCTGGACAGCTCCTCGAGCCGCTCCTGGACGGCCTGGAGCACGCCCTTGCGCGCCTTGTGCGCCTGCTCGTAGGCGAGCAGCGTGCGCAGGTGCTCGACGTCGTCGCTGTCGGCGGCGTGCCGCATGACGCTGTCGCCGGTCAGCTGCTCGTAGCCCGCGAACGGCGGCTTGTCGTCCTCGACGTCGGCGCCGCCGGTGGCCTCGAGCACCTGCTCGGTCACCTGCTCGGCGGCCTGGGCGGCCTGCTCGGCCGTCTGCTCGACGGTCTCGGCGGCCTGCTCCGCGGTCTCGGTGACCTGCTCCGCGGCCTGCTCGGCGATCTGCTCGGCTCCGCCGGCGGCCCGCTCGGCCTTGCCGGCGGCCGTGCGACCGACGGCGGCGGCCTTCGCGGTGCCGCGCTCGGTGAGGTCGACGACGCGGTCGCCGACCGTGGCGGCGGTGTCCTCGACGGTGGCGAGGGCCGACTGCAACGGCTGCGGGGCGTTGCCGGTCGCACGGGCGACGACGCCGCCGGCCCGGTTCACGCCGCTGGCGAGCAGCGAGACGGGCACGGCGGCGGTGCGACGGGCCAGGGTGACCACCGTCTGGACCGGAGTCGCCCGCAGTGCCGAGCTGCCGGTGCGGCCGACCTCGGTGAGCCGGCTCTCGAGCCAGTCGATGGTGGCGGTGTGCGCGGTCTCGAGCCGGTCGAGCACCGGCAGCACCTGGGTCTCACCCAGCGTCTGCGCGAGGGTCCGGGCGTAGCGCGTGCGGTCGCGCAGCTGGTGCTCGAGCGCGAGGTCGCCGAGCAGGGCGCCCTGCAGCGTCTGCACCTGGTTCACCTGGCTCTGCACGAAGGCGCCGAAGCGGCCGACGAGCGGCGTCACCACGTCGTTCGCACCGCCGACCTGCGCGACGGCGGACTTGAGCAGGTCGAGGCGCTCACCGGCCTTCTTCGCGTTCTCGGCGAGCTCCTGCTCGATCGGGGTGGTGCGCGCCTGGGCCCGGCGGACCGTGGCGACGGTCTGCTCGAAGGCGGTCAGGCGCAGCAGGTCCTTGAGCTCGGACACGAGCATCTCGCGGGTGACAGCCACGCTGGTTCCTCCTGGAAGGTCGGTTGCTCCTGTTGTGCCCGTCCGGCCCGCCTCCGACCCGCGACGGGCCGGCCGGGGCGGCAGTGAGCCGCGTCACGGAAGTCCCGCCGGACGGTGCCCGACGCCTCGCCGGCGCCGCGCTGGCACGATGGGGGGTCATGACCTCCCTCCCAGGCTGGCCGGGCGGCACGACCGGCGTGCCGGTGCCGACCGCTCCGTCCGTGCCGCCCGGCTGGTACGCCGATCCGTGGGCGCCGCAGCAGTCACGGTGGTGGGACGGCCTGCAGTGGACGCCGGCGACGCAGGCCACCGCCCCCCTGTCGGCCCGTCAGCGCGCGGGGGTGCCGGCCCGGGTGCTCGGTCCGGGCAGCGCGATCGTCTTCACGGTCACCGGCGCCGTCGGGCTGCTGCTCATCCTGCTGTCGATCGGCCCGGGTGCGTTCGCGCTCGCGACCCTCGCGGCGGTGCTGCCGCTGCCGCTCTACGCCTGGGCGGCGCTGCTGCTGGACCGCCTGCACCCCGAGCCGCGTGCGGCGCTGTCCTGGACCTTCGCGGCCGGCGCCACCGCGGTGGTGCTGCTGGCGCTGGTCGTGAACACCGCCGCCGGAGCCGTCCTGTCCGCCGTGGCGGGCACCACCGCCGAGCAGGTGGTCACCCCTGTGCTGGTGGCGCCGGTCGTCGAGGAGAGCGGCAAGGCGGTCGTGCTGCTGCTGCTGTACCGCCGCTTCCGGCACCAGATCAGCGGGCCGCTCGACGGCGTCGTCTACGCGACGATGGTGGGCCTGGGCTTCGCGACGGTGGAGAACATCCTCTACTACGGCACGGCTGTCGCCGACGGGACGCTGCCGGGGGTCTTCGTCGTCCGCGGGATCCTGTCGCCGTTCGCGCACCCGCTGTTCACGGCCTGCTTCGGCATCGGTCTCGGCCTGCTCGCCGCCGGCCGCACCCGCCTCGGTGCCGGCGCGCCGGTGCTCGGGCTGCTCATGAGCATCGGGCTGCACGCGCTGTGGAACGGCTCGACCACCATCAGCGGCGCAGCTGTCCTGCTGATGTTCTTCGCGGTCATGGTGCCGCTGTTCGTCGGCATGATCGTGCTGTGCCGCAAGGAGGCGGCCCGCGAGCAGCGCCTGGTCCGGTGGCACCTGCAGCCGGAGGTGCAGGCGGGGCTGCTGACCGAGGTCGACGTGCACCTGTTCAGCGACGTCGGGGCGCGGCGCCGGCTGCTCCAGGCCGCGCAGCGCGTCCACCCGCGGGCCGGCGCCGCCGCGCACGAGCTGGCGGCGGACCTGCTGGAGCTGGCGAACGTGCGCGACCGCATCTCGAACGGCGTGTTCGCCGAGCGCTACGGCGCCCCCGAGGCCGCGCTCGCCGCTCTGACGGCGCGTGTCGCCCGCGCCCGCTGGGCGCTGCCGGCTCCTCCGCCGTCGGCGCCGTGGACCGGCCTGTCCGGGGCCTTCGGGCTGCCGCTGCCGCCGCGCTGAGGCGTCAGCCGCCCCGTCTGACCCACTCGTCGTAGGAGGGCGCCTCGGCACCGACCGTCGTCTCGTCGCCGTGCCCGGTCAGCACGCGCGTCTCGGGCGGCAGCGCGAACAGCCGGGTGCGGATCGAGTCGAGGATGGTCGGGAAGTCCGAGAACGACCTCCCGGTCGCCCCCGGGCCGCCGGAGAACAGCGTGTCGCCGGAGAACACGACGCCGAGGTCGGGCACGTGCAGGCAGACCGCGCCCGGTGCGTGCCCCGGCGTGTGCATGACGTGGACCGACGTGCCGGCGACCTCGAGCACCATCCCGTCGCGCAGCTCGCCGTCGGGCCGGCGCCCTGGGTGCACGAGGTCCCACAGCACCGCGTCGTCGGGGTGCAGCAGCACCTGCGCGCCCAGCCGCTCGGCGAGCTCGGGCGCGGAGCGGACGTGGTCGTCGTGCGCGTGCGTGCAGGCGATGGCCACGACGGTGCGCCCGGCGACGGCCCGCTCGATGGCGTCCGGGTCGTGCGGGGCGTCGACGAGCAGCACCTCGTCGTCGTCGCCGAGCAGCCACACGTTGTTGTCGACGTCGAAGGTCTGGCCGTCGAGGCTGAACGTGCCGGAGGTGACCAGGGAGTCGATGCGGGCGCTCACAGGACCACCACCGAGCGCAGGACCTCGCCCCGCTCCATCCGGGAGAAGGCCTCCTCCACGGCGTCGAGACCGATCCGCTCGGAGACGAACCGGTCGAGCGCGAAGCGGCCCTGCAGGAACAGGTCGACGAGCATCGGGAAGTCCCGTGAGGGCAGGCAGTCCCCGTACCAGGACGACTTCAGCGCGCCGCCGCGGCCGAACACCTCGATCAGCGGGAGCTCGACGGTCATGTCCGGCGTCGGCACGCCGACCAGCACGACGGTGCCGGCGAGGTCGCGGGCCTCGAACGCCTGCCGGTAGGTCTCGGGCCGGCCGACCGCCTCGATGACGACGTCCGGCCCGAAGCCGCCGGTCAGCTCCTTGAGCCGCGCGACGACGTCCTCGGTCTTCGCGTTCACCGTGTCGGTGGCGCCGAACTCCCGGGCCCACTGCAGCTTGCGGTCGTCCATGTCGACGGCGAGGACCTGCCGTGCGCCGGCGAACAGCGCGCCGGCGATCGCGGCGTCGCCCACGCCGCCGCAGCCGATGACGGCGACGGACTGGCCCTTGCGGACCGGCGCGGTGTTGACCGCAGCACCCCAGCCGGCCATGACGCCGCAGCCGATGAGTCCGGCCGCGGCAGGGTCGGCGGCCGGGTCGACCTTCGTGCACTGCCCGGCCGCGACCAGCGTCTTGTCGGCGAAGGCGCCGATGCCGAGGGCAGGCGAGAGCTCGGTGCCGTCCTCGAGCGTCATCTTCTGCACGGCGTTGAAGGTGTTGAAGCAGCGGTGGTGGTCGCCGCGGCTGCAGGCGCGGCACCGGCCGCAGACCGCTCGCCAGTTGAGGATGACGAAGTCGCCCGGCGCCACCTCGGCGACGCCCTCGCCGACGGACTCGACGATCCCGGCCGCCTCGTGCCCGAGCAGGAACGGGAACTCGTCGTTGATGCCGCCTTCGCGGTAGTGCAGGTCGGTGTGGCAGACCCCGCATGCCTGCACCGCGACCACCGCCTCACCCGGCCCCGGGTCGGGCACGACGACGGTCTCCACCGTCACCGGCTGGCCCTTGCCTCGGGCGACGACTCCACGGACGGACTGGGGCACGGCGGTCCTCCTCGGGTGCGGGGACGCGCACGCTATCGGGGCGGGCCCGACGCCGCACTCCCGCCGCGCACCACCTCGCGCGCGGAGCTGTCGACCCGGCGGGTCCAGCCGCGCGCGTCGAGGTGCTCGAGCAGCGGGACGGCCACCCGCCGCGTCGTGCCGAGGGCCTGGCGGGCGGCGCTGAGCGAGAACGGCTGGGGCAGCCGGGCGAGCTCGCGCATCGCCCGCGCCGGCGCGTCGGGCAGCAGCACGACGTCGCCGCCGTCGGAGGCGCGCAGCCGCAGCAGCCGGCCGGCGGCGGCGGCGGCGGCGACCGCGCGGACGTCGAGGCCGAGCGCGTCGAGGTCCGGCCGCTCCGGTGCGGCGAAGGGGCCGGCGGTCAGCCGCTCCTCCAGCGCCCGGACCCCGGGCTCGGCCGACCCCAGGCCGAGCTCCTGCGTGCTGCGCAGCCGGCCCGCCTCGTCGACGAGCTCGGCGTCCCCGGCCACCGCAGCGAGCACGGCGAGGTCGGGGATGCCGGCGGCGCGCCGTGCGGCGTCGTGCGGCAGCCCCCGGTCCAGCGGCGCCACGGCGTCGTGCTGCTCGACGACCCGGCGCAGCTCGGCCCGCCAGACCTGCCACCGCTGCTCGCTGACCAGCCAGCCGCCGGCACTGCGCCCGCCGTCGGGGACCGGCACGCCCAGCGCCTCGAGGTCGGCGCGGCGCACCGCGCCTCGGCGCTCCACCTCCGCGATCCCGTCCGGCGGGCCGGTCGTCCCGGCGAGCACGGCAGCGCGCTCGCGGGCCGACCCGCGCCGACGGAGGTCCGGCGGGTCGGCGTCCAGGACCGTGACGCCCGCGGCCACCTCTTGCGCCGCCGGGTCGCGTAGCAGGGCGCGGTCGCCGGCCCGCAGCGGCAGCGCAGTGCTGAGCTGCAGCCGCGCGAGGTCGTCGCGCAGCGGCCGCAGCCGCACCGGCACCGCCGCCGTGCCGACGTGCAGCACCAGCCGCTCGGGCAGGGTGCCCGCGGGCCGGAGCCGCACGTCGAGCGTCGAAGCGGCCCGCCACCGTCCCGGGGCGAGCAGGGCGTCCCCGCGGCCGACGTCGGCGCGCTCGACGCCGCGCAGCGCCACCGCCACGCGCGCCACCGCACCCATCCGCTCCCGGGGCTGCTCGAGCGACTGCAGGCCGCGCACCCGCACCCGGCGCCCGCGCAGCTCGAGCTCGTCGCCGACGGCGAGCGCACCGGCGCCCAGGGTGCCGGTGACCACCGTGCCGGCACCGCGCACGGTGAAGGCGCGGTCGACCCACAGCCGGACCGGCCCGACGGTGTCGGGCACCGGGAGCCGGGCGACCAGCCGGTCGAGGGCGGCGCGCAGCACGTCCAGTCCGGCGCCGGTCTGACCCGACACCGCGACCGCCTCGACGTCGCCGAGGCTGCTGCGGGACAGGTGCTCCCTCGCCTCCTCGATCGCGGGGGCGGGGTCGGCGAGGTCGCTGCGGGTCACCGCCAGCAGACCCGCCGACAGGCCGAGCGCGTCGACGGCGGCGAGGTGCTCGCCGGACTGCCGGCGCCAGCCCTCGTCGGCGGCGACGACGAACAGCACGGCCGGCGCGGGCCCGAGCCCGGCGAGCATGTTGCCGACGAAGCGGGCGTGGCCGGGGACGTCGACGAACGCGACCTGCTCACCGCTCGGCAGCTCGGTCCAGGCGTAGCCGAGGTCGATGGTCATGCCGCGGCGCCGCTCCTCGGCCCAGCGGTCCGGCTCGGTGCCGGTCAGCCCGCGCACCAGCGTGGACTTGCCGTGGTCGACGTGCCCGGCGGTCGCGACGACGTGCACGCGCTACCCCGCCGCGCCGGCGGCGGCGGTGACGGCCGCCGCGACCGACGCGTCGTCGGCCGGGGCGATGCAGCGCAGGTCGAGCAGGCACCGGCCGCGCTCGACCCGCCCGACCACGCAGGGCTCGCCGGTGCGCAGCGCGAGCGCCCAGGCGTCGGGAGCACGGTCCTCCGGGAGGGCCACCGCCCAGCCGGGCAGGAGCAGGCCGGGTGCCCCGCCGCCTCCGACCGCGCCGTCGCTCGGGACGACGTCGCCCCCGACGTCGGCGGCGAGCGCGTCCGCCCGCGCGCGCAGCCCGGCAGGGTCGGCGTCGAGCGCCAGGCGCACCGGCGTGGGCGGTCCGTCGATCGTCGCCTCGAGCGCAGCCAGCGTCAGCTTGTCGACCCGCAGGGCGCGCGCGAGCGGGTGCCGGCGCAGCCGCTCGACGACGCCCGCGCGACCGAGGAGCAGCCCGGCCTGCGGACCGCCGAGCAGCTTGTCGCCGCTCGCGGTGACGACCTCGGCCCCGCCGCGCAGCGCCGTCCGCGCGTCCGGCTCGTCGGGCAGCAGCGGGTGCGGCGCGAGCAGGCCGCTGCCGATGTCGACGACGACGGGAACGTCGAGCCCGGCGAGCTCGGCGACGTCCACAGCGCCGGTGAAGCCGGCCACCCGGAAGTTGCTGGGGTGCACCTTGAGCACGCAGCCGGTGTCCGGGCCCACGGCGTCGGCGTAGTCGCTCACTGTGGTGCGGTTGGTGGTGCCGACCTCGCGCAGGCGGGCGCCGGTGGACGCGATGAGGTCCGGGAGCCGGAAGCCGTCGCCGATCTCGACCATCTCGCCGCGGCTGACCACCACCTCGCGGCCGGCGGCGAGCGCCGTGGTCGCGAGCACGAGGGCGGCCGCCCCGTTGTTGACCACGTGCACCGCCTCGGCGTCGGGGACGGCGGCGTGCAGGGCGGCGAGCGCGCCCCGACCGCGCCGCGCCCGCTGGCCGGTGGCGACGTGGTACTCGACGTCGACGTTGCCGGCGGCGGTCTGCAGCGCCTCGACGGCCGCGGCCGACAGCGGCGCCCGGCCGAGGTTGGTGTGCACGACCACGCCGGTGGCGTTCAGCACCGGCCGCAGCGTCGTGGTGCGGGGCGGCAGAGCGGCGACGGCGGCGTCGGCCACCTGGTCGGGCGCCAGCCGGCCCGTGCGGACGGCGTCCTGAGCCTCGCGGACGGCTCGCTTCACCCGCTCGCGTCCGAGCCGCTCGGCGGCCCGCGCCAGGCGCGGGTCGGCGAGCACGGCGTCGGTGCGCGGCACCGCGCGTCGCCGGTCCGGCTCGACCGCTGTCACGTCTCGGACCCTACGTCGGACCGGCTGCGGAGCAGCCGGGCGGCGCAGCGCCAGCTCGATCCCGCACCGCCCAGTCGTGACCAGCTCGTGTCCTCGACCGGCGTCCGGGCGTGGTGCACTGCGCTGATCGGCGCACCTGACCCTGGGCCGGCAGGAGGTGTCATGGACCGATCGCAGCGCCGCCGTCCGTCCTCACCCTTGGAAGACGCGGCGGGCGACGTCGAGGTCGGCGTGCAGCGCACCGCCGTCG
The DNA here is from genome assembly GCA_035540755.1 of Mycobacteriales bacterium. Taxonomy (GTDB): domain Bacteria; phylum Actinomycetota; class Actinomycetes; order Mycobacteriales; family SCTD01; genus DATLGD01. The sequence continues at coordinate 59,844 of DATLGD010000223.1, read as the reverse complement.
TGGTCCTGCACGCCCATGCCCTCGCCGAGCGGCTGACCGCGCTCCCCCCGCCGGACGACGCGGCCGCCCGCCGCGACCGGGCGGAGCGCCTGAGCCGGCTGCGCGGAGCCGTGGCCGCCGGACAGGAGTCGCTGCGCCGGCAGGCCGGCCCCCGGTGAGACTGCCGGCCGACCGTGCGCTCAGGGCTGCCCGGCGCCCGGGCCGCTGCTGCCTGTCCCGCCCGACCCCTTGCCCGTCGCCTTCGACAGCATCTGCTTGATCTTCGCCTGGTTGTGCGGCTTGCGCGCCTCGTCGTAGACCTTCTTGGCCACGCCGGCCTTGATCATCCCGCCCAGCAGCCCCACGGTGTCTCCTCGCGTCGTCGGTCGTGCGCGTCGGCGACGGTCTGCCCGCGCCGAGGGCGGCGGAACCGGCCCGGACGGCAACTCGTCGGCGGAGGCGGATGGGGATCGAACCCACCTGGACGAGATCCTCGCCCACACCGGTTTTGAAGACCGGGACGGCCACCAGGCACGCGTACGCCTCCTCGACCACGACCGCACCGAGCGCTCGTCCGTGACCGACGTGCAGGGTGCCACAACCGGCCGGCACGTACCGTCGGACGATGAACGTCCCCGCCGTGCCCCGCACGCTGCTCGACGACCGCTTCGCCCGCGAGCTGCCCGAGCTGGCGGTGCGCTGGCAGGCCGAGGACGCGCCGGATCCGCGGCTGCTGGTGCTGAACGAGCCGCTGGCCGTCGAGCTCGGCCTGGACCCCGACTGGCTGCGCACCTCCGAGGGGCTGCGCTTCCTGGTCGGGACGCTGGTGCTCGACGGCGCCACACCGGTGGCGCAGGCGTACGCCGGGCACCAGTTCGGCGGCTTCAACCCGCGACTCGGTGACGGTCGGGCGCTGCTGCTCGGCGAGTTCGCCTGCCAGGACGGTCGACCGCGCGACCTGCACCTCAAGGGCAGCGGGCGCACCCCCTTCGCCCGTGGCGGCGACGGCCTGGCCGCGGTCGGTCCGATGCTGCGCGAGCACGTCGTCGCCGAGGCGATGCACGCGCTCGGGATCCCGACCACCCGGGCCCTGGCCGTCGTCGGCACCGGCCGCACGGTGCGGCGCGAGACGCCGCTGCCCGGAGCGGTGCTCGCCCGGGTCGCGAGCAGCCACCTGCGCGTGGGCACCTTCCAGTACGCCCGCGCGACCGGCGACGTCGCGCTGCTGCGCCGGCTGGCCGACCACGCCATCGCCCGGCACCATCCCGAGGCCGCCGACGCCGAGCAGCCCTACCGCGCCCTGTTCGAGGCGGTCGTCACCGCGCAGGCGTCTCTGGTGGCGCAGTGGATGCTCGTCGGCTTCGTCCACGGGGTCATGAACACCGACAACACCACGATCTCCGGCGAGACCATCGACTACGGCCCCTGCGCCTTCCTCGACGCCTTCGACCCGGCCCGGGTGTTCAGCTCGATCGACACCGGCGGCCGGTACGCCTACGGCAACCAGCCGGTCGTCGCCGAGTGGAACCTGGCCAGGCTGGTGGAGGCGATGCTGCCGCTGCTGCACGACGACGAGGAGCAGGCCATCGCCCTCGCCGTCGAGTCGCTCGGCGGCTACCGGCCGCAGTACAGCGCCGCCTGGACGGCCGGCATGCGCCGCAAGCTCGGGCTGACCGACGGCGACGACGACGACGTCGTCCGCCCGCTCGTCGAGGAGCTGCTGGCCCTGCTGCAGGCCAACCACGTCGACCTGACCTCGTTCTTCCGGGCGCTGGGGCAGGCCGCCCGCGGCGACACCGAGCCGGCGCGCGGCCTCGTGCTCGACCTCGCGGCGGTCGACGCCTGGCTGCAGCGCTGGCAGGCCCTCGCGCCCGACGGAGCGGCGATGGACCGCGTGAACCCGGTCTACATCCCGCGCAACCACCTCGTCGAGGAGGCCCTCGACGCCGGCACCGCCGGCGACCTGGACCCGCTCCAGCGGCTGCTCACAGCGGTCACCGCCCCGTTCGACGAGCGCCCGGGCCTGGAGCGCTACGCCGCACCCGGCCCCGAGGACAGCTCCTACCGGACCTTCTGCGGGACCTGACCGGATCGACGTCGGCGACGTCACGCAGACGAGCCGGCTGCCCGGCCGCCCAGCCGGGTAGGCCGAGGCCATGACCACACCAGGCACACCCCGCCCCCTTCCGGTGGGCCGGCACGCGCTCGGCTCCTGGCCCCAGTACGAGCAGGCGCAGGCCGTCGTCGACCACCTGTCCGACCACGGCTTCCCGGTCGAGACGGTGACCATCGTCGGCGCGGACCTGCGCCTCGTCGAGCAGGTCACCGGGCGCCTGACGACCGGCAAGGCGGCGCTCGCGGGCGCCGCCTCGATGAGCTGGTTCGGGCTGCTCCTCGGCCTGTTCGTCGGCCTGTTCGCCGAGTCCGGCACGGCCCTGCTCGGACTGGCCCTGTACGGGCTGTTGTTCGGCGCCGCCTTCGGCGCCGCGCTCGGGTTCGCCGCTCACCGGGCCACCGGCGGTCGGCGCGACTTCAGCTCCACCAAGGGCCTGGCCGCGGCCCGGTACGAGGTCCTCGTCGAGCAGTCCGGCGCCGACGAGGCCGAGCGCCTGCTGGCCCAGTACCGCGCCGGCACCTGACGACGGGCAACACCCACCTCGACGTCCCGACCGTGGTGGCGGAGGCCCCAGCGCTCTAGCGCGAGCGCGCGCTCACCGGCTGACCTAGCCTCTCGCAGGTGACGACGACGCTTCGGCTGACCCAGCTGGCGAAGGGCGGCGGCTGCGCCTGCAAGATCCCGCCGGGTGAGCTCGAGGACGCCGTGCGCGGGCTGACCGGTGCCGCGGGACCGGACCTGCTCGTCGGGCTCGACGACGGCGACGACGCCGCCGTCGTGCGCCTCGACGCCCGCACCGCCGTCGTCAGCACGGCCGACTTCTTCACCCCGGTGGTCGACGACGCCTACGACTGGGGTCGCATCGCGGCGGCCAATGCGCTGTCGGACGTGTACGCGATGGGCGGCCGGCCGGTCGTCGCCATCAACCTGGTCGCCTGGCCGCGCGAGCTGCTGCCGGCCGAGCTGCTCGGCGAGGTGCTGCGCGGCGGCGCCGACGTCGCCCGGCAGGCCGCCTGCCCGGTCGCCGGCGGCCACAGCGTCGACGGGCCCGAGCCGACGTACGGCATGGCGGTCACCGGGGTCGTCGACCCGGGCGCGCTGCTGCGCAACGACGCCGCCGAGCCGGGCCGGCCGCTCAGCCTCACCAAGCCGCTCGGCGTCGGCGTGCTCAACAACCGGCACAAGGCGACCGGCGAGCGGTTCGAGCACGCGGTCGAGTGCATGACGCGCCTGAACCGCGACGCCGCCCGGGCTGCGGTGGAGAGCGGGGCACGCGCGGCCACCGACGTCACCGGCTTCGGCCTGCTCGGGCACCTGTTCAAGATGATGCGCGCCAGCGGCACCACGGCCGTCGTCGACGCCGCCGCCGTGCCCTACCTCGACGGTGCGCGCAGCTCGCTGGCCGACGGCTACGTCAGCGGCGGCACCCGGCGCAACCTCGACTGGGTGCGCCCGCACCTGTCGGCATCCGTCGAGGAGGACGAGCTGCTGCTGCTCGCCGACGCGCAGACCAGCGGTGGCCTGCTCGTCGTCGGCGAGGTGCCGGGCGCACCGATCGTCGGCGAGGTGGTCGCCCGGCGCGACGCGGTGGTCGAGGTCCGCTAGCCGGTGAACAGGGCGGCGGCCCGGCGGACGGTCTGCACGATGCCGTAGGCGAGCGGGATGCCCACGAACAGCCACGCTCCGACCAGGCGCGCCTTGACGCCGCTGTACTGCTCGCTCATCGGGTGCCTCCTGAGGCGCTCGGGGCCGTCTTCGCGGATCCGGTGGTCTGCTGGCTGGTGACGCCCGGATAGGTGCCCAGGACGTCGGCGCTGGCGTGGTGCCTGTCGGCCACCCGGCGCACGAGCAGGTTCGCCACGAAGCCGATGCTGAGCAGGCCGACCATCACCAGCAGCGCCGGCCGGTAGGTCGCCGCCCCCTCGACCCCGGCGTCGCGCTGGCGCTCGATGATGCCGTTGACGATGAGCGGACCCGCGACGCCGGCGGCGGACCAGGCCGTCAGCAGCCGGCCGTGGATGGCACCCACCTGGAAGGTGCCGAACAGGTCCTTGAGGTAGGCGGGGATCGTCGCGAAGCCACCGCCGTAGAAGCTCAGGATGACCGCCGCCAGCACCACGAACAGCAGGACGCTGGTGTCGCCCGCCGTGGCCAGGAAGAAGAACGCGACGGCTCCGACGCCGGTGTAGAGCATGTAGGTCGGCTTGCGGCCGATGGCGTCGGACGTCGACGACCAGACGATGCGCCCGGCCATGTTGGCCAGCGACAGCAGTCCGACGAAGCCGGCCGCCGCGGCCGGGCTGACGTCGTCCGGGAAGAAGTCCCGGATCATCGGCGAGGCCTGCTCGATGATGCCGATGCCGGCGGTGACGTTGCAGAACAGGATCGTCCAGAGCAGCCAGAACTGCGGGGTCTTGATGGACTCGCTCGCGGCCACGTGCGCGGTGGTGCGCAGCCCGCCGCTGTCGGCCTTGGGCTCGTACCCCTCGGGCTTCCAGCCGTCGCGCGGGACGCGCACGGTGAGCACGCCGAAGGTCATGAACAGCGCGTAGATCAGCGCCAGGGTGAAGAAGGCCGGCGCCACCGCGTCGGTCGGCACGGCGTCCGCCGGCAGCGAGGTGTAGGCGCCGAGCAGCTCGTTCGACAGGTTGGAGGCGATGAACGCGCCGCCGCCGAAGCCCATGATGGCCAGCCCGGTCGCGAGTCCGGGACGGTCGGGGAACCACTTGATGAGCGTCGAGACCGGCGAGATGTAGCCCAACCCGAGCCCGATGCCGCCGATGACCCCGTAACCCAGGTAGAGCAGCCACAGCTGGCCGGTGGCGATCCCGAGGCCGCCGACCAGCAGCCCCGTGACGAAGCAGACCGCCGACAGGGCCATGGCCTTGCGCGGACCGTTGCGCTCCATCCACGTCCCGCCGAAGGCGGCGGACAGCCCCAGCATCACGATCGCGATCGAGAACACGATGGCGATCGCTGTCTCGCTGGTCTCGAACCGCTCGACCAGCGGGGTCTTGAAGACGCTCAGCGCGTAGACCTGGCCGATCGACAGGTGGATGGCCAGCGCCGCCGGCGGCACCAGCCATCGGCTGTACCCGGCGGGAGCGACGGAGTGCTCACGGTCCAGGAAGGAGACCAGGGACATCGGCTACCTCTCGGGTTCGGCGGACGGGCGGGAACCCCCGTGCCGGACCGCCTCGCCGCGCTCGAGGCGCTCGCGCTGCGGGACGACGGTGTACTTGGGGTCGCGGGCGCTGTCCTGCCCCGCGTCGAAGAACCCGAAGCGCAGGCAGGCGGATCCGGCCATCAGCGCCGCGCCGGACACCGCGGCCGCGGTGCGGCTGCGTCCGCCGAGCAGCAGCGCCCCGGCCGCGCCGGCGGCGGTGAGCACCTTGCTGGCCCGCATGAGCTGTCCTGCGTGCCCCTGGTGGAGCGGCTCGGCGGTCAGCCCCATCGCCTGCTCCATCCTGCGCTCGACGGCCAGCTCGAGCAGCGCACCGCCGATGGCCAGGCGCCGGGCCGGCCCGGCCTCGTGGACCGGCGCACCGATCATCCCGAGCCCGCCGGAGGCGGCCGCGGCCGAGCCGACGAACACGAACGGCAGGTGCCGGTGCGCGTCGTGCCAGGTGGGCGTGGCGGTGTCGGACAGCAGCACGGCGGTGTAGGACGCGATCGTGGGCGCGACGACGGCGGCTGTCAGCCCCGCCGGGCGGGCAGAGGCGCCGAGCAGCCGGCCGGCCACGCCGTCGCGCAGTCGCCTCGGCAGCAGCCCGCGCAGCTCCCCGGCGGCGGCGAGCCCGGCGAACGGGCCGTAGAGCGTCAGCAGCCAGGTGCCCACCGACATCGGCGACGTCGGCTTCACCACGCGCAGCATGTGGTGGAAGCGCTCGGGGCGACCGAGGTCCTTGACCAGCGCCAGCATGCTCAGCGTCAGACCCACCAGCGACGCCAGCCGACCGGTCCGGCGCAGCGCCGGTCGGCCGGTCAGGTCGGCCCCGGCGGCCAGCAGTGACGAGCCGGCGGCCACGCCGCCCAGGAACAGGTAGGCGGGGATGTCGTGCTCCCACGGCGAGGCCTTGACGACGGGGCGCCCGTAGTACGAGGTGAACTCCGCCGGCGGCACGACCGCGTTCTTGTCGCCGCGCCCACCCCTGCCCTTGCCCTTGCCCTTGTCCTTGTGCCGACCCGCGGAACCGGGGACCGCGGAAGCCTCCGGCCCGGTGCTCGGCGTGCCGACCGGGTCGCGCGGGGAGGTCGCCGTCACCGGCGCACCCCGAACACCGCGACGGCGCCGGCGAGCATCGTCAGGGCGGCGAGCCCGGCCTGCCGCCACATGGCCGGCAGGTCCTTGGTCGTGACGACCGGGTCCGGCGGCAGCCCGTAGACCTCCGGCTCGTCGAGCAGCAGGAAGAACGCCCCCACGCCCCCGACGCCGTCGTTCTCGTCCTCGCCGTACAGCCGGGCCGACGTGACGCCTGCCTCGTGCAGCTGCTCGACCCGCCTCTGCGCGCGCTCCTGAAGCTCGTCGAGGTCGCCGAACTGGATGCTGGTGGTCGGGCATGCTTTCGAGCAGGCCGGCTGCAGCCCGTCGCCGAGCCGGTCGTAGCAGAGCGTGCACTTCTGCGCGATGCCGGCGTTCTTGGTGACGCCCTTGTCCCCCACCCGCCGGTCGATGACGCCGAAGGGGCATGCGGCCACGCAGTAGCCGCAGCCGTTGCAGATGTCGTCCTGCACCACGACCGTGCCGAACTCGGTGCGGAACAGCGCCCCCGTCGGGCAGACGTCCAGGCAGCCTGCGTGCGTGCAGTGCTTGCAGACGTCGGAGGCCATCAGCCAGCGGAACTCGCTGCGCTGCGCGCCATCGGCCTCGCCGGGCAGCTGCGTGCCCGGCATGCCGAGGTCGACGGCCGTGCTGTCGGTGCCGAGCTTGCTCCGGTCGCCGGCCAGCGCGCTCTCCGCGGTCCGGTTCAGCACGTCGGTCGCGGGCGGGCCGGCGGCGGTGCCGGCCATGCCCGGCTCCTGCGCCCCGAGCGGCTTCGGCTGCTCGATGAAGGCGACGTGCCGCCAGGTGCTCGCGCCGAGGGCACCGGTGTTGTCGTAGGAGGAGCCGAGCAGCTGCATGCCGTCGTCCGGGACGGCGTTCCACTCCTTGCACGCCACCTCGCAGGCCTTGCAGCCGATGCAGATGGAGGTGTCGGTGAAGAACCCCTTGCGCGGCGGCGCCTCGGTCCAGCCCGCGTCGGGCGCCGGGTCGAGGGGCCCGAACAGGCTGTTGCTGCTGCTCATCGGGCTTCTCCTGCGGGTCGGGGCTCGGCGTCGCTGCGGAAGTTGCCGGTGGCCGTCGTGATGCCGGCGCGGTCGCGGTACCGCTCGACATGCCGGAGCAGAGCGGGGCCGGTCGGCCGGCGTCCCGGCGTGATGTCGCAGCTGGCCACCTTGCTCTCCTGGATGTGCACGTTCGGGTCGAGCGCCAGGCCGAACAGGTCGTTCGCCGAGTCGCCACTGACGACGGCGTCGTCCCCGACACCCCAGTGGTACGGCAACCCGATCTGGTGGATCACCTTGCCGCCGACGTGCAGCGGCACCATGCGGTCGGTGACCAGCACCCGCGCCTCGATGGCGGTGCGCGCGGTCGTGATGGTCGCCCAGCCGAGGTGCTCGAGACCGCGTTCGCGGGCGAGCTCCGGCGAGACCTCGCAGAAGAACTCCGGCTGCAGCTCGGACAGGTACGGCACCCACCGGCTCATGCCGCCGGCGGTGTGGTGCTCGGTGAGCCGGTAGGTGGTGAAGACGTACGGGAAGACGTCGCCGCCCCGCTCGGTGGCCGAGGGGTTCGACGGGTTGTCCTCGCGCCGGAACACCTGCCGCGTGGGGTTCCCCTGCTGGGCGTACAGCGGGTTGACGACCGGCGACTCGTGCGGCTCGTAGTGGGCCGGCAGCGGCCCGTCGAGCAGACCCGTCGAGGCGAACAGCCAGCCCTTGCCGTCGCCCTGCATGACGAACGGGTCGTCACCGGCCAGTGCGTCGACGCCGGTTGCCCCCTCCCCCGGCCGGTAGGACGGCGGCCGGTCGGCGATGAAGTCCGGCACGTCGTGCCCGGTCCAGCGCTGCTGCTCCTCGTCCCACCAGACGTAGGCCTTGCGCTCGCTCCACGGCCTGCCGTCCGGGTCTGCCGAGGCGCGGTTGTAGAGGGTGCGCCGGTCCATCGGCCAGGCCCAACCCCACTCGTTCGCGACCCAGTCCTGCTCGGTGTGCGGCTTGCGTCGCGCCGACTGGTTGACGCCGTCCTTGTAGACGCCGCTGTAGATCCAGCAGCCGCCGTCGGTGGAGCCGTCGGCGCGCATGTCGGTAAAGCCGTCGAGCGGCTGGCCCGCGCGGGGTCCGGTCAGGAACCGGCCGTTGATCTCGGCCAGCACCGACTCGGCGTCGGGCTCGCCGTGCTCGTCGACCGGGTAGTCCCAGGCGAGGTCGAGCACCGGCCGGTCGCGCTCGAGCGTCGACCCGGCGAGCCGCTCGCGCACCAGGACGCCGAGCTTGTAGTAGAAGTCCAGCTCGGGCCGGCAGTCACCCGGTGGGTCGATCGCCTTGTGCCGCCACTGCAGCATCCGCTGCGTCTGCGTGAACGTGCCGGCCTTCTCCACGTGCGTGGCGGCCGGGAGGAAGAACACCTCGGTGTCGATGTCCTCGGTGCGCAGCTCGCCGGTCGCGATCTCCGGCCCGTCCTTCCAGAACGTCGCCGACTCGATCATGTTCACGTCGCGCACGACGAGCCACTTCAGGTTCGCCATGCCGAGCCGCTGCAGCTTCCCGTGCGCGGAGCCGACGGCCGGGTTCTGCCCGACGAGGAAGTAGCCCTCGACCTTGCCGTCGACCATGTCCATCACGGTGCGGTAGGTGCCGTGGTCGCCGGTCAGCCTCGGCAGGTAGTCGAAGCAGAAGCCGTTGTCCGGTGTCGCCGCCTCTCCCCAGTAGGCCTTGAGCAGGCTGACGACGTAGGCGTCGGCGTTGGCCCAGAAGCCCTTCTGCCCCGGCTCGTGGATCGCCTCGAGGTAGTCCCCGAAGTCGTCGTGCTCCCCCGCTTTGGGCATCGGCAGGTAGCCCGGCAAGATGTTGTAGAGGGTCGGGATGTCGGTCGAGCCCTGGATGCTCGCGTGCCCGCGCAGCGCCAGGATGCCGCCGCCTGGACGGCCCATGTTGCCGAGCAGCAGCTGGATAATCGCCGACCCGCGGATGTACTGCACACCGGTGGAGTGGTGGGTCCAGCCGACCGAGTAGACCCACGCCGTCGTGCGCTCGCGGCCGCTGTTGGCCACGACCGCCTCGCACACCTCGCGGAACAGGTGCTGCGGCACGCCGCAGACCTCCTCCACGACCTCCGGGGTGTAGCGGGCGTAGTGCCGCTTGAGCACCTGGAAGACGCAGCGCGGGTGCTGGAGCGTCTCGTCGCGCTCGACGTCGTAGCCCTCGAGCGTCGCGCCGTGGCCGCCGAGCTCGTGACCCGCCGCGCGCTTCCGCTCGGACAGGGCGCTCTCGTCGTCGTTCTCCTGCGCGTCGGCCGGACCGCCCGGCGAGTGCTGGTAGCCCCAGCTCTCGGTGTCGTACGTGGCGGTCTCGGGGTCGTAGCCGGAGAACAGCCCGTCGAGGTCCTCGGTGTCCTGGAAGTCCTCGCCGACGATCGTCGCCGCGTTGGTGTACGCCACGACGTACTCGCGGAAGTACGACTCCGTCGACAGGATGTGGTTGATGACGCCGCCGAGGAAGGCGATGTCGCTGCCGGCGCGCAGCGGGACGTGGCTGTCAGCCAGCGCCGACGTGCGGGTGAAGCGCGGGTCGATGTGGATGACCTTCGCACCGCGCGCCTTGGCCTCGAGCACCCACTGGAAGCCGACCGGGTGGCACTCGGCCATGTTCGAGCCCTGGATGACGATGCAGTCGCTGTGCTGCAGGTCCTGCAGGAAGTTCGTGGCGCCGCCACGACCGAAGGAGGCCCCCAGACTGGGGACGGTGGCGCTGTGTCATATCCGGGCCTGGTTCTCGACCTGGATCGCCCCCATCGCCGTGAACAGCTTCTTGATGAGGTAGTTCTCCTCGTTGTCCAGCGTCGCCCCGCCGAGCGAGGCGAACCCGAGGGTGCGGCGGACCTTGCGGCCCTGGTCGTCGACGTCCTGCCAGGTGCGGGCGCGGGTCTCGACGACGCGGTCGGCGATCATCTCCATCGCCGTGTCGAGGTCGAGGTCCTCCCAGTCGGTGCCGCCGGGACGCCGGTAGCGCACGGTCGTCACGCGCTTGGCGCCGTTGACGAACTGCTCGCTGGCCGCGCCCTTGGGGCACAGCCGGCCGCGGGAGACCGGGGAGTCGGGGTCGCCCTCGATCTGCACGACCTTCTCGTCCTTGACGAACACCTTCTGCCCGCAGCCGACGGCGCAGTACGGGCACACGCTCCGCACCACCCGGTCGGCGGTCGCGGTGCGCGGCTGCAGCGACGCCGAGCGCGCGGACTGCACGGCAGTGCCGCGGCCGAGCGGGTCGTCGCCGGTGAGCTGCCGCAGGACGGGCCACCCCAGGAAGGTGTCCTTCAGACCCATGCGCGCTCCTCGTCCCGTGCCGGCGTGCCGCGGCCCTACCCTCCCCCACCCCTCGTCACGCGCACCACCCGACCCGCCGTGCGCCGACCCGAAGTGCAACGCTCTGCCCGTGGGACGGACGACGACGCGACGCCGCGTGCTGCGCCTGGGCGGCGACATCGACGTCGAGCGTCCCGACACCCTCGTCGTCGAGGAACCGCTGGAGATCCGGGTCGGCGGCCGGCCGCTGGCGGTGACCATGCGCACCCCGGGCAGCGACATGGACCTCGCGGCGGGCTTCCTCGTCAGCGAGGGGGTGGTGAGCGCCGCGGAGCACGTCGCGGCGCAGCGCTACTGCGCGGGAGCCACCTCGGACGGCGCCAACACCTACAACGTCCTCGACGTCGCGCTCGCGCCGGAGGTGCCGGCTCCGGACCCCTCGGTCGAGCGGGCGTTCTACACGACCTCCAGCTGCGGCGTGTGCGGCAAGGCGAGCCTGGACGCCGTGCGCACGACCGCCCGGTGGCCGGTGGCCGACGACCCCGTCACGGTCGACCGCGCGGTGCTGGCCGCACTGCCGGACCGGCTGCGCGAGGCGCAACGGGTCTTCGACCGCACCGGCGGCCTGCACGGCGCCGGCCTGTTCGACCCGAACGGCGAGCTGCTGTGCCTGCGCGAGGACGTCGGCCGGCACAACGCCGTCGACAAGGTCGTCGGGTGGGCCCTGCGGGAGGGCCTCCTGCCGCTGCGGGAGACGGTGCTGCTGGTCAGCGGCCGCGCCTCGTTCGAGCTGGCGCAGAAGGCGTGGATGGCCGGCATCCCGGTGCTCGCGGCCGTCAGCGCGCCGAGCTCGCTGGCCGTCGACCTGGCCGACGAGGCCGGGATGACCCTGATCGGCTTCCTGCGCGGGGCGTCGATGAACGTCTACACCAGGGCCGACCGCCTGCGGCCGTGACCTGCCTGCGCTACCCGGTGTCGCCGCGCTGCACCAGGAAGCCGCGCACGCCGGCAGCGCCGTTCACGCACTCGGTGAGCGCGGCCTCCTCGGCCGTGGACGCACCGGCGATGCCGAAGCGCACGGGGAAGCGGCCCTGCACGCGCGGATCCGGGTTGCCGCGGTCGGGCACCACCGTGACGCTCGGCAGCCCGCCGCACCGGACCTTGAGCGCCTCGCGGTCGGACTGCCCGGCGTCCTGCTCCATCGTCACGACGAGGACGCGGCGGTCACCGCCCAGCAGCCGGTTGGTCACCGCCGGGTAGAGGATGCCGAGCAGCGCGATCGAGGCGAAGGCCACCAGCGCCACCCGGTTGCGCCGGGTCCGGTCCCGCCACCAGGCGGTCGGAACCGGGTCGGAAGGGGCGTCCTGCACACCTGCGACGGTAGTCTGCGCACGGCCCCGCGACCGCCCGAGCGTCAGGGGGTGCCCGTCCGGACCTGTGCTGGACGTCCCGTCCCGCAGCTCCGGAGCCGCGCCCGTGCCTCGTGTCCCCCGTCCGCTCGCCGTCGGCCTCGCCGTCAGCACCGCCCTGTCGCTGCTGGCCGTGCCCGGCGTGGGCTACGCCGCCTACCGCCAGGACGTCGCCCTGCGCGACCGGCTGCCGGCGGGCACGTCGATCGCCGGGGTCGAGGTCGGCGGGCTGACCCGCGGCGCGGCGGTCGACGCCGTGCGCGCCGTCGTCCAGCGCGATGTCGACCGCCCCTCATCAGTCACCGTCGCCGACCGGACCGTGCAGGTGACGCCGCGCGAGCTCGGCGTCGTCGACGACACCGAGGCGGTCGTCGACGCCGCCCTGCGCCGCAGCGCCGAGGGCTCCTGGACGAGCCGGGCCTGGCAGCGCGTCACGGGCGAGGCCACCGTCCTCGAGCTGGACGTCGACGTCACCGAGCCGTCCCGCGAGCCGGTCGAGGCGCTCGCCGAGCAGCTCGCGGCAGACCTGGACCGGCCGGCGGTCGACGCCGCCGTCGCGCTCGCGGGCGGCTCCCCGACGTGGACGCCCAGCACGGCGGGACAGGCCGTCGACCGGGCCGCGGTGGTCGAGGCCCTTCTGGCCGGGCTCGAGGACGGCACCGGCCGCGAGGTGCCGCTGATCCCGGTCGAGCCACAGGTGACCGAAGAGGCCTTCGACACCGTGCTCGTGGTCCGCACCGGCCGCAACGTCCTCGAGGTCTACAAGGGCAAGCGCCTGGTGCGCACCTTCGACGTCGCCACCGGTGCGCCCGGGCACAGCACGCCGCTCGGCCGCACCAGCGTCACGCTCAAGCGCCACCTGCCGACCTGGGTGAACCCGGGCAGCGACTGGGCCAAGAGCATGCCGGCGCGGATCGGTCCCGGGCCGGGCAACCCGCTCGGCACCCGCGCGCTCAACCTGGGCATGCCGAACATCCGCATCCACGGCACCCCGGCGCCCGCCAGCATCGGCTTCTCGGTGAGCAAGGGCTGCGTGCGCATGCGGATGCCCGACGTCGAGGCGCTCTACGACATGGTTCCCACCGGCACCGCCGTGTTCGTCGTGTCCGGCGGTCCGCCGCGCCTGCCGACGGCATCGGCGGCCGCGGCTCCCCAGGCGGCGGTGGCCGACGCCGCCGACGGCGGCTGAGCCCGCCGGTGGCGCACCCGCACCCGCCTGGGCAGCCGACGCCCGTCGAGCCGGCGGAGGACGCCTGGCTGCGTCCCGACCCTGCGCTGCTGCGGCTGCGCCGCACGGTCACGCTCGTCCTCGTCGGCGCTCTGGTGCTCACCGCGACCGCGGTCGCGGCTGCCCTCAGCGACCCGACGACGGCGCTCGCGGTGCTGGCCGTCGGCCTGGGCCTGCTCGGCATGCTCCTGCTCGCAGTCGAGCGGCGCACCCGCGCCTGGGGCTACTACGAGCGCGAGGACGACCTGCTGGTGCGGCGCGGGGTGCTCGTGCGCCGGCTCTCGGTCGTGCCCTACGGCCGGATGCAGTACGTCGACGTCGTCGCCGGACCCCTCGCCCGGCGCTACGGGCTGGCGACGGTCACCCTGCACACCGCCGCCGCCGCGACCGACGCCTACGTGCCTGGCCTCCGGGCGGACGAGGCCACTCGCCTGCGCGACCGGCTCGCCGCCCTCGGCGAGGCCCGTCAGGCCGGCCTGTGAGCGCAGCACGCGGTCGGTGCCCGTGACGAAGGAGCGGGCGCACCGGCCGCCTGCGCAGCGAGCGGAGGGGGAGCGGTGAGCGCCGGGCCGCCGCCCGCCGCTCGCGTGCCTGCCGCCCCGCCTGCTGACGCCGACGGCTGGCACCGCCTGCACCCGCTGACGCCGCTCCTGCGCGGCGGCCGGTTCGGCCTGGTGCTGGTGGTCGTGCTCGGCCAGCAGGGGCTGCGGGCCGAGTCGGCCCTGCTCGGGCTGGGCGTGATCGCCGTCGCCGTGCCGCTCGTGGCCGCCTTCGCCTACGTCACCTGGCGGGCGATGCGCTACCGGCTCACCGACACCGAGCTGCAGGTCGACAGCGGCGTGCTGACGAAGCGCCAGCGCCGGGTGCCGCTGGCGCGGCTGCAGTCGGTCGACGTCGTGCGCCCGCTGTTCGCCCGGATCCTCGGCCTGGCCGAGCTGCGGCTCGAGGTGGCCGGCGGCGGTCAGACCGAGGCTCCGCTGTCCTACCTGTCCGAGGCCGACGCCCTCGCGCTGCGCATGCGCCTGCTCGAGCTGTCGGCCGGCCGCCGGGGCGCCGCCGTCCCCGCCGGGGGGCCCACGGCGGCAGCGCCGCCGGAGCTGCTGCTGGTGGCCGTGCCGCCCGGGCCGCTGCTCTGGTCGAACCTGCTCGGGGCGCCGGTCTGGACGACCGGGTTCCTCCTCGTCGCCGTCGTCGTCACGGCCGCGGTCGACCCGCGCGCGTTCGGCGTCGTCGCCTTCACCGTGCTGCCGGTGGCCTTCGGCGTCGTCACGACGGTGGTGCGGCGGGTCCTCACCGAGTACGGCTTCCGGGTCTCGGAGTCCGTCGACGGCCTGAAGATCCGGCACGGCCTGCTCGAGACCCGCAGCGCCACCATCCCGGCCGGGCGGGTGCAGGTCGTCCGGGTGCGCGAGCCGCTGCTGTGGCGGCCGTTCGGCTGGGTGCGGGTCGAGGTCGACGTGGCCGGCTACGCGGCTGGAGGGGGTGAGGAGCAGATGAGCACCAGCGCCCTGCTGCCGGTCGCGCCCAAGGAGCTCGCGGTCGCGCTCGTCGCGCGGGTGCTCAGCGGGTCGCTGCCGCAGCCGGCGGTCCCGCCGCCGCCGCGTGCACGGCTCCGCTCGCCGCTGTGGTTCCGCCGGCTGCGCGTCGGGCTCGACGACCGGCACGTGGTCACGACGTTCGGCTTCGTCACCACCACCATGGACGTCGTCCCGCTGGCCAAGGTGCAGAGCCTGCGGCTCCGGCAGGGGCCGCTGCAGCGGCGGCTGCGCCTGGCCAGCGTGCACTGCGACACCGCCGGTCGCCGGCTGCCCGGGGCGATCGCCTGGCACCGCGACAGCGACGAGGCGCGGCGGCTGCTCGCCGAGCTCACCGCGCGCGCCCGGGCCGCCCGCTCCCGGTAGCGTCCTGCGGACATCGCCCGGAAATCAACAGCACCAGGGTGCTGTTGATTTCCGGATCGGAACTGTCCTGAGGGAGTGCACGCATCATGCAGCTGGCCGGCGCCGTCGCCGTCGTCACAGGCGGGGCCAGCGGCCTCGGCCTCGCCACCGCCAGGGAGCTGGCCGGAGCCGGCGCCTCCGTGGTACTGCTCGACCTGCCGGGCGGGCGTGGCGAGGCCGCCGCGGCCGGGCTCGGCGGCGACGCGCTGTTCGTGCCCACCGACGTCACCGACGAGGCCTCCGTGCAGGCCGCCGTCGAGGCCGCGAGCCGACGCGGTCCGCTGCGGGTGGCGGTCAGCTGCGCAGGCGTCGGCACCCCCGGGCGGGTGCTCGGCAAGAACGGCCCGCTGCCGCTCGAGGCGTTCTCGACCGTCGTGCGGGTCAACCTGATCGGCACCTTCAACGTCCTGCGGCTCGCCGCCGCGGCGATGGCGCAGACCGAGCCGGTCGACGGCGAGCGGGGTGTGGTCGTCAACACCGCGTCCGCCGCTGCGTTCGACGGCCAGATCGGCCAGGCCGCCTACAGCGCCAGCAAGGGCGGGGTGGTCGGCCTGACCCTTCCGGCCGCCCGCGACCTCGCCGACAAGCTCATCCGCGTCATGACGATCGCACCCGGGCTGTTCGACACCCCGATGCTGCAGGGGCTGCCGGAGCCGGCCCGGCAGTCGCTGGCCGCTCAGGTGCCGATGCCCTCGCGGCTGGGCGACCCGGCGGAGTACGCGGCGCTCGTGCGCCACATCTGCGAGAACCCGATGCTCAACGGCGAGGTCATCCGCCTCGACGGCGCGATCCGGATGGCGCCGCGCTGACCCGAGCCCTCAGCTGGCCTGGCTCACCGAGCTCATGTGGAAGTCCGGCACGCGCAGGGTGGGCATCCGGCTCCAGGTGAAGTAGTCGCTCATCTCGCGCGGCAGCGCGCGCTCGCTGCGCCCCACCTCGGTGACCCGGGACAGCAGGTCCACCGGGCTGTCGTTGAAGCGGAAGTTGTTCACCGCGCCGACCACCTCCCCGCCCTCGACGAGGTAGACGCCGTCGCGGGTGAGCCCGGTGACCAGCAGCGTCTGCGGGTCGACCTCGCGGATGTACCACAGGCAGGTCAGCAGCAGGCCGCGATCGGTGCCCGCGACCATCTCGTCGGTGGTCGCGGTGCCGCCGGCGTCCATGGCCAGGTTGTGCACGTACGGCGTCACCGGGGCGCTGCGGCCGCGCGCCGTCGCCCGCGTCTCGAGCAGTGCGACGAGCTCGCCGTCGCGCACCCAGTCGGTGGCCGGCAGGTCCAGACCGTTGTCGAAGACGCTCGTCACCGACGACGACGACGTCGTCACCGCGAACGGCGTGGTGACGAGCAGCGGGTCGCGGGGATCGCTCCAGACCCGCAGCCCCGCCGGACCGAGCCGCTCGCCGACCCTCGTGCGCCCGCCGGCCCGGCTGAAGACGCTGCGGCCCTCGGCGGCGTCGCGACCCGACATCCGCCAGTACGCCGAGATCATGAGATCGGCCACGGCGCTCGGCGGGAGGAGCGTCTCGTAGCGACCGCCCGGCAGATCGACCGTCCGCGCGCCCCACGCGAGCCGGCGGCGCAGCTCGGCGTCGAGGCCGTCGACGTCGACGTCGAGCCAGTCGCGGGTCGACTGCCCGACCCACGAGGAGCCGCCCGGCCGGCCGTCCTTGCCGGTGAGCTCGACGTAGCCGGTCGGGGCGCTGTGCCGGCGGCGCAGCCCGGTCGAGGAGCCCAGCCAGGTCGTCGTGACGTCGTGCGTGGCGTAGCCGTAGAGGCGGAGGCCGTCGCCGCGAGCCGCACCGAACCGGTCGCCGAGGTCGGCGGCGAACGTGCTCAGCACGTCCGGCGCCACCGGCGGCGCGGGCGCCTCGAAGTCGGCGTCGGCCCCGCCCTCCACGAGCGGGCCGGCGTCCTCGGCCGGCTGCGCCTCGCGCGCGGCGTCCTCGCTCGACCGCACCAGGGACTCGACGTCGTCCAAGCCGCTGGCGCTGCGGACGCCGACGGCCTCGCCGACGACGCTGATGACGGTCACCGACCGGCTGGCGTCCGCGCCGTTGGTGGTGAGGCTGTTGCCGGCCCAGCGCAGGTCGACCCGGCGGGTCTCGCGGACGATGACGAGGCAGCCGTCCGCCCGGGACAGGGCCAGAGCCTGCTCGACGACGTCCGCGCTCATCGGCCCGCCTCCGCGGTGGTGTTGAGCACCGACACTCCGCGGAACAGCGCCGCGGGGCAGCCGTGGGAGACGGGCGCGATCTGGCCGGGCTGGCCCTTGCCGCAGTTGAACGCCCCGCCGAGCAGGTACGTCGAGGGGCCGCCGAGGGCGTCCAGCGAACCCCAGAAGTCCGTGGTCGTGGCCTGGTAGGCGACGTCGCGCAGCTGACCGACCAGCCGCCCGCTGCGGATCTCGTAGAACCGCTGGCCGGTGAACTGGAAGTTGTAGCGCTGCATGTCGATCGACCAGCTCTTGTCCCCGACGACGTAGATGCCGCGCTCCACCCCGGCGATCAGCGCCTCGGTGCCGGGCCCGTCGGGGTCGGGCTGCAGCGACACGTTCGGCATCCGCTGCAGCGGCACGTGCGACGGCGAGTCCGCGAACGCGCAGCCGTTGGAGCGGGCGGACGCCGGGGCGGTGCCCAGCGCCGCGGCGTTCTGCCGGGCCATCCGACGGTCGAGCTGGTAGCCGACGAGCACGCCGTCGCGGACCAGGTCCCAGGACTGCGCGGCCACGCCCTCGTCGTCGAACCCCACCGTGGACAGGCCGTGCGGCGCCGTGCGGTCGCCGGTGACGTGCATGAGGGCCGAGCCGTAGCGCAGCGACCCCAGCCGGTCGAGCGTGGCGAAGGACGTGCCGGCGTAGGCCGCCTCGTAGCCGAGCGCCCGGTCGAGCTCGGTGGCGTGGCCCACCGACTCGTGGATGGTCAGCCACAGGTTGGTGGGGTCCAGCACCAGGTCGTAGCGGCCCGGCTCGACGCTGCGGGCCGCCGCCTTCCCGGCCAGCCGCTCGGGGAGCCGGGCCAGCTCGGCCTCCCAGTCCCAGCCGGTGCCGGTCAGATACTCCCAGCCGCGCCCGGCCGGCGGCGCGTTGGTGCGCATGGTCTCGAAGCGCCCGTCGGCTCCGACGTGGGTCGCCGTCACGCGGGGCTGCACGCGCACCCGCTGCTGCCTCGTGCGGGTGCCGGCGCTGTCGGCGTAGTGCTTGCACTCGAGCACCTGCTGCAGGACCGCGTCGACGTGCTGCACGTCCGGGGAGGCGAGCAGGTCGCGGCTCCAGCCGCCGAGGAGCTCCGTCTTGTCGGCGACCGGCACGTCGAAGGGGTCGACGTCGTAGGCCGACAGCCAGACCTCGCCGGCGTGCACCGGCTCGTCGGCCAGCTCGACCGGCTCGGCGTTCAGCGGCCGGGCCGTCCGAGCCACCTGCACGGCCTGCCGGGCGAGCCGGACCGCCTCCTGCTCCGACACGGTGCTGCTGCTGGCGAACCCCCACGTGCCGTCGACCACCACCCGCACGGCCAGCCCGGCGGAGACGGCGTCGTGCCGGCTCTCGAGCGCCCCGTCGCGCAGCGACAGGTCCTGACCCAGGTGCCGCTCGATGCGCACGTCGGCGTGGGTGGCCCCGACGTCGCGGGCGGCCTGCAGGGCGGCGTCGCTGCAGGCGTCGAGGGGCAAGGCCCGGAAGGCGGGGTCGAGGGCACGGGGCACCGGGTCACCCTAGGTGTACCGACCGGCGTGCCCCGGCGGTTCCCGGGCGCTCGCACCGGGTAGGACCCGCCGGACCGACTGCTCCACCTGCGGAGGCCCAGTGCCCGACGACGCGGTGCTCGAGCGCACCCGCGCGTTCGACCCGGCGAGCCTCAGCGCGCGCGAGGCCCGCCGCTTCGTGCGCAGCCTGCTCCTCGACGCCGGGTGGGACGCCTGGGTGGAGCCCGCCGAGCTGGCGATCAGCGAGGTCGTCACGAACGTCGTGCTGCACGCCCACACCGGCTTCGACCTCACAGTGCGGCTCGCGGACGACCACGTCCGGGTGGAGGTCCGCGACCGCAACCCGGCCCTGCCCCGGCAGCGGGAGTACGACGACCAGGCCACCACCGGCCGCGGCATGGCGCTGGTCGAGGCGGTCACCGACGCGCACGGCGTCACCCCGCTGGGCGCCGACGGCAAAGTGGTGTGGTTCTGCCTGGGCAGACGGCCGGACGAGGGCTCCGAGGACGACCTGCTCGCCCAGTGGGGCGACGGGGGGTGGGACGAGGGCGGCTGGGACCTGCCGGAGGACGGGTCCGCACTTCCGGTCGCGCCGCCGGCGGACCTGGCTCGGGTGGTGCTGCGCGGCATGCCGCCGACCCTGTGGCTGGCCGCCCGGCAGCACCACGACGCCGTGCTCCGCGAGCTGGCCCTCTACCGGGCCGAGCACCTCGACTGCCCGGTGGATGACGCCGACCTGGCCCAGGCCGACGCCGCCCGCGCCATCGTCAACACCGCGCTCGAAGCAACGGTCGCGCACGCCCGGTCGCAGGGGCACCAGCGCCTGCCCCTGCCGGACGGCCACCCCGCGCCACTGCCGGAGGTGCCCGCCTCGCTCGACCTCGAGCTCGACGTGCCGCCCGGCTCGGCACCGGCGTTCGGGGCGCTGCAGGACGTGCTCGACGCCGCCGAGCGGCTGGCCGTCGCCGACGCGCTGCTGGTGCGCCCCGGCCTGCCCGAGGTGGTGGCCGTGCGCGACTGGGCCTGCACACAGGTCATCAGCCAGCTGTCCGGTGGAGCTCCGGCGGCGTGGGCCGGCGCCGACCACGAGCGGTTCACCGACCTGGTGCACGACGGCGGTGCGCCGCTCGACGTCGGCTGGGACGAGAGCACCGTGCGTGACACCGACCGCGGCGCCGTGGCCGCCGACGACGCCAACCGCATCCTCGCCGTCAGCCGACCGCTGGCCGACGCCCTCGGCTACGCCCCGGATGAGCTCGTCGGGCGCCGCGTGGTCACGCTGGTGCCGCCTCGGTTCCGGGAGGCGCACGTCGCCGGGTTCACCCGGCACCTGTCGACCGGCGAGGCGCACGTCCTCGGCGTGGAGCTCGACCTCCCGGTCCTGCGCAAGGACGGCACCGAGATCACCGGCACCTTCGTCATCGAGGCGACGGGCACAGCCAGCGGCCGTCGGGTCTACCTGGCCTGGATCAGCCTTCGGGGCTGAGGAAGGGCGCGTCCCACACGGCGAACCAGCGCTGCAGCTCGGTCTCGACGGGCAGGTCGGCGGCGAGGGTGCCGCGCAGCTGCAGCTCGAGGGCAGTGTCGCGCTGCTGCGGTCCGACCGGGGCGAAGGGGTAGAAGGTCCCGCGCTTGTACAGGTACACCAGCCCGACGGTGCGCGGCCGGCCCTCGACGTCGCCGGCGAAGCCGACTCCGGAGCACAGCAGGCTCGGCCCGAAGCCGGCCGACCCGTAGCTGGTGTTCGCCCCGTGCAGGGCCGTGACGACGTCGGCGAGCCGGTCCGGCGCGGTCCGGACCGTGCTCCACAGGAAGCCGAAGGAGTCGCGCAGCTCGTCCACGTGCGCGGCGTCGTCGAGGCGCAGCAGGGCGAGCGCCTCCTCGTGCGCCCTGGCGAACGCCGGGCCCTCGGCCGGCTTGACGCAGACGGCGCCGGTGCCGGTCGGCTGCAGGCCGGTGGCGGCCTCGAGCGTCACGGCCGCCGACGGCAGCGCGAACAGGGCGTCGAGGTCGGGCGCGACCGGCGAGCTGCGGCCGAGCAGCGCGTCGAGCCAGCCCATCAGTCCCTCACAGCTGGCCGGACATGCGCGACAGCTGGGCCAGCCGCCGCTCCAGCGGCGGGTGCGTGGCGAACAGCGAGGAGAAGCTGAACCCGGCGGCGAGCGCGGGGGCGAAGAAGAAGGCGTTGAACGGCTCGGCCTCCCGCAGGTCCTCGGTCGGCACCCGGGCCATCTCGCCGCTCACCTTGGTGAGCGCCGAGGCCAGCGACGACGGCCGCCCGGTGAGCAGCGCGGCCGTGCGGTCGGCCGACAGCTCGCGGTAGCGCGACAGCGCCCGGATGAGCAGGAAGCTGATGCCGTAGACGACCGCCGACACCACCACGACCGCGAGGAACATCGGGATGGTGCGGGAGTCGCGCCGACCCCGGGTGTAGAACATCGCCCGCATCGAGAACCGCGCGACGAGCCCGGCCAGCACGCCGAGGAACGACGCCACGGTCATCACCGCCACGTCGCGGTGCGCGACGTGCGACATCTCGTGAGCGAGCACGCCCTCGAGCTCGTCCGGCTCGAGCCGCCGCATCAGCCCGGTCGTGACGCAGACGACGGCGCGGTCGGGGCTTCGGCCGGTGGCGAAGGCGTTCGGCACGTCGCTGTGGGCCACCGCCACCCTCGGCTTCGGGGTGTCGGACAGCGCGCACAGCCGGTCGACGACGCCGTGCAGCGCCGGCTCCTCCTGCGGTGACACCTCGCGTGCGCCGAGCGCGCGCAGCGCCATGGACTCGCTGCCGAAGTACTGGAAGGCGAAGAAGCCGCCGGCGACCAGCAGCACGAGCAGCGGGTTGAGCCCGTAGGCGATGAGCCCGGCGATCGCGACCACGTAGAGCAGGCCGAGGGCGAAGACGACGAGCACCATGCGGGTGCTCAGCTGCCGGTCCGGGGCGAACCGCCCGCGCCGGCTCATCCGGGCACCAGCCCGTCGGCGCCGGAGGCGGTGTCGAACAGGTGCCGCACGTCGTCGATGGTGGCGTCCGGCGGGGGCAGCACGAGGTCGGACGGCACCAGGACGTCGTCGGCCAGTCGCCGGCCTCCGGTGCGGACCCGGTCGAGCAGTCGTCCCAGGGCGGCGGAGAACGCGGCCTCGTCGCCGGCGTCGACGGCCTGCTCGGCCGCGGCGTCGAGGACGTTGAGCTCGTCGAGCAGGGCGTCCGGCAGGTCGACCTGGCCCTCGGTGAGGATGCGCACGATCACCGGGCCGCCTCCGCGTCGGGGCCCGCCGCGCCGGGTCCGCGCAGTCGGCCACCCGCGCCGCGCAGCCTGGCCAGCTCGGCCTCCACCCCGTCGCCGGCCTGCAGGGCGGCCAGCCGGCGCTCGGCGCTCTCGCCGGCCGACTCCCAGGGCAGCGCGCCGCTGTCGGCGGCGGCGAGCGAGTCGGCGGCGTCGGCGCGGGCCTGCATCTGCTCGGTGCGCGCCCGGGCGCGCTCGAGCGCGAGCCCGACGTCGGCGCTCTCCTCGGAGATGCCGGCGTAGGCCGCCCCGATCCTGCTGTGCGCCTCGGCGGCGCTGTAGCCCGCCTTCACGGTCTCCTTCTGGGTGCGGAAGGCCTCGACCTTGACCTCCAGCCGCTGCACCGACTCCTGCAGCCGGCCCTCCTGGTCCTGCAGGCGGTCGAGGTCGGGCTGCAGCGCCCCTGCCTGCTGCAGCAGCCCGGCGCGGCGCACCAGCAGCTCGCGGGCGGCGTCCTCCCGATCGGCGTGCAGCGCCTCGCGCGCCTCGGACTCGAGCCGGGCGGCCTTCTGCTCGAGCGAGCGCACCTGCAGCTCGACGCGCTTGCGGGCCGTGACGACGTCGGCGACGCCGCGCCGGCTCTGCTGCAGCAGGGCCGACTGCTGGGCGTAGGAGGCGTCCAGCTCGGCGATCGGGTCGTCGTCGCCGCGTCGGCGGCCGAAGATCGCGGAGAGGCGGGCACCGAGGGACATGGGTGGATCGTAGGTCGACGGTCAGCCCGCTCCGTCGTCGGCGGCCGAAGGCCTCCCGGAGACCTCGGCGCCGATCTCGTCCCACAGCGGCACCTGCGCCCGCCCGCGTCGGGGCGATGACGCAGCCGCGGCCCGCTCGGCGGGCGGGCGCGGAGCGCGGCGCACCGGGCGCAGCACGTCCTCGAGCGCGTCCGGAGGTGGCGGGGCGAGCCCGAACGCCTGCCGGGCCGCCTGGTCGACCGGGTCGACGCGGACGGCGCGGGGGTCGAAGGCGAGCAGCACCGAGGCCTGGCCGGCGGTGGCGTGCACCTCCCAGCGGTGCGGGTCGGTCTGCCGGCTGTCCCAGACCACCGGCGTGTCGGTCCCGGCGGTGCGGGCCAGGTGCTCGACGACGAGGTCCTCGACCCGGCGACCGTCGACCTCGACGGCCCGGGCGAGCGCGGCCTGGTGGGCGCGCTCGCCGAGCACCGGCCCCTCGTAGCGGGCGATGTCGGCCACCGGCAGTCCGCAGCCCCGGGCGATGTCCTCGGCCGTCTCACCCCTGCGGATGCGCTGCTGGACCTCGCGCGGGCTGGGCCCGCCGCCGAGCGGGAGGGTGGGCGCGGCCCGCTGGGCCCGGCGGACGTCGGCCACCGGCACCTCGATGCGCTCACCGTCCGCGCCGTCCCCGTCGCCCGGCAGCCGCAGGACGAGCGTCATCCCGTCGGGGGTGAGTCCCTCCACCGTCGCGACCCGCACGCGCCGACGATGGCACGCCGCGCGCCGTGCGGCCCGCAGCCGGCCCGGCGTGGCGCGCGGCCGCCTGCCGGGGTCAGGCGCCGGCGCCGCCCGGCTGCAGGCTGCCGCCCTGCGGGTCGTCGGTCTCGCCGATCGCCGCGGCCTGCTCGAGGTCCCCGCCCTCCTCGGTGCCGGCATCCGAGGGCCGCTCGTCGAGGTCCTTGCGCAGCTGCTCGCGTGCGCCGGTCTCGCCGTCGGCCCCGGCGCCGGCCAGGCCGCCCGAGCCGGGCGCGGCGTCCATGCGGTCGGGGCTGCCGCCGCGGACGCCGGCGGCGGCGTCCGCTGCGCTCGCGGGGGCCGCCCCCTCGGTGGTGGTCGTGCTGTCCTTCGGCTCCGGTGAGGTCATGCCGGCCACCTGCCCCGTGCGGCGGCGCCTCACGCGCCGCTAGTTCACCTGGCGGTCGTGCCCCTGCCAGTACTGCTCGCGCAGCTTGAACTTCTGCACCTTGCCGGTCGCCGTGCGCGGGATCGCCTCCCGGAGCTCCACCGACGTCGGCGCCTTGTAGCCGGCCAGCCGCGCCTTGCAGTGCGCGATGAGCTCCTGCTCGTCGGCCGAGGCGCCGTCGGCCAGGACGACCAGCGCCTTGATCGTCTCGCCCCACTTCTGGCTCGGGACCCCGATCACCGCCACCTCGGCGACGGCCGGGTGGGAGAACAGGCAGTCCTCCACCTCGATCGACGAGACGTTCTCGCCGCCGCTGATGATCACGTCCTTCTTGCGGTCGCGGATGCTCAGGTAGCCCTCGTCGTCGAGCGTGCCGCCGTCGCCGGTGCGGAACCAGCCGCCCTCGAGCGCGTCGGCCGTGGCCTCGGGCTGCTGCCAGTAGCCCTCGAGCACGGTGTTGCCGCGGGCGAGGACCTCGCCGGACTCCGAGATGCGGATCCGGGTCCCGAGCGCGGGGGCCCCTGCCCGGCCGAGCCGCCGGGCCCGCTCCTCGACCGGCAGCTCGTCCTCCTCCGCGCGGCGCCGGTTCACCGTGAGCAGCGGGGAGGTCTCGGTGAGTCCGTAGATCTGCAGGAACTCCCAGCCCAGCTCCTCCTCGACCCGCTGGATCGTCCGGCTGGGCGGCGGCGCCCCGGCCACGACGATGCGGGTGCGGCCGCGACCGGGCACCGGCCGGTCCCAGGCCTGGGCGGCCTCGAGCACGGAGGTGACGACGGCCGGCGCCGCGCACATCAGGGTGACGCCGTACCGCTCGACCCGGCGCAGGATCTCGATGCCGTCGATCTTGCGCTGGACGACCTGCGGGACGCCGAGGCCGGTCAGCCCGAACGGCATCCCCCAGCCGTTGGCGTGGAACATCGGCAGCGTGTGCAGGTAGACGTCGCGGTCGCTCGCGCCGACGTGCAGAGCGAAGGTCACGCCGTTCACCCAGAGGTTGCGGTGGGTGATCTGCACGCCCTTCGGCCGGGCGGTGGTTCCGCTGGTGTAGTTGATCGTCGCCGTGGCGTCCTCGTCCGGCTCCTCCCAGGGCGCCGGCGCGGAGCCCGTCCGCACGAGCGCCGCGTCGGAGCCCGTGCCGAGCACGAGCCGGTGCTCGGCCGGGACGTCGGCCAGCGCGTCGTCGAGCTCGGGGTCGACGAGCAGCACCCGCGCGCCGCTGTGCTCGACGATGTAGGCGACCTCGTCGCGCGAGAGCCGGAAGTTCACCGGCACGAGCACCCGCCCCCAGGCGGTGACGCCGAAGAACAGCTCGAGCAGCCGCGCGCTGTTGTGGCTGACGACGGCCACCCGGTCGCCGCGAGCGAGGCCGAGGACGTCGAGCCCGGCGGCGATGCCGGCGGCGCGCGCGGCCAGCTGCGCGTAGCTGAGCGTGCCGAGCCCGCCGTCCTGGTGCTTCCCCGGCTCGTCGACGACGCCGCTGCGCTGCGGGTAGACCTGCCGCGCGCGGTCGAGGAAGTCGGCGGTCGTGAACGGCACCTTCACCGCGGTCTCCTCGCGTCGCCGTCGAGAGCTCAGCCCTCGGCCGGGTCCTGTGGCGCGCCGCCGTCGCCGTCGGGCTCCGCGTGCTGCTGCTCGCCGAGTGCGGCGGGGTCGGTCGCGGGGTCTCCGCTGCCTTCCCGCGCGTCGAAGCCGTCGGACGGGTCGGGCTGGGTCATGCTCGCTCCTCGGGTCAGCCGGTGGCATCGCTCCTGCCCGGTCGTGCCGCCCCGCACTCCCCGGACCGGCGCCCGTGGGCCGAGCCGGATGTCAGGCCGGCGCCGCGGCCCGGGTCCCGAGCAGCTCGAGCAGGCCCTGCGCGACGTCGGCCGGGGGCACCCGCCGGGTGAACGCCGTGAGCGCGCCGGCGTCGAGCAGCGCCGGGATGCGGTCCTGGTAGTCGACCTGCGCACCGATGAGCGTGGTCGGCGCGTACCGGCGCGCCTCGCGCACCACCTCCTCGCCGGGCAGCATCGGCAGGGTCTCCTCGACCAGCAGCAGGTCCGGCTGCTCGGCCACGACGACGCCGACCGCCTCCGCGCCGTTGTCGAGCGCGGCGACCACCTGCACCCCCCTTGCCGACAGCGCGTCGGCGACCTTGCCGGTGAACCACTCGTTGCGGTGCACCAGGACCGCGCGGCAGGGGGCCCTGCGGCCCAGCAGGTGGACGCTGTCCTCGAGGTGTCGGTCCGCACGGGCCACGATCGCCTCGTGCTGCGCGCGCAGCACCTCGAGGCGCCGGGAGAGGTCCATCCGCATCTCGCGGGAGGGGCGGCCCGGGCGGGAGGCGTCCTCGGCCGTCCGGCGGGCGCGGTTCCAGCGGTCCAGGGCGTCGAGCTGCATGCGGGCCAGCTCTGCTTCGGTGCGCAGACCGGGCAGGGGTCCACGACGTGGCGAGGTCGTCATCGTCAGCCTGTCCTTGGAGTCCGGGACGCGGAAC
This sequence comes from Mycobacteriales bacterium, assembly GCA_035540755.1. Classification (GTDB taxonomy): domain Bacteria; phylum Actinomycetota; class Actinomycetes; order Mycobacteriales; family SCTD01; genus DATLGD01. The sequence continues at coordinate 33,291 of DATLGD010000223.1, read as the reverse complement.
GGCGGCTGCTGGCTCAACCGGAAGGCGAATCTACCCGCGGGGTGCGCGACGCGTCCACCGCTGGACACCCCGCCCGCGCGGAGGGCGCCCCGGCGCCGCGGTTAGGGTCGCGACCGGTCCCAGCCAGCGTCCAGCCCTGCCGAGGAGTTCCGTGGTCCGCGCCGCCGTCCTGTCCGCCCCGGGCGAGGCCCTGCGCCTCGCGGAGCTCGACCTGCCGGAACCGGGACCGGGACAGGTGCGGGTGCGCATCGCGGCTACCGGCGTCTGCCACAGCGACCTGTCGCTGGCCAAGGGCACGCTGCGGCAGGCGATGCCGGTGGTCCTCGGCCACGAGAGCGCCGGCACCGTCGTCTCGGTCGGCGACGGTGTGACCCGCATCCGTCCAGGGGACCGGGTGGTGCTGTGCTGGGCGCCGCCGTGCGGCGCGTGCTGGTTCTGCGCCGAGGGCGAGCCGTGGCTGTGCGCCCACTCCTCGGACGCCGCGGCGAAGCCGTATGCGACCGTCGACGGCGAGCCGGTGCACCCGGGGCTGTCGACCGGCGGGTTCGCCGAGGAGACCGTCGTGTCCGAGCGGGCGGTGCTGCCGGTTCCGGACGCCGTGCCGCTGGAGCACGCCGCGCTGGTGGGCTGCGCGGTCATGACCGGCGTCGGCGCGGTGCTCAAGACCGCGCGGGTGCGGGCCGGCCAGTCCGTGCTCGTCGTCGGGCTCGGCGGGGTGGGGCTGTCGGTGGTGCAGGGCGCCCGGCTGGCCGGCGCCGGTCAGATCCTGGTGGCCGACCGGTCCCCCGACAAGCTCGAGCTCGCCCGGAGCATGGGCGCCACCGACGCCCTCGAGGCAGGCGGCGAGCTGCCCAAGCAGGTCCGCGCCCTCACCGAGCGGCGCGGCGTCGACCACGCCTTCGACTGCGTGGGCCTCGCGGACACCATCCGCGCCTGCTGGTCGTCGACCCGGCGCGGGGGCGTGACGACCGTCCTCGGCATCGGCAGCAAGGAGCAGCAGGTCACCTTCAGTGCGCTCGAGCTGTTCCACTTCGCCCGGGTCCTGCAGGCGTCGGTCTACGGGTCGACCGACCCCTCCATCGACATCCCGACGGTGCTCGAGCACGCGGCGGCCGGGCGGCTGGACCTCGGCGCGCTGGTCGGCGAGACGGTCGGGCTCGACGGCATCGCCGGGGCCTTCGAGGCCATGGAGCGGGGGCAGGGCGCCCGCACGCTCGTCGTGCCGTGACGGACGGCGTGCACGGGGTAGGAGCACCGGCATGAGCACACCGCAGGGCGACGCCTCCGAGGGAACCGCGCACGACCTGGGAGAGGGCACCGACGTCGGCGCCGCCGGCCTGGACGTCGAGGACGGCGCGGGCGGCGACGTCCCGGCCACCAGCGACCCCGACCAGTTCACCGACGACAGCACGCTGGGCGGCACGCACGGGGAGAACGCCGGCGGCGCCGGCTGAGCCCTGCGGTCACGGCACCGCGGCGGCCACCTCGTCGGGGTCCTCGTCGGCCTGCCGCGCGAACTGGGTGCGGTACAGCTCGGTGTAGAGGCCGCGGCGGGCGAGCAGCTCGTCGTGCCGGCCGCTCTCGACGATGTGCCCGTCGTCCACCACGAGGATCTGGTCGGCGTCGCGCACCGTCGACAGCCGGTGCGCGATGACCAGCGACGTGCGTCCCTGCAGCGCCGTCGACAGCGCGCGCTGCACGGCCGCTTCGGACTCGCTGTCGAGGTGAGCCGTCGCCTCGTCGAGGACGACGACGCCCGGTGCCTTGAGCAGCAGACGTGCGAGAGCCATGCGCTGCTTCTCGCCGCCGGACAGCCGGTACCCGCGGTCGCCCACGACGGTGTCGAGCCCGTCCTGCAGGGAGCGCACCAGGCCACCGACGTGGGCGGCGTCGAGCGCCGCCCAGAGGTCGGCCTCGTCGGCGTCGGGCCGGGCGTAGAGCAGGTTGCTGCGGATCGTGTCGTGGAACATGTGCGCGTCCTGGGTGACGACGCCGACGGCGTCGCGCAGCGACTGCAGGCTGGCGTCGCGCACGTCGACGCCGCCGAGCCGGACCGCCCCCCGCTGCACGTCGTACATGCGCGTGACGAGCTGGCTGATGGTCGTCTTGCCGGCGCCGGACGGGCCGACCAGCGCCACGAGCTGTCCGGCCTCGGCACGGAAGGAGACGCCCTTCAGCACCGGCACGGTCGGCGTCGTGTCGAGCACGGCGACCGACTCGAGTGAGGCCAGCGACACCTCGTCGGCGGTCGGGTAGCGGAAGTGCACGTCGTCGAACTCGAGCGAGGTGGCGGTGCGCGGGAGCTCCACGGCGCCGTCCTTCTCGGCGACCATCGGCTCGAGGTCGAGCACCTCGAAGACCCGCTCGAACGAGACCAGCGCCGTCATGACGTCGACGCGCACGTTCGACAGCGCGGTGAGCGGCCCGTACAGCCGGGTGAGATAGGCGGCCAGCGCCACGACGGTGCCGATGGCCAGCTCGCCGTTCGCGGCCAGCACGCCCCCGACGCCGTAGACCATGGCCGTCGCGAGCGCCGCGACCAGGGTGAGGGAGGCGAAGAAGACCCGGCCGTACATGGCCGTGGTGACGCCGATGTCGCGCACCCGGCCGGCCCGCTCGCGGAAGGCGGCCTCCTCGGCGTCGGGCCGGCCGAAGAGCTTGACGAGCAGCGCACCGGACACGTTGAAGCGCTCGGTCATCGTGTTGTTCATCTCGGCGTTGATGGCGTAGCTCTCGCGGGTCAGCGCCTGCAGCCGCGCGCCGATGAGCTTGGCGGGCACGACGAACACCGGCAGCAGCACCAGCGACAGCAGGGTGATCTGCCAGGACAGGTAGAGCATCGCGACGAGCGTCAGCACGACGCCGATGACGTTGCTGACGACGCCGGACAGCGTGCCGGTGAAGGCCTGCTGCGCACCCAGGACGTCGTTGTTGAGGCGGCTGATGAGCGCGCCGGTCTGCGTGCGGGTGAAGAAGGCCAGCGGCATGCGCTGGATGTGGGCGTACACCTGCGAGCGCATGTCGTAGATCAGGCCCTCGCCGATGCGCGCGCTGTACCAGCGGTTGAACAGCGACAGCACCGCCTCGAGAACGGCCAGGCCGGCGACCAGCCCCGCCAGCGCGATCACCAGGCCGGGCCGTCCCTCGCCCGGGACGGTGCCGATGCCGTCGTCGATGATCTTCTTGAAGATGAGCGGGTTGAGCACCCCGGCCAGGGCGGCGAGCACGACCAGCCCGACGAACACCGTGAGCTCGCGACGGTACGGCGCGGCGAAGCGGATGATGCGGCGCGCGGTGCCGGGAGCGAGCTTGGTCGCGGCCACGGTCGGGTCGCGGCGGAACGAGCGCATCATCGACATCTGCGCGACGTCCATGCGGTCCCCTCCTCGCGGCCGGCGCGAGGAGGGGCTCCTAGAACGCCGAGATGCCGGTGAGGGCCCGCCCGATGATGAGCTTCTGCACCTGGCTGGTTCCCTCGTACAGCGTGGTAACCCTGGCGTCGCGCAGGTACTTCCCGGCCGGGTACTCGTCGATGTAGCCGTAGCCGCCGTAGGCCTGCACGCAGTTGTTCGCCGCGGTGACCGACGCCTCGGTGGCGAACAGCTTGGCCTTGGACGAGGCCAGCGCGTAGTCCTCGCCGCGGGCCTTGAGGTCGGCCGCGCGCAGGTACATCAGCCGCGAGGCGTCGAGCAGCACCGCGGTGTCGGCGAGCAGCTCCTGCACCAGCTGGTGGGCGGCGATCTTCTTGCCGAACTGCTCGCGCTGGGTCGTGTACTCGACCATCGAGTCCAGGCAGGCCTGGATGATGCCGGTGCAGGACGCGGCGATCGACATGCGGCCGTCGCCGAGCGCCGACAGCGCGGCCTTGATGCCGGTGCCCTCGACCCCGCCGAGCAGCGCCTCCGGCCCGACGCGGACGTCGTCGAGGACCAGCTCGGCGGTGTCGCAGGAGCGCAGCCCGAGCTTGCCGTGGATCTGGTTGGCCGTGAAGCCGGGCGCGTCGGTCGGGACGAGGAAGGCGCTGACGCCGCGGCTGCCCTCGCCGCCGGTGCGGGCCATGACCAGGGCGAGCTGCGCGATGGTGCCGTTGGTGATGAAGATCTTGCGGGTGTTCAGGACGTACGAGCCGTCGTCCTGCTTCACGGCGGTGCCGGTCAGGTTGCCGGCGTCGCTGCCGTGGTCGGGCTCGGTGAGGCCGAAGCAGGCGACGACCTCGCCGGTGGCCATCCGCGGCAGCCACTGCTGCTTCTGGTCCTCGGTGCCCATCCGGGCGATCGTCCCGGCGACCAGGCCGAGCGAGACCGACACGATCGAGCGCACGTTGGCGTCGCCCCGGCCGAGCTCCTCGATCATCAGGGCGTAGGAGACCGGATCGGCGCCGCCGCCGCCGTACTCCTCGGGGATCGACAGGCCGAGGAAGCCGTTCTGCTTCAGCCCCTCGAACGCCTCCTGCGGGAAGCGCTCCTCGCGGTCGTTCTGAAGCGCTCGCGGGACGACGACGTCGTCCACCCACTCCCTGACCGCCTTGCGGAAGGCGTCCTGCTCCTCGCTGAGCGTGAGGTCCACTGCCGAGATCTCCCTGTCGCTGCGCACGCTGGCCGTCTCCAGCCTCGCACCGTCAGGCTGAGCCCCTGCCCGCGACCCCCGGGAGGACGGTCAGGAGGTCTTCTTGCGGGTGGCTCCGCCCCGGCCGCGCAGCGTGGTGCCCGACTCCGAGAGGATGCGGTGCACGAAGCCGTAGGAGCGCCCCGAGGACTCGGCCAGCAGGCGGATGCTCTCGCCCTTCTCGTACCGCTTCTTGAGGTCGGCCGCGAGGGCCGTGCGGTCGTCGCCGGTGACCCGGGAACCCTTCTTCAGCTCTGCCACAGCGTGCCCCTCTTCGTACGGTCTGGAGTGCTTCCGGTCTGGCGTGCTCATCACCCGGCGGCGTCCGTCAAGAGTGATGACCGGGACGTCCGCTTCGTATCCCCTCATGATCGCGGGAAACCCCCGCGGCCGCCACCGCGGCGAGGACCGCATCGGCCCGCGCCGAGGTGCTCTGTCTCACATCACTTGCCTTGAAGGGCGGGAATGAGGTGAGGTTGCCCTTACCCGGGGACCGTCCGGTCCCTCGCTCTGCTGGAGACCCCGTGCACCGTCCGCCCCTCCGCCTGTCCCGTCGCCTGCCGCAGCGGCTGATCGCCGCCGCCGCGGCCGCAGGCCTGCTCGTGACCCTCGCCGCGTGCGGCGGCGACGACACCGGCGCCACTGCCGCACCGACCGAGGACACCGCGAGCGACGCCGGCCCGCTCGTCGTCTACAGCGGCCGCAACGAGAACCTCGTCGCGCCGCTGCTGGAGCAGTTCACCGAGGCCACCGGCATCGAGGTCACCGCCCGCTACGGCGGCAGCGCCGAGCTGGCCGCCCAGCTGCTCGAGGAGGGCGAGCGCACCCCGGCCGACGTCTTCCTGTCCCAGGACGCCGGCGCGCTCGGGGCGCTGCAGAACGCCGACCTGCTCGAGCCGCTCGACGACGCCGTCCTCGACCGGGTGCCCGCGCAGTACCGGTCCGCCGAGGGCAGCTGGGTCGGCGTGTCCGGCCGCGCCCGTGTGCTCGTCTACAACCGCGACCTCGTCGCCGAGGCCGACCTGCCGCAGAGCGTCTTCGACCTCACCGAGCCCGAGTACCGCGGTCGGGTGGCGTTCGCCCCGACCAACGCCTCGTTCCAGTCGTTCGTCACCGGCATGCGGGTCACGGCGGGCGAGGAGCGCACCCGCGAGTGGCTCGAGGGCTTCGCGGCCAACGACCCGCAGGCCTACGAGCGCAACGGCCTCATCGTCGACGCGGTGAACGACGGCCAGGTGCCGATGGGCCTGGTCAACCACTACTACCTGTACGAGAAGGCGGCCGAGACCGAGGGCGGCCTCGAGGCGCTGAACGCCCGCAACCACTTCTTCCCGGGCGGCGACATCGGCTCGCTGGTCAACGTCGCCGGCGTCGGCGTCCTGCCCGGCAACGCCGACGACCGCACGGCCGCCTTCGTCGACTTCCTGCTCTCGGAGGAGGGCCAGACCTACTTCGCCGAGGAGACCAAGGAGTTCCCGCTCATCGACGGCGTCGAGGCAGACGTGCCCGGCCTGCCCTCCCTGGAGTCCGTCGACGCGCCCGATGTCGACCTCAGCGACCTCGACACCCTCGACGAGACCCTGCGCCTGCTGGACGAGGTCGGGCTGACCTGAGCACCGCTCCCCCGCTGCCGACGCCCCTGGCGGACGATCCCGTCCTCCAGGGGCTCCGGCCTGTCCCGGCCCGGCGGCGCAGCGCCCGCCCCTCCCTGCTGCTGGTCGTCCCGGCCTGCCTGACGGCGGCCATCGCCCTGCTGCCGCTGGTGTACCTGGTCGTCCGGGCCACGGAGAACGGGCTCGACGTCGTCGCAGAGGTGCTGTGGCGCGAGCGGACCGCCCGCCTGCTGCTGCGCAGCCTCGGGCTGGCCGCCGTCGTCACCGCGGCCTGCCTGGCGGTCGGGGTCGCGCTCGCCTGGCTGAGCGTGCGCAGCGACCTGCCCGGCCGTCGGGTGTGGGCCGTCGTGGTCGCCCTGCCGCTGGCCGTCCCGACCTACGTCGCGGCCTTCGCCTGGCTGTCGCTGTGGCCCGGCCTCGCCGGCTTCTGGGGCGCGGCGATCGTCCTGACCGCCTGCTCCTACCCCTACGTGCTGCTGCCTGTCGCCGCGTCGCTGCGCCGGCTCGACCCGGCCGGTGAGGAAGTGGCCCGGTCGCTGGGCCTGTCGTCCTGGCAGGCCTTCCGACGGGTGACCCTGCCGCAGCTCCGGCCGGCGCTCGCTGCGGGCGGCCTCATCGTGGCCCTCTACGTGCTGTCCGACTTCGGCGCGGTGTCGATCATGCGGTTCGACGCCTTCACCCGGGTCATCTACACCTCCTACCAGTCCTCCTTCGACCGGACGCCGGCCGCGGTGCTCGGGCTGCTGCTCGTGGCGGTGACGGTGGTGCTGGTCTGGCTCGAGAGCCGCACCCGGGGCCGGGCGCAGTACGCCCGGGTCGGGGCCGGCGGCGCACGGGTGCCGATCGTCGCCCCGCTCGGCCGGTGGAGGTGGCCGGCCTTCGCCGCCGTCGGCGGCGCCGCCGCGCTCGCCCTCGGCGTGCCCGCTGCGGCGCTGGTCTACTGGAGCGCCGTCGGGGCGACGAGCGCGTTCCCGACCGTGCCGCTGCTGCAGGCCGCCGGCACGTCGCTGACCGTGGCAGCGCTCGGCGCGGTCGCCACCACGCTGCTCGCCATCCCGGTCGGCGTGCTGGCGGCCCGGCGCAGCGGCCGGCTGCCGATGCTGCTCGAGCGGGCCTCCTACGTCGGCCACGCCCTGCCCGGCATCGTCGTCGCGCTGGCCCTGGTGTTCCTCTCGGTGCGGTGGGCGGCGCCGCTGTACCAGCGGACCCCCGTGCTCGTGCTGGCCTACGTGGTGCTGTTCCTGCCGCTGGCGGTGGGCGCCGTGCACGCCTCGGCCGCGCAGTCACCGCCGTCGCTGGAGGAGGTGGCGCGCGCCGCCGGCTCACGCCCGCTGGCGGTGCTGCGGCGGGTCACACTGCCGCTGGCCATGCCCGGGATCGGCGCCGGCGCGGCACTGGTGTTCCTCACCTGCATGAAGGAGCTGCCGGCCACCCTGCTCCTGCGTCCGCTGGGCACCGAGACCCTCGCCACCCGGCTCTGGACCGAGACCGGCGTCGCGGCCTACTCCCGCGCCGCGCCCTACGCTGCACTGCTGGTGCTGCTCTCCGCCGTGCCGACCTGGCTGGTCGGCGTGCGCAGCGGCGCCCTGTCCCGAGGGAGCGACCGGTGAGCGATCTCGCGCTGCGCGTGAGAGGTGTCGAGAAGTCCTTCGACGCGCCGGTCCTGCGCGGCCTCGACCTCGAGGTGCCGACGGCCCGGCTGGTGGCCCTGCTCGGGCCCTCCGGCTGCGGCAAGACCACCCTGCTGCGCATCGTCGCCGGGTTCGAGCGCGCCGACGCCGGCTCGGTCGAGGTGGCGGGCAACGTCGTGGACGGACCCGGCCGGTGCACCCCCCCGGAACGCCGCCGGGTCGCCGTCGTCCCGCAGGAGGGGGCGCTGTTCCCGCACCTGTCGGTGCAGGACAACGTCGGCTTCGGGCTGCCGCGGACCGGCCGGCGCGGGAGGCGGGTCGACGAGGTGCTGGAGCTGGTCGGCCTGGCCGGCCTGGGCGGCCGGATGCCGCACGAGCTCTCCGGTGGCCAGCAGCAGCGGGTGGCGGTGGCGCGGGCGCTGGCTCCGGAGCCCTCGCTGGTCCTGCTCGACGAGCCGTTCAGCGCGCTCGACGCCGGCCTGCGCGCGCAGGTCCGTGCCGAGGTGCGGGCGTCGCTGCACGCCGCGGGCGCGTCGGCGGTGCTGGTCACCCACGACCAGCAGGAGGCGCTGTCGGTGGCCGATGTCGTCGCCGTCGTGCGGGACGGGCAGGTGGTGCAGGCCGGTGATCCGGAGTCGGTGTACGCCCGCCCGGTCGACCTGGGTGTCGCCACCTTCGTCGGCGAGGTCGTGGTGCTGCAGGGCTCGGCGTCGGCCGGCTCGGTCAGCTCGCCTCTCGGCCAGCTCGTGCCGTCGTCCCCCGCCACGGGACCCGTGTCGGTGGTGGTGCGTCCGGAGCAGCTCGAGATCGACCCGATCGACCTGCCGTGCGTGGAGGCCACCGTCGCCGACCGCGTCTTCTTCGGGCACGACGCGCTGCTGCACCTGCAGCTGCCGGGCGGGGCCGTCGCCATGGCCCGCACCCCCGGGTTCCCGCTGCCGCCGCAGGGCGCGTCGGTCAAGGTCGGCGTCCGCGGGCCGGTCGTCGTCTTCCCCCGCTGACGCCCCTACGCTCCCGTCGTGGAGCTGACACCGGAAGAGGGCCGCGTGCTCGGCTGCCTCGTCGAGAAGCAGCTGACGACGCCGCAGCAGTACCCGCTCACCGACAACGCGCTCATCGCTGCCTGCAACCAGACGACCAGCCGGGATCCGGTGGTGTGCTACGACCTGACGACCGTGCGCGTCGCGGTGCGCAACCTGCGCGAGCAGGGCCTGCTGCGCACCGTGCACCGCAGCGGCGAGCGCAGCGACAAGCACCAGCACGAGCTGCCGGCCGCCCTCGGCCTGTCCCCCGCCGAGGTCGCGGTGCTGGCCGTCCTGCTGCTGCGGGGGCCGCAGACCGCGGCCGAGCTGCGCACCCGCACCGAGCGGATGCACCCGTTCGGCGGCGTGGAGGAGGTCGAGGACGTCTTGCGGCTGCTGGTCGAGCGCGAGCCGCCCCTGGTCACCAGGGTGGCCCGGCTGCCAGGTCGGCGGGAGGACCGCTTCGCCGAGCTGCTCGTCGAGGTGCCCGCCGGCGGCAGCGGCCCGCCCGTCCCGACCACGCCCGGCGACGACGCGCACCCAGCCACCGAGGCGCAGTCGCCCGAACCCGCCGTCACCGGGCCGCCACCGCCCTCGGTCGAGAGCCTGGCCCGCGAGGTCCAGCAGCTGCGGGACGAGCTGGCCGCGCTGCGCGCCGAGGTGGCGTCGCGGCACGGCTGATCCCTGGCCGCTCAGGTCACTCGAGCGGCTGGACCGGTGCCCTGCCCTCACGCCGGCTGAGGGTGACGCCGGCGCTGGCCAGGCTGACGAGCACCAGTGCGACCACCTCGCGCACGCCGAGCCGCTGGCCGAGCACCAGCAGGCCCGCCACGGCCGCCGCCGCCGGCTGCAGCGACATGAGCACCCCGAACACCCGGGTCGGGATCCGCCGCAGGGCCGCGAGCTCGAAGCTGTACGGCAGCACCGACGACAGGACGGCCACGGCCAGCGCGGCCAGGAGCAGCTCGGGACGGTCGACCAGCCCGACCGCGCCGGGCGCGCCGAGCGGCAGCACGAGCACCGTCGACACCAGCAGCGCCACGGCGAGCCCGCCGGTGCCGGGCAGCAGTGCGCCGACCCTGGCACTGGCCAGGATGTAGCCCGCCCAGCACAGGCCGGCGAGGAAGGCGAGGGCGAGGCCGGCCAGCGGCGCGCCGTCGCGGTCGAAGCCGAGCAGGACGACACCGGCAGCCGCCAGGAGCGCCCAGGCGAGGTCGCGCCAGCGGCGGGTCTGGACGAGGGCGAGCAGCAGCGGGCCGAGGAACTCCACGGTGACGGCGATCCCGAGCGGCACGGTGCGGATGGACAGGTAGAAGACCGTGTTCATGCCGGCCATGGCGACACCGAGCAGCGCCGCGGCGCCGAGGGAGGCCCGCGACCAGCGCCAGAACCTCGGCCGCAGCACGGCGAGCAGGAGCAGGCTCGACAGGCCGAGGCGCAGCAGCACCACCCCGTTGGAGCCGAGGGCGTCGAACAGGGTGCGGGCGACGGCGCTGCCGGTCTGCACCGACGCCACGGCGGCCAGCACCAGCACCGGCGCCGGCACGCGCTCGACCGGGGAGCCCTTCGCCGCTGCCGTCGTGGACCGGGACGTGCCGACGCTCACGCCAGGGCGACCAGGTCGGCGAAGTCGTCGTTCCAGTTGTCCTCGACGCCGTCGGGCAGCAGGAGGACCTTGTCCGGCTGCAGCGCGGTCACCGCGCCCTCGTCGTGGGTGACCAGGACGACCGCGCCCGAGTAGGTGCCGAGCGCCGACAGGATCTCCTCCCGGCTGGCCGGGTCGAGGTTGTTGGTCGGCTCGTCGAGGAGCAGGACGTTCGCGCCGGACACCACCAGCGTGGCGAGCGCCAGCCGGGTCTTCTCGCCGCCGGAGAGCGTCCCGGCCGGCTGGTGCACGACGTCGCCGCTGAACAGGAACGAGCCGAGCACCTTGCGCGCCTCCGGCTCGGGCAGGTCGGGGCAGGCGGTGCGCATGTTCTCGAGCACCGTGCGGTCGGTGTCGAGCGTGTCGTGCTCCTGCGCGTAGTAGCCCATCCGCAGGCCGTGCCCCGGCAGCACCTCACCGGTGTCCGGGACCTCGACGCCCGACAGCAGGCGGAGCAGCGTCGTCTTGCCGGCGCCGTTGAGGCCGAGCACGACGACGCGGGTGCCGCGGTCGATGGCGAGGTCGACGTCGGTGAAGATCTCCAGCGAGCCGTAGGACTTCGACAGCTCCCGTGCGGTCAGCGGCGTCTTGCCGCACGGCGCCGGCTCGGGGAAGCGCAGCTTGGCGACGCGGTCCTGCTGCCGCTCCCCCTCGGTGCCGGCGAGCATCCGCTCGGCCCGCTTGGCCATGCTCTGCGCAGCCTTGGCCTTGGTGGCCTTGGCCCGCATCTTGTCGGCCTGGGCCATCAGGGCGCCGGCCTGCTTCTCGGCGTTGGCCCGTTCGCGCTTGCGGCGCTTCTCGTCGGTCTCGCGAGCCTCGAGGTACTTCTTCCAGCCGACGTTGTACTGGTCGAGCTCGGCCCGGTTCGCGTCGAGGTGGAAGACCTTGTTGACGACGGCCTCGAGCAGCTCCACGTCGTGGCTGATGACGACCAGTCCGCCGCTGTGCTTCTGCAGGTAGCCGCGCAGCCAGACGATGGAGTCGGCGTCGAGGTGGTTGGTCGGCTCGTCGAGCAGCAGGGTGGTCGCGTCGCTGAACAGGATGCGGGCCAGCTCGATCCGGCGCCGCTGACCGCCGGACAGCGTGCCGAGCTGCTGGGTGAGCGCGCGGTCCGGCAGGCCGAGGTTGCTGCAGATGCGGGCCGCCTCGGCCTCGGCCGCGTAGCCGCCGAGGGCGGTGAACTGCTCCTCGAGCCGCCCGTACCGGGCCAGGACGTCGGGGTCGTCCGGGCGCTCGGACAGCTGGACCTGCGACTTCTCGAGACTGCGCATGACCTCGTCGAGGCCGCGGGCCGACAGCACCCGGTCGCGGGCGAGCACGTCGAGGTCACCGGTGCGCGGGTCCTGCGGCAGGTAGCCGACCGGCGCGCTGTGGGTGACGCTTCCCGCCGCGGGAAGGGCCTGCCGGGCCAGCACCTTGGTCAGCGTCGTCTTGCCGGCGCCGTTGCGGCCGACCAGGCCGATCCGGTCGCCGGGCTGCACGCGGAAGGTGACGTGGTCGAGCAGCAGGCGGGCGCCGGCGCGCAGCTCGACGTCCTGGACGGTGATCAACGAGGCTCCTCGGGCGACAGGGCGGACACGGCGGGACGGCTTCGTGCAGGAAGCCAGGCGTGTCGGCTCACGTGGTCGTCAGAAGCACGGCTACAGGGTACGCCGCCGAGCTCAGGTCACCGCCACCACGGGCAGCCGCAGGGCGCCCGGTGCGGCCGCCGGGACGACCGGCGCCTGCGGCGGCACCGGCTCGAGGCGCTGGTACTGCGCACCGAGCGGGGGTCGCGGGTCGTCCTCGCCCTTGTTCGGCCACAGCGACATCGCCCGCTCCGCCTGGGCGGTGATGGTCAGCGACGGGTTGACACCGAGGTTCGCGGAGATGGCGGACCCGTCCACGATGTGCAGCCCCTCATGCCCGTAGGCACGGTGGTAGGCGTCGACGACGCCGCTGCGCGGCGAGTCGCCGATGGCGCAGCCGCCGAGGAAGTGGGCGGTCATCGGGATGTCGAAGATCTCGCCGACGCTGTTGCCGGGGAAGCCGTCGATGTGCTTCGCCATGCGAGCCATCGCCTCGTGCGCGGCCGGGATCCACGTCGGGTTAGGCAGGCCGTGACCCTGACGGGAGGTGACCCGGATCCGGCCGAGCCGGGTGCGCTTCGGGTACAGCGTCAGCGAGTTGTCCTGCACCTGCATGACCAGGCCGATGATCGTGCGCTCGGACCACCGGTTGATGCCGCCGTACAGCGACAGCGCCTGCCCTGGGTGCTTGGCCGCCTCCCGCAGCCAGGTCCGCCACCGCGGCACGCTCCCGCCGCCCCTCGTGGCGACGGTCGACAGCAGGCCCATCGCGTTGGAGCCCTTGCCGTAGCGGACCGGCTCGATGTGGGTCAGCTCGTCGGGGTGGATGGAGGAGGTGATGGCGACGCCGCGGGTGAAGTCGACCTGATTGCGGTGCCGCCACTTGGTCGTCGCTCCGCCGAGCGCCTCGGAGTTGGTGCGGGTGAGCACGCCGAGCCGCTCGGACAGGCCGGGCAGCACGCCGCCGGCCTTCATCCGGTGCAGCAGCTGCTGGGTGCCCCAGGTGCCGGCGGCCATGACGACCTGGTCGGCGGTGAACGTGCGGAGGGTCGGCGCCGCCTGCCACGCGCCGGTCTTGACCGTGTCGACGGCGTACCCGCCCCCGGCCAGGGGCCGCACGCGCGTCACGGTCCGCTCCGGGTGCACGACGGCGCCGGCCTTCTCGGCCAGGTGCAGGTAGTTCTTCACCAGGGTGTTCTTGGCGCCGTGGCGGCAGCCGGTCATGCACTCGCCGACCTCGAGGCAGCCACGGCGCGCCGGGCCGGCGCCGCCGAAGTACGGGTCCTCGACCTCGACGCCGGGTTCCTTGCGCCCGTCGCGCCCGAAGAACACGCCGACCGGCGTCATGGCGAACGTGTGGCCCACTCCCATCTCGTCGGCGACCTTCTTCATGACCTCGTCGGACGCCGTCATCGTCGGGTTGGTGACCACGCCGAGCATCCGCTTGGCCTGGTCGTAGAACGGCGCCAGCTCCGAGCGCCAGTCGGTGATGTGCGCCCACTGCCGGTCGCGGTAGAAGTTGTCGCGCTTCGGCTCGTAGAGGGTGTTGGCGTAGTTCAGCGAGCCCCCGCCGACGCCGGCGCCGCCGAGCACGACGATGTCCGGGAGCACGTGGATGCGCTGGATGCCCTTGAGCCCGAGCTTCGGCGCCCACACGAACTTCCGGAGGTCCCACGAGGTCTTCGGGAAGTCGGCGTCCTCGTAGCGCCGGCCGGCCTCGAGGACGCCGACGCGGTAGCCCTTCTCGGTCAGCCGGAGGGCGCTGACGCTCCCGCCGAAGCCGCTGCCGACCACCAGCACGTCGTAGTGCGCCGCGCGACAAGCCCATGACACGCTCATGCCGGACAGGATGGCATCCGCTCGGAAGCAGGCAGACCGGCCCCTGACCCTCCTGCGCCGAAGGTCTCCCGGTGCACCTCGACGAGCCGGGGACCGCCGCTGTCCATGACGGCTGACTGCAGCGTCAGCCGCGCCTCCCGGCCGCTCAGGCTCAGCGCACCGAGCCCGTTGCCGGTCAGCGGTCCGGTGGTGAGGTCCCACTCCACCTCCGGGGGCGGCAGTCGCACGCTGCGCGCCAGCAGCCGGCCGACGACGGCCGCCGGCCGGGACGCGGCCGCCGCGAACCCGCGCGCGACGGCGCGTGGCAGCGCGTTGCGCAGCGGTGAGCTCACGACCTGGACGACGCTGCTGCGCACCTGCGGCAGGGAGGGGAAGCGCAGCGGGGCCACGTAGGAGTGGTGCACGTCGCCGGAGAGCACGAGCACCGTCGACGGAGCGGACCCGCGCCGCCCCGATGCGACCTCGCCGAGCCGGCGGGTCAGCCGGTCGAAGCTGGCCGGGAACGCCGCCCAGTGCTCGAGGTCCGCACCCTGGCGGATCCGCTCCCCGAGCCGGGCGAACCGCCGGCCCCAGGCGCCACCGGTCAGGGCGCCGTCCCACCGCTCGAGGTCGTGCAGGGAGCGCTCCAGCACCAGCGGGAGGCTGCTCGCCACGATCAGGTGCGGGACGTCGCCGCACAGGAACCCCTCGACGAGCTCCCACTCGTCGTCGCTGAGCATCGCCCGCCGCCGCTCGTCGAGGACGCGGCCGGAGCGCGTGTCGACCACGACCAGGCGGGCGACGCCGAGGTCTCGCCCGTAGCTCCAGCGCACGAGCGTGCCGCCGTCGACCTCGTCGTCGGCCAGCTCGGCGTACCGGCGCAGCGCCGGACCGCCCTCGTCGTGGAGGGCGTCGAGGACGCCCTCGGCCCGGACCCGCTCCGGCGGCAGGTTCCCCAGGTGCTGGTAGAGCCAATACGACATGTACGCGCCGGTGATCCGCGGCCGCCACCACGGCGTGCGCGCCATCTCGGCCCGCCAGGCCGCGGAGGTGTTCCAGTCGTCGCGCACGTCGTGGTCGTCGAAGATCATCGCTGACGGCACGGTGGCCAGCAGCCACCGCACCTCCGGGTCGGTCCACGAGTCGCGGTACAGCCAGGTGTACTCCTCGAAGTCGGCGACCTCGCCCCGGGGCGCGCTGTCGCCGCGCCGCTCGACCTGCTTCTCCCGCACCAGCGGCGACACGCCCTCGTCGGCGTACACCTGGTCGCCGAGCATCAGCAGCAGGTCCGGCAGCGCCCGCTCGCCCGCCTGCAGCGCCAGCGCGAGCGCCTGCAGCGCGTCGACGCCGACGCCGTCCGGGTGCTCGTCGACCGTGCGCGTCCACGGGTCCTCGTGTGGCCGGTCGGCGCGGCAGCTGCCGAAGACGATGTCGACCGGCTCGCCGTCCGGCAGCGTGCGCAGCCGGGGCGCGGGGCGCGGGTCGTCGTCCCGGGGCCAGACGCGCACGCCGTCGAGGCGGACGTCGTACGGCACGTCCGTCCCGGGCTCGAGCTCGTCGACGACGAGGTAGCCGTAGTGGTGACCCTCGACCTCGAAGGTGCGGGTCGACCGCCCGTGCACCTGCATCTCCGCCGGCCCGGACGTCTCGACCCAGACGGTCGCTGTCGTGCGGTCGGCGTACCGCAGCAGCGGGCCGACGACCAGCCCGGGCACGGGCTCGGGCACGGGCACGGGCGGATCGGTCGCGGGGGCCACCGTCAGATGGTGCCCCCTGACCGACCGGTCGTCTCCGTCAGACGTTGAAGCCGAGCGCCCTCAGCTGGTCGCGGCCGTCATCGGTGATCTTGTCCGGGCCCCATGGCGGCATCCACACCCAGTTGATGTGCACGTCGTCGACCCAGGGGCCGAGCGCTGTCCGGGTCTGGTCCTCGATGACGTCGGTGAGCGGGCACGCCGCCGAGGTCAGCGTCATGTCCAGCGTCACGGTGCGGTCGGCATTCACGTGCGCGCCGTACACCAGGCCGAGGTCGACGACGTTGATGCCGAGCTCGGGGTCGACGACGTCCTTCATCGCCTCGACGACGTCGTCCTCGCTCGGCAGCGTGCTGCCGGCGGTGGGCGTGTCGAGCACCTTGGGCGCGGGGGGCTCGGTGCTGTCGGTCATCGGGTCTCCTCCGGCTGTGCTGCCTGCGCCGTCGCCTGCGCGACGGCGTCTTTCCACGCCATCCACCCGAGCAGCGCGCACTTGACGCGCGCCGGGTACCGCGATACCCCCGCGAAGGCGATGCCGTCCTCGAGCACGTCCTCGTCCGGCTCGACCGTCCCGCGGCTCTGCATGAGCGCGAGGAACGCCTCGGACTTCGCCAGGCCCACGTCGACCGGCTGTCCGATGACGAGATCGGTCATGACCGACGTCGACGCCTGGCTGATCGAGCACCCGGCGCCGTCGTAGGAGACGTCCTCCACCGTTCCGTCGGCCAGCTTCACCCGCAGCGTCACCTCGTCGCCGCAGGTCGGGTTGACGTGGTGCACCTCGACGACGCCGGGGTCGCCGAGGTCGCCCCGCAGGCCCCTGTGGTGCGGGTTGCGGTAGTGGTCGAGGATGATCTCCTGGTACATGGACTCGCTCATCCAGCGCCCCAGAAGCTCTTGACCTGCTCGAGGCCCTCGACGAGCGCGTCGATCTCGGCGTGCGTGTTGTAGAGGTAGCTCGACGCGCGGGCCGTCGCCGGCACGCCGTAGCGCTTGCAGACCGGCGCGGCGCAGTGGTGGCCGACCCGGACGGCGATGCCGAGGTCGTCGAGCGACTGGCCGACGTCGTGCGGGTGCACGCCGTCGACGACGAAGCTGACCGCCGAGCCGCGGGACTCGAGCGAGTCCGGCCCGACGACGCGCACGCCGCGCACGCCGCGCAGCCCCTCGAGCAGGCGGTGCGTCAGGGAGGCCTCGTGCAGTGCGATCCGGTCCAGGCCCACGGTGGTGAGGTAGTCGCACGCCGCGGCCAGCGCGACGGCCTGGCTGATGACCGGGGTGCCCGCCTCGAACCGCTCGGGGGCCGGGGCGTAGGTGGAGCCGCCCATCGAGACCACCTCGATCATCGAGCCGCCGCCGAGGAACGGCGGCATCTGGTCGAGCAGCTCGGGCCGGGCCCAGAGCACGCCGACGCCGGAGGGCCCGAGCAGCTTGTGCCCGGTGAAGCCGACGAAGTCTGCGCCGATCTGCGTGACGTCGAACGGCAGGTTGGGCACCGACTGCGCGGCGTCGAGGAAGACCAGCGCACCGACCTCTCGCGCCCGGGCCACCAGCACGTCGACGGGGTTGACCGTGCCGAGGATGTTGCTCTGGTGCACGAACGCCAGCACCCTGGTCCGCTCGTTCACCAGCGAGTCGAGCTCGGTGAGGTCGAGCCGGCCGTCGTCGGTGAGCGGGAGCCAGCGCAGGGTGGCGCCGGTGCGCTCGCAGAGCATCTGCCACGGCACGAGGTTGGAGTGGTGCTCCATCTCGGTGACGCAGATCTCGTCGCCGGGGCCGAGGGCGAAGCGCGACCCGGCCGCGGCGTTGCCCATCGAGTAGGCGACCAGGTTCACGGCCTCGGTGACGTTCTTGGTGAACACGACGCCGCGCGGGTCCGGTGCGCCGATGAAGCGCGCGAGGGTGGCGCGGGCCGCCTCGTAGGCGTCGGTGGCCTCCTGCGACAGCGTGTGCACGCCACGGTGCACGTTGCTGTAGTGCTGCTCGACGAAGGCGCGCTCGGCGTCGAGCACCTGCACCGGCTTGTGCGAGCTGGAGGCGTTGTCGAGGTAGACCAGCGGCCGCCCGTTGACCTCGCGCGCGAGCACCGGGAAGTCGCGGCGGACCGCCTCGACGTCGAAGGGCTCGACCGCGAGGGCTCCGGGGGCCACAGTCGTCATGCGGGGGTCACGGCTCCGGGGAGGACGGGGCCGGTGGGCAGCTGGCGGCCGGCGGGGGCCGCGGCGTCGGCGCCGTACTTGGCGTAACCGTGGGCCTCGAGCTCGTCGGCGAGCTCCTTGCCGCCCTGCTCGGCGATCCGTCCCTTGACGAAGACGTGCACGAAGTCGGGCTCGATGTAGCGCAGGATCCGGGTGTAGTGGGTGATGAGCAGGACACCGGTGTCGCCGGTCGCGCGAACCCGGTTCACGCCTTCGGACACGACGCGCAGCGCGTCGACGTCGAGGCCGGAGTCGGTCTCGTCGAGGACGGCGATCTTCGGCTGGAGCAGCTCGAGCTGGAGGATCTCGTGCCGCTTCTTCTCACCGCCGGAGAAGCCCTCGTTGACGTTGCGCTCGGCGAAGGCGGGGTCCATCTCGAGGCGGGCCATGGCCTCCTTCTGCTCCTTGACCCACAGCCGCAGCTTGGGCGCCTCGCCGCGGACGGCGGTGGCGGCACTGCGCAGGAAGTTGGAGACGCTCACGCCGGGCACCTCGACCGGGTACTGCATGGCGAGGAACAGGCCGGCGCGGGCGCGCTCGTCGACGCTCATCTCGAGGA
The DNA here is from genome assembly GCA_035540755.1 of Mycobacteriales bacterium. Taxonomy (GTDB): domain Bacteria; phylum Actinomycetota; class Actinomycetes; order Mycobacteriales; family SCTD01; genus DATLGD01. Next base: position 14,878 of record DATLGD010000223.1, on the reverse strand, counting down.
CGTCCTCGCCGTCGAGAGTGATGCTGCCGCCGGTGACCTCGTACTTGGGGTGCCCCGCGACGGCGTACGCCAGCGTCGACTTGCCGGAGCCGTTCGGACCCATGATCGCGTGCGTCTCGCCGGAGCGGACGGTGAGGTCGACGCCGGTCAGGATCTGCTTGTCCTCGACGCTGACCTCGAGGCCGCGGATGCTGAGCTCAGCGCCGCCGGCGCGATTCGTGGGCGTGGTCATGAAGGGCTCTCCACATCTACGAGGACGTCGTCGCCCTCGATCGTCACGGGGTAGGTGGCCACGGGCTTGGTGGCCGGCAGTCCGGTGGGTGCGCCGGTACGCAGGTCGAAGCGCGAGCCGTGCAGCCAGCACTCGACGGTGCCGTCCTCGACGTCGCCCTCGGACAGCGCGACATCGGCGTGCGAGCACACGTCGTGGACGGCGAACACCTCGCCGCCGCTCCTGGCCAGGCACACCGGGGTGCCGCCGACCTTGACGCGGACGGCGGTGTCGTCGGCGAGGTCGGACAGGGACGCGACGCGCTCGCTCACTGCTGCGCCTCCGCCCCGGCCGACAGGGTCCGGGCGAGCTCGCGCTCGACCTCCGCCATGAGGCGCTCCTCGAGCTCCGGGACACCGATCTGCTCGACGACCTCGGCGAAGAAGCCGCGCACGACCATGCGGCGCGCGACCGCGGCCGGGATGCCGCGCGACTGCAGGTAGAACAGCTGCTCGTCGTCGAACCGGCCGGTGGCGCTGGCATGGCCGGCGCCGGCGATCTCACCGGTCTCGATCTCGAGGTTCGGCACCGAGTCGGCCCGCGCCTCGGGCGTGAGCAGCAGGTTGCGGTTGAGCTCGTAGGTGTCGGTGCCGTTGGCGCCGGCCCGGATGAGGACGTCGCCGACCCAGACGGTGTGCGCGGCGTCGCCCTGCAGGGCGTTCTTGTAGGTGACGCGGCTGCGGCAGTGCGGAGCGCTGTGGTCGACGAGCAGGCGGTGCTCGAGGTGCTGGCCGTCGGTGGCGAGCGCGACGCCGCGCAGCTCGGCGTCGCCGCCGGGCGCGGCGTAGTCGACCGTCTCGTGCACGCGCACGAGCGAGCCGCCGTAGGTGACCGACGTCGAGCGCAGGCGGGCGTCGCGGCCGAGCCGGGTCGCGACGTGCGTACCGTGCACGGCGTCGTCGTCCCAGCCGTTGACCTGCACGAGGTCGAGGGCGGCGCCGTCGCCGACGAGCACGCTGACGGCGGCGGCGTACCGCGCGCTGCCAGTGTGCTCGAGCACGACCGTGACGCGGGCCTGCTCGGCGACGTCGAGCACGATCGAGGCCCAGACGACGTCGTCGCCGCGGGTGCCGTTCAGCGTGAGCACGACGGGCGTGTCGACCTCGGCGCCCTTCGGCACCCGCAGGACCAGCGAGCCGCTCGAGCGGGCCAGGGCGAGCGCGGCGAGCCGGTCGATCGGCAGCGGCAGCTCGCCGCGCAGCGGGTCGTCGGCGTCGACGGTGACGAGCTCGACACCGGCCGGCAGGTCGGCGACGACGTCGAGGTGGGCGTCCGACGGCGCGCCGTCGAGCAGCACGCGGAAGCGGTCGAGCGGCGTGAAGCGCCACTCCTCCTCGCGGCCGGTGGGCACCGGGAACGCCTCGACGTCGAAGGAGCGGGTGCGCTCCGGGCGGACGTCCGCCGGCTGGCGCGGCGTCGAGGGCTTCACGCCGACGGCCACGGAGCCGTCGGTGATGCCGCCGGTCTCCTTCAGGGCCGCGCGCTCGGTCGAGAGCGCGTCGGCCATCGACGACGAGCTAGCCAACGGAACCCTCCATCTGCAGCTCGATGAGGCGGTTGAGCTCGAGCGCGTACTCCATCGGGAGCTCCTTGGCGATCGGCTCGACGAAGCCGCGCACGACCATCGCCATGGCCTCCTCCTCGGACAGGCCGCGGCTCATGAGGTAGAAGAGCTGATCCTCCCCGACCTTGCTCACCGTGGCCTCGTGGCCCAGGGACACGTCGTCCTCGCGGACGTCGACGTAGGGGTAGGTGTCGGACCGGCTGATGGTGTCGACCAGCAGCGCGTCGCAGACGACGCTGCTCCTCGAGCCGGTGGCTCCCTCCTGCACCTGCACCAGGCCGCGATAGGAGGTGCGGCCGCCACCACGGGCGACGGACTTGCTGACGATGTTGCTCGTCGTGTTCGGCGCGGCGTGCACCATCTTCGCGCCGGCGTCCTGGTGCTGGCCCTCGCCGGCGAAGGCGATCGACAGCGTCTCGCCGACGGCCCGCTCGCCGAGCAGGTAGCAGGCCGGGTACTTCATGGTGACCTTGGAGCCGATGTTGCCGTCGACCCACTCCATCCGGCCGCCCTCGTGCACGGCGGTGCGCTTGGTGACCAGGTTGTAGACGTTGTTCGACCAGTTCTGGATGGTCGTGTACCGGACGTGCGCGTCCTTCTTGACGATGATCTCGACGACCGCCGAGTGCAGGCTGTCCGAGCTGTAGATCGGCGCGGTGCAGCCCTCGACGTAGTGCACCGAGGAGCCCTCGTCGGCGATGATCAGCGTCCGCTCGAACTGACCCATGTTCTCGGTGTTGATGCGGAAGTAGGCCTGCAGCGGGATGTCGACCTTCACTCCCGGCGGCACGTAGATGAACGACCCGCCGGACCACACCGCGGTGTTCAGCGCGGCGAACTTGTTGTCGCCCACCGGGATGACCGAGCCGAAGTACTCGCGGAACAGGTCCGGGTGCTCCTTCAGCGCGGTGTCGGTGTCGAGGAACAGGACGCCCTTCTCCTCGAGGTCCTGCCGGATCGAGTGGTAGACGACCTCGGACTCGTACTGCGCCGCGACGCCGGCGACCAGGCGCTGCTTCTCGGCCTCCGGGATGCCGAGCTTGTCGTAGGTGTTCTTGATGTCCTCGGGCAGCTCCTCCCAGGAGGTCGCCTGCTTCTCCGAGGTGCGCACGAAGTACTTGATGTTGTCGAAGTCGATGCCCGACAGGTCCGACCCCCAGGTCGGCATGGGCTTCTTCTCGAACAGCTTCAGGCCCTTGAGGCGCATCGCGAGCATCCACTCGGGCTCGCTCTTCTTGGCCGAGATGTCGCGGACGACGTCCTCGTTCAGGCCTCGCTTGGCAGCGGCGCCCGCGACGTCGGAGTCGGCCCAGCCGAACTCGTAGCCGCCGATGCCGATCGCGTCGACTGCGGTCTGAGCGGTGGTCATGGGGAGGTCCTCACGTCGTCGGTGCTGGAGGCTGTGCTGGAGGCGGCGGGCGGCACGTGCAGGGTGCAGACGCCGTCGCCGTGAGCGATCGTGGCGAGCCGCTGGACGTGGGTGCCGAGCAGCCTGCCGAGCGCGGCGGTCTCGGCCTCGCACAGCTGCGGGAACTGCTCGGCCACGTGCTGCACCGGGCAGTGGTGCTGGCACAGCTGCACGCCGGCGGGGCCGGGTCCGGACGAGGCCTCGACGGTCGCGGCGTACCCGTCGTCGGTCAGCGCCTCCGCCAGGGCGGCCGGCCGGTCGGCGGTGGCGACGGTGCCGACCCGGTCGCGGTAGCGGCGCTCGATCTCGCCCGCCCGGGCGGCGGCGAACTGCTCCACGGAGCCCTCCCCCGCCGCCTCGGCGAGGAAGCGCAGGGCGCTGGCGGCGAGGTCGTCGTAGGCCGAGGGCCCGGCGGCGTGACCGGCGTCGGTCAGGGCGAACCGGCGGGCGGGTCGCCCCCGGCCGCGGACGGCGTGCCGGCGCGGCTCGGTCGCCGTGACCGTGCCGGCGGCCACGAGGGCGTCGAGGTGGCGCCGGACGCCGGGCACCGACAAGCCCAGCCGCTCGCCCAGGACCGCGGCGGTGGAGGGGCCGAGCTCGAGGAGCAGGTCACGGACGCGGTCACGGGTGCGCGCGTCGGCGCTGGGCGCCTTCGTCGTCGTCGCATCCACGTAATCCACAACACCAGTGTTGCGTAAATGCATCCGGAGGTCGAACCGGGCCCGGGGGGCCAGGGCGTGACCTGCCGCACGCAGGGCACCCTCACCCGGCGGCGTCCCGTCGCGCGCGCCCGTAGGCTGGGGGCCGTGACCGACCTCGCCCTGGAGGTCGACGGCCTGGTCAAGCGCTACCGGACGCCCGGCGGCGCCCGCACCGCTGTCGACGGGCTCTCGCTGGCCGCCCGCCGCGGTCGCGTGCTCGCCGTGCTCGGTCCGAACGGCGCCGGCAAGACGACCACTGTCGAGATCTGCGAGGGCTTCCGCGAGCCCGACGCCGGCACCGTGCGGGTGCTCGGCCTGCCGCCGCGCACGCAGTCGCTGCGCGCCCGGGTCGGGGTGATGCCGCAGGCCGGCGGCACCTACCCAGGGCTGCGCTGCGGCGAGGCGCTGCGCCTGGTGGCCTCCTTCTCGGCCCGCCCGCTCGAGCCCGGGATGCTGCTCGAGCGGCTCGGGCTGCTCGAGGTCGAGCGCACCGCCTGCCGGCGGCTGTCCGGCGGCCAGCAGCAGCGGCTCTCCCTCGCGATGGCCGTGGTCGGGCGGCCCGAGCTGGTCTTCCTCGACGAGCCGACCGCCGGGCTCGACCCGCAGGCGCGGCGCGCCACCTGGGAGCTCGTCGAGGCGCTGCGCGCCGACGGCGTCACGGTCGTGCTCACCACGCACCTCATGGACGAGGCCGAGCGCCTCGCCGACGACGTCGTCGTCCTCGACGCGGGGCGCCTCGTGGCGCAGGGCACCGTCGCCGAGCTGACCCGGCACGGCGCCGCCGGACAGCTGCGCTTCCGGGCGAAGCCGGGGCTCGACCTCGAGCAGCTCCTGTCGGCGCTGCCCGAGGGGTGCCTGGCCAAGGAGTCCCCGGCCGGGCAGTACCTGGTCGAGGGGCCGGTCGACCCGCAGCTGCTCGCCGCGGTCACGGCCTGGTGCGCCACCAACGGCGTCTACGCCGACGACCTGCGGGTCGAGACGCGCACGCTCGAGGACGTCTTCCTCGACCTCACCGGCAAGGCGCTGCGGGCATGAGCACCGCCTGGACGCCGGGAACCCTGGCCCCCGATCCCGCGGCAGCTCCCCGCTCGCGGATGCTCGTCGCGCAGGCCCGCGCCGAGCTGACGCTGCTGCTGCGCAACGGCGAGCAGGTGCTGCTGAACCTGGTCATCCCGCTGGGACTGCTCGCCGTCCTCGTGCTGGTGCCCTTCGTGTCCGTCGACGACGCCACCACGCGCGGCGAGCGGGCCGACTTCTTCGTGCCCGGCCTCATGGCGCTGGCCGTGATGTCGGCAGCGTTCACCGGGCAGGCGATCGCAGTCGGCTTCGAGCGTCAGTACGGCGTGCTCAAGCGGCTCGGGGCCACCCCGCTCCCCCGCTCGGTGCTGCTGGGCGCCAAGACGCTCGCCGTGCTCGTGGTCGAGGTGCTGCAGCTGACGCTGATCGGCGGCGTCGGACTCGCCCTCGGCTGGACGCCGCGCGGCTCGGTGCTCGGGTTCCTCGTGCTGGTGGCGCTCGGCACCGCCGCCTTCAGCGGCCTCGGGCTGCTGCTCGGCGGCACGCTTCGCGGCCTCACCGCGCTCGCCGCCGCGAACCTGGTCTGGCTGGTCCTGCTGGTGCTCGGCGGGGTGGTGTTCCCGGTGTCGGCGTTCGGGCCGGCCGAAGGCGTGCTGTCGCTCCTGCCGACCGCAGCGCTGTCCGGCGGTCTGCGCGAGGTGCTCGAGGCCGGGGCGCTGCTGCCGGTGCGCGAGACGGTCGTGCTGCTCGTCTGGGCGGTCGGCGGCCTCACCCTCGCGGCGCGCTGCTTCCGCTGGGAGTAGCGCCCGACAGCCGGTCCCGGCCAGGTCGGGACCGCGCTCCCTGCCCTCCGGGACACCGGGCGCGGCACGGTCGGGGCGTTCCGCGGGCGCCCGGCCCGCGACCTCCCGGAGGACCCGATGACCGCGCTCACCGCTCCCCCCGCCGCTCCTGCCGCCGCCGTGACCACCGGCCCCGTGCTCGGCCGCCGGCTCGCCGTCACCGCGCTCGTCCTCGGGCCGGTGCTCAACTCCGCCGAGTCCATCGTGGCTCGCCGCTACCTCGACCCGAACGGGACGCCCGAGGAACGGGCCGCCGACATCGCCGCCGCGGAGCTGCCGCTCACGCTGGCCCTGGCCGCGGGCATCGTCGCGATCCCGCTCATGCTGCTGGCCTTCCAGGCACTCGCCCACCTCGTGCGACCGGCCTGCCCGCGGCTGGCCGCGGCCGGGGCGGCGCTCACCCTCGTCGGCTGCTTCGGCTTCCTCGCCATCCACGTGCCGTCGGTCATCGAGCTCGCGGCGGTGAAGGCCGGCGAGGCCCCGACGACCGTCGCCGCCGTGCTCACCACGGTCGAGAGCAGCCCGATCGGGGTGAGCCTGGTCCTGTCGTTCCTGCTGGGGCTGTTCGGCGGCGTGCTCGTCCTCAGCGTCGGCCTGTGGCGCTCGCGGGCCGTGCCGCGCTGGGTTCCCGTGGCCCTGGTCGCCTTCCTGGTCCTGGACTTCCTCGCCGACGGCCGCACCGGCGGCATCGACCCGCACCCGCTGTGGGTGGCCGCCTGCCTCGGCGCCGCCGCGGTCGTGGCGCGCCGCACGGACCGGGAGTGGGCGAACGGCTGACCGGCGACCCGCGTCCTCGTAGCGTCAGGGCGCCATGAGCACCGTGCTGGACGCGGCCGACCGCGTCGCGGACCCCGGCCGGCCCGTCGCCCCGACGGGCCGGCTCGGCCGCGCGCTCGGCCCGGCCGTCGCGGCGCTCGCCGTCACCTGCGTCGTGGCCGGCCTCGCTGCCCATCTCGACACCCCGGCCGGAGCGCGCACGACCTGGTTCGACACCCCTGAGCCCGTCGTCGGACCGGCCCTCTGCCTGGTCGGAGCCCTTCTCAGCCGGCGCGCCGCGTCGCGGCGCATGGGCTGGCTGCTGCTCGGCGTCGGCGCCGCGGCCTGCACCTTCGCCGGAGCGCGCGCCGTGGCGGTGTGGAGCTCCGCGGACGGAGAGCCCGGTGCCCTCGGGGCCGTCACGGCCTGGCTGAGCGCGTGGACGTGGGTCTGGGGCTTCCTGCCGTTCGTGCTCGTCCTGCCGCTGCTGTTCCCGGACGGACGGCCGCCCTCGCGGCGCTGGCGCCCCGTCGTCGCCGCAGCCGTCGTGCTGCCGGCCGCGGTGTCCGTCGTCCTCGCGCTGCACCCCGAGGTCGACAGCATCGACGGGATGCGCAACCCCCTGGGGACGACCCTGCTCGAGCCGGCCTACCCCGTGCTGCTGCCGCTGCTGGCCGTCGCCTTCCCGCTGCTGGCCTCGGCGGCCGTCGGCGCCGTCGTCGTCAGGGTCCGCCGCGGCACCCCGGTCGAGCGGCGCCAGCTGGCTCTGTTCGGGTGGGCGGTGCTCGTCGCCGGTCTCTGCTCGTTCTTCGCTCCTCCCGCAGTGACGTCGGTCGCGACCCTGCTCGTGCCGGCCGCGGTGCTCGTCGCGGTGCTGCGGTACCGGCTCTACGACGTCGACGTCCTCGTCTCCCGCACCGTCGTCGCCGCCGGGCTGCTGACCGGCGGGCTGGTGCTGTACGTGGGCGTGGTCGCCTGGGTCGGCAGCGCCGTCGACCTGGGCGGCGGGCCGGCGGCGTTCGCCGGAGCCGCCGCCGTCGCGGTCGCCTTCCACCCGGCGCGGATGCGCCTCCAGCGCGCGGTCGACCGCCTGCTCTACGGCGAGCGTGCCGACCCCTACCGGCTGCTGACCGGGGTCGAGGCGGCGGTCCGGGCCGCGCGGTCGCCGCAGGACGCCCTGGAGCAGGTCGTGCAGGCGGTCGCCGTCTCGCTGCGGCTGCCCGGGGTGGCGGCCGAGGTGGCCCTGCCCGACGGAAGCCTGGCCCGGGCGGTGGCCGGAACGGCAGCACCGGTCGTCGACGTCCCGCTCGTCTGGCACGGGACGCCGGTCGGGCGGCTGCGCGTCGCACCGCGTGGCCGGGCCGACCGGCTCGACCGCACGGACGAGCGGCTGCTCGCCGACCTCGCCGGTCCGGTCGCCGCGGTGGCCGCCGCCCTGCGCCTGACCAGAGACGTCGAGGCCGGCCGGGAGCGGGCCGTGGCCGCGGCCGAGGAGGAGCGTCGGCGCCTGCGGCGCGACCTGCACGACGGCCTGGGCCCCCAGCTGGCCGCGGTCGTCATGACGGTCGACACCGCACGACAGGCGCTCGGCAGCGACCCCTCCCGCGCCGGCGCCGCGCTCGAGCTGGCCGTGGAAGAGGCGCGGCGCGCGGTCGCCGACGTCCGGACCCTCGTGCAGGGCCTGCGCCCGCCCGCGCTCGACGACCTCGGGCTGCTCGGCGCGCTCTGCAGCACCGGGCCCGCCGCGGGTGGCCTCGAGCTGTTGGTCGACGCCTCCGGGGACGTGGACGGGCTCCCGGCCGCCGTCGAGGTCGCCGCCTACCGGATCGCCTCCGAGGCGCTCACCAACGTGGCCCGGCACGCGGGCACCGGCCGCGCCCACCTCCAGCTGCACCGGACGGCCGATCTCCTCACGGTCACCGTCTCGGACGAGGGCTGCGGGCTGCGGCGCGACCGCCGGCCGGGCGTCGGGCTCGCCTCGATGCGGGAGCGGGCCGCCGAGGTCGGCGGCAGCGTGGCCGTCGGCGCCGGGCCCGCGGGCGGCACCGTGGTGCGGGCGCAGCTCCCGCTGCCGGTCGCGCCTGCGCAGCGGGAGGGCTCGTGAGCCGCATCCGGGTCGTCGTGGCCGACGACCACCCCGCCTTCCGGGCCGGGCTCCGCATGCTGCTCGACGGGGCCGGTGTCGACGTCGTCGCTGAGGCCGCCGACGGCGAGGAGGCGGTCGCCGCCGTCCTCGAGCACCGTCCGAACGTCGTGCTCATGGACCTGCAGATGCCGCGGCTCAACGGCGTCGAGGCCACCCGGCGCCTGCTGCAGGCGTGGCCGGACGCCGCGGTCCTCGTGCTCACGATGGTCGAGGACGACGACACGGTCTTCGCCGCCCTGCGCGCAGGGGCGCTCGGCTACCTGCTCAAGGGAGCCGGCCAGGAGGAGATCGTGCGCGCGGTGAGCGGCGTGGCCGCCGGCGACGCCGTGTACGGCAGCACCGTCGCGCGCCGCGTGCGGGCCTTCTTCTCCGGTGCCGGCGCCGCGGCGGCCCGCCCCTTCCCTGCGCTGTCGGACCGGGAGCGCGAGGTGCTCGGCCTGGTGGCGGCTGGCGCCAGCAACGGGGAGATCGCCCGACGGCTGTTCCTGTCGGACAAGACGGTGCGCAACCACGTCTCGAGCATCTTCGCGAAGCTGCAGGTCGAGGACCGCGCCCAGGCCATCGTCAAGGCCCGTGAGGCCGGGCTGCACGCCGCGCTGTGATGTTCAGCGTGGGCCACGGCACCGCGAGCGAGGACGAGCTCCTCGAGCGCCTCGGGCTCGGCGAGGTGCGCCGCCTGGTGGACATCCGCACGGCCCCAGGCAGCCGGCGGCACCCGCACCTCGGGCGCGACCGGCTCGAGCAGTGGCTGCCCGCCGCCGGGGTGGCCTACCGCTGGGAGCCGCGGCTCGGCGGATTCCGGCGGCCGGCGCCCGCCAGCCCGGACGTGGTGTGGCAGAACGCCTCCTTCCGCGGGTACGCCGGCCACCTGCGCACCGAGGCGGCGCAGGCGGCGCTCGCCGACCTGCTCGCCGACGGCGTCGCCGCGCCGACCGCGTTCCTGTGCAGCGAGACGGTCTGGTGGCGCTGCCACCGCCGGCTCGTGGCCGACGCGCTGGTGCTGCTGCACGGCGTCGAGGTGCAGCACCTGATGCCGGGCCGCGTCAGCCCGCACCGGCCGACAACCGGAGCGCGGCGGGACGCCGACGTCCTCGTCTACGACGACGTCGAGGCGGCCGGACGCCCGGCGCGACCGTAGGCTGGTGCCCGTGCTCGCCCGCCTCACCCGCCGCCCGTCCCCGACGACGGTCCGGCGACTGGCGCTGGCGAGCATCGTCGCGAACAGCGCGATCGTCGTCACCGGCGGCGCCGTCCGGCTGACCGCCTCGGGACTCGGCTGCCCGACCTGGCCGCGCTGCACCGAGACCAGCTACATTCCGACCGCGGAGTACGCCGTGCACGGCGTCATCGAGTTCGGCAACCGGCTGCTGACCTTCGTGCTCGGCGCGGTCGTGCTCGCGGTGCTCGTTGCGGTGTGGCGGCAGCGGCCGGTCCGGCCGGACATGCGGCTGCTCGCTCTGCTGGGCTTCCTCGGCATCCCGGCGCAGGCGGTGCTCGGCGGGATCACCGTGCTCACCGGGCTGAACCCGTGGACCGTCATGGGCCACTTCCTGCTGTCGATGGTGCTCATCGCGCTGGCCGTGGTGCTGCACCGCCGCGCCGGCGAGGGCGACCTCCCGCCCCGGCTCGTGGTGCCGCCGGCCATGCGCGGGCTGACCCAGGGGCTGCTGGCCGTCACGGCCGTCACGCTGGTGCTCGGCACCGTCGTGACCGGGTCCGGACCGCACTCCGGCGACCCGGCGGCCGGCCGGACCGGCCTGGACCCGGCCACGGTGTCGCAGCTGCACGCCGACTCGGTGATGCTGCTGGTCGGGCTCACCGTCGCCCTCTACGTCGGGCTGCGGGCGATGCGGGCCGACCAGCGGCTCGTGCGGGCCGTCGGGGTGCTGCTCGTGATCGAGCTCGCTCAGGGGGCCGTCGGCTACCTGCAGTACTTCACCGGGCTGCCGGTCCTGCTCGTCGGCCTGCACCTGGTCGGCGCGTGCCTGACGCTCGTCGCCGCCGTCCGGGTCGTGCTGTTCACCCGCGACCGGGGACGCCCGCCGGGGCCGCCGGACTCCCGCGAGCACGAGCGGCTCAGCGCGCAGCCGGCCTGACCACCCGCTCGGCGATCACCGCCGCGAACCGGTCGGCAGCGCCCGGGTCGGCCGCGAGGAACAGCGACGGCTCGGTGAGCTCGAGCTCGATCAGCAGCGGGCCACCGTCGGGGCCGGGCACGACGTCGGCCCGGCTGTACAGCAGCGGACCGGCGAACGGCACCGCGGCCAGGGCGGCGTCGGCCACCGCTCGCTGCGCGGCCGACGCCGTGCGCGGCGTGATGGCGACGTCGTCGGGGTCGTCGAGCTCGGGCACGAGCACCGGCCCCTTGCGGGCGGCGTGGCTGTGCACGCCGCCGAGGGAGAGCACCGCCGTCTCGCCGTCGGTGTCGACGGCGGCCAGGTACGGCTGCACCATGACGGTGCGCCCGGCCCCGAGCAGGTCCCGGACGTGTGCGGAGGAGTCCTCCCCCGGCGCGTACCGGGCGGTGTCCCGCGCCCCGGCCGACACCGCCGGCTTGACGACGTGCTCGCCGTCCGGCGGCGCGTAGCCGTCGCCCGGCTCCACCCACGTCGTGGGGACGACCGGCACGCCGGCGGCGGCGAGGTCGCGCAGGTAGCGCTTGTCGGTGTTCCAGGCGAGCACGGCGGCAGGGTTCTCCAGTCGCGGCACCGAGCGGGCCCAGTCGAGGAACTGCTCGCGCCGCGGCACGTAGTCCCAGGTGTCGCGCACCACCACCAGGTCGAAGGCGGCCCAGTCGACCGCGGGGTCGTCCCAGACGGCGGGCACGGCGGCCACGCCGGCCGAGGCGAGGGCCGGGACGAGCAGTGCGTCGTCCTCGTGGAGGTCGGGCAGCTCCCGGCAGGTGGCCAGCGCCACCCGCGGAGTGACGGCCGGGCGCACGCTCAGACGAACTGGTCGAGCGCGACGGCGAGGAACAGCAGCGCCAGGTAGGTGATGGACCAGTGGAACAACCGCATCGGGGCCGCGGCGACGCCGCGGCGCACCCGGCTCTGCAGCAGGTGCGCCTCGCGCAGGAACACCGCGCCGACGCCGGCGGCCACCACCGTGTACAGCGCACCGGAGACGGCCAGCGGCCACACGAGCAGCAGGCTGGTGCCGACCATCGCCCAGGAGTAGGCCACGATCCGGGACGCCACCACGGCGGGAGTCGCGACCACCGGCAGCATCGGGACGTCGGCGGCGGCGTAGTCGTCGCGGAAGCGCATGGCGAGCGCCCAGAAGTGCGGCGGCGTCCAGAAGAAGACGACCAGGAACAGCACCACGGCCGCCCACGACACCGTGCCGGTGACCGCCGACCAGCCGATGAGCACCGGCATGCAGCCGGCGGCTCCGCCCCACACGATGTTCTGGGAGGTGCGCCGCTTGAGCAGCGCGGTGTAGACGACCACGTAGAAGGCGATCGCGGCGAGCGCGAGCAGCGCCGACAGCGCGTTGGTGGTGACGCCGAGCAGGGCCACCGACAGCGCGCCGAGCACGAGACCGAAGACGACGGCGCCGCGCGGCGACACGGCGTCGCGCGCGAGGGGCCGACCCTCCGTGCGGTGCATGACGACGTCGATGTCGCGGTCGTACCAGCAGTTGAGGGCGTTCGCGCTCCCCGCGGCGAGCGAGCCGCCGACGAGCGTGGCGAGCACCAGGCCGAGCGGGGGCATCCCCTGCGCGGCCAGGACCATCGCCGGGACCGTCGTGACCAGCAGCAGCTCGATGATCCGGGGCTTGGTCAGCGCGACGTACGCGGCCACCGTGGCACGGGCCCGGCCCGCCCGGCCGGCGGCTGGACGCGTCGCGACGGCCGGTTCCTGGGCCGCGGCCGAGCCGGCGGCCGGGACCCCCCGGACGGCTGGCGTCGCAGCGTCGTCCGCGAGCGTCGTCACCTCGATGACTCTACCGACGCGACGGCGCGGGGCCCGCCCACCCCGGCCGTGTCCGCGCCGGCGACCGGGGTAGGGGCTGCCACTAGGGTCGGCCCGCGGACCGCGTCGGACCGCGGCCGCACCAGCAGCGAGGAAGGCGAGAGACCGGATGACCAGCGCGAGCACCGCCGAGACGCCGCAGGGCACGAGCCTCGACTGGAGCGACCTCGACCGCCGCACCGTCGACATCTGCCGGGCCCTCGCCATGGACTCGGTGGAGGCCGCCGGGTCCGGTCACCCCGGCACCGCCATGAGCCTGGCCCCGGCTGCCTTCCTGCTGTTCAACCGCCTGCTGCGGCACGACCCCACCGCCCCCCGCTGGACCGGCCGCGACCGCTTCGTGCTCTCGTGCGGGCACTCCAGCATCACGCTCTACACCCAGCTCTACCTGTCGGGCTACGGCCTCACCCTCGAGGACCTCGCCCACCTGCGGCAGTGGGGCTCACTGACCCCCGGCCACCCCGAGGTCGACCACACCCCCGGCGTCGAGACCACCACCGGCCCGCTCGGCCAGGGCGTCGCGAACGCCGTCGGCATGGCGATGGCCGCCCGCCGCGAGCGCGGCCTGCTCGACCCTGGCCCTGCGCCCGGCGAGAGCCTGTTCGACCACACGATCTGGGTGATCGCCTCCGACGGCGACCTGCAGGAGGGCGTCAGTGCCGAGGCCAGCTCGCTGGCCGGGCACCAGCAGCTCGGCAACCTCGTCCTGCTCTGGGACGACAACGAGATCTCCATCGAGGGCGACACCGCCACCGCCTTCACCGGCGAGGACGTCGTGGCGCGCTACGAGGCCTACGGCTGGCACGTCCAGCGGGTCGACGACGCCGAGGACGTCGAGGCGCTGCACGCCGCGCTGGTGGCGGCGCGGAACGAGCGCAGCCGGCCCTCGTTCATCGCGATGAGGTCGGTCATCGCCTGGCCGGCGCCGAACGCCCGCGGCACCGAGGCGGCGCACGGCTCCGCCCTCGGGGCCGAGGAGGTCGCCGCCACCAAGGAGCTGCTCGGGCTGGACCCGTCGGAGACCTTCGCGGTGCCTGCCGACGTGCTCGAGCACGCCCGAGCAGTCGTGCAGCGCGGCCGTGACCTGCACGCGCAGTGGCAGGAGCGCTACGCCGCCTGGCGCGAGGCGAACCCGGAGCGGGCGGCTCTCCACGACCGGCTCGGCGAGCGGAAGCTGCCGGCCGGGTGGGCCGACGCGCTGCCGAGCTTCGAAGCCGACGACAAGGGCGTCGCGACCCGCAAGGCGTCCGGCGAGGTGCTCACCTCGCTCCGGGACGTGCTGCCCGAGCTGTGGGGCGGCTCGGCCGACCTGGCCGGCAGCAACAACACCACCATGAAGGGCGCCGACAGCTTCCTGCCGGCCGACAACCGGCTCGAGGGCGCGAACCCCTACGGGCGCACCATCCACTTCGGCATCCGCGAGCACGCGATGGGCTCGACGATGAACGGCATCGCGCTGCACGGCGGCCTGCGCGTCTACGGCGGCACGTTCCTCGTCTTCAGCGACTACATGCGACCGGCCGTCCGCCTGGCGGCGCTGATGGGCCTGCCGGTCACCTACGTCTGGACGCACGACTCGATCGGCCTGGGCGAGGACGGTCCGACACACCAGCCGGTCGAGCACCTGGCAGCGCTCCGGGCGATCCCCGGGCTCGACGTCGTCCGCCCGGCCGACGCCAACGAGACCACGGTGGCCTGGCGCACCGTCCTCGAGAGCACCGACCGGCCGGCCGGGATCTGCCTCACCCGGCAGAACGTCCCCGTCTTCGACCGCGACGTCGTCGGTGACGTCGAGGGCGTGGCCAAGGGCGGCTACGTGCTGCTCGACGCCGCCAGCGGCTCGCCGCAGGTCCTGCTCCTCGCCACCGGCTCGGAGGTGCAGATCGCCGTGGCCGCCCGCGAGCTGCTCGAGGCCGAGGGCATCGGCACCCGCGTGGTCTCGATGCCGTGCGTCGAGTGGTTCCGGCGCCAGGAGGAGGCCTACCAGCGCACCGTGCTGCCGCCCGACGTCCAGGCGCGGGTGTCGGTGGAGGCCGGCATCAGCCAGGGCTGGCACGAGTGGGTCGGCGGCTACGGCGAGTGCGTCGGCCTCGAGCACTTCGGCGCCAGCGCGCCCTACCAGGTGCTGTACGAGCAGTTCGGGCTCACCGCCGAGCGCGTGGTCGCCGCTGCGCGATCGTCGCTGTCGAAGCTGGGCAA
>DATLGD010000222.1:0-3582 GCA_035540755.1 Mycobacteriales bacterium | reverse complement strand
GGTCAGGTGCCGCGCAGCACCGCCCCGCACCGGCTCGCGGCCGCGGCGACGGCGGCGTCCCGGGCGGCCAGCACCTCCACGTCGGTGAGGGTGCGGTCGGGGGCCCGGAAGCGCAGGGCGTAGGCCAGCGACCGACGCCCCTCCCCCACCTGCGGGCCGGTGAAGACGTCGAAGAGGCGGAGGTGCTCCAGCAGCGGACCGGCGCCCTCGCGCAGCGCGGACTCCACCTCGGCCGCGGGCGTCGCGGCGTCGACGACGAGGGCGACGTCGACGGAGGCGCGCGGGTAGTGCGAGACCACCGGCGCCGGAACCGGTCCCGCCGCCGCGGCGGCGGCGACGAGCACGTCGAGGTTCGCCTCCGCAGCGCACGTGCGGGCCGGCAGGCCGAGCGCTCCGACGGTGCGCGGGTGCAGCTCGCCGGCCAGCCCGACCCGGCGGCCCTCGAGGAGCACCTCCGTGGTGCGCCCGGGGTGCCAGGCCGGCTGGTCCCTGACCGCCCGCACGGTCAGCGTCAGGCCCAGAGCACGGCCGACGGCGAGCACGGCCTCGACGGCGTCGGCCCAGGCCAGCGGCCGGCTGCCGACGCCGTCGGGGCGGCCTCCGGCGAGCACGAGACCCAGGTGCCGCGGCTGCTCCGGGAGCGTCGCGTCGAGCGCGTCGATCTGCTCGTCCGTCGGCCGTCCCTCCACGCCGGGCACAGCCGGTGCCGGCCGGCCCTCGCCGACGAAGACGTGACCGGTCTCGTACAGGGCGACGTCGGACAGGCCCCGGGAGGCGTTGCGCACCGCGGCAGCGAGCAGCCCCGGCAGCAGCGTGGGGCGCAGCAGCGCCTCCTCCTCCGAGAGCGGGTTGAGCAGGCGGGGCGACGTCATGCCGCCGCCCAGCGCCGTCAGCGCCGCCTCCGAGACGAACGGCGGCAGGACCACCTCGACCAGCCCGGCGGCGGCCAGGGCGCGGGAGGCGGTGCGTCGCAGCCGCTGCTCGTCGGTGAGACCGCGGCCCGCGGGAGCCACCGGCAGCTGGATCGGGATCGTGTCGTAGCCCTCGAGCCGCACGACCTCCTCGACGAGCTCGGCGGTGCCGGCCAGGTCGGGTCGCCAGGTCGGCGGGACCACCTCCACGACGGGCCCGTCGCCGGACACGACGCAGCCCACGTCCTGGAGGCGGCGGCGGACGACGTCGGGCTCGTAGGCGCGCCCGGCGGTGCGACCGGGCGCGTCCAGGGAGAGCCGCAGCACCGGCTGCGGGGCGCGCAGGTCGACGTCGGTGACGGGCCCGGCGGTCGCCCCGCCGAGCTCGACGAGCATCCGGACGGCGACCTCGGCGGCGGCGTCGGCCAGCGCGGAGTCGACGCCGCGCTCGTAGCGCCGGCTCGCCTCGGACGGAAGCTTGTGCCGGCGCGCGGTGCGGGCGATCGTCAGGGGGGCGAAGCGCGCGGACTCGAGCAGGATCGACCTCGTGCCCGGACCGACCTCGGTCGGCCCGCCGCCCATGACGCCGGCCAGCGCGATCGGGCCGCTGCCGTCGGTGATGAGCAGGTCCTCAGGGTCCAGCGCCCGGTCCTGGCCGTCCAACGTGGTGATCCGCTCCCCCGCCTGCGCGCGCCGGACGACGACCTCACCCTGCAGGGCATCGAGGTCGAAGGCGTGCAGCGGCTGGCCCAGCTCGAGCATGACTGCGTTGGTGACGTCGACGGCGAGCGACACCGGGCGCATGCCGGCCAGCACGAGGCGGCGCTGCAGCCACAGCGGCGACGTCGCGGCCGGGTCGATGCCGTGCACCACCCGCGCGACGTAGCGGTCGCAGCCGTCGGCCTCGTCGATGCGCACCGGGTGGCCGCCGTCGGCGGGCGGCACGTCGACGGCGGCGGGGTCGGCGAGCTCGAGCCCGAACGCCGTCGCCGCCTCGCGGGCGACGCCCCGGACCGAGAGGGTGTAGCCGCGGTCGGGGGTGACGGCGATGTCGAGGACCTCGTCGCGCAGCTCGAGCAGCTCGACGACGTCGGCGCCCAGCTCGGCGTCCGGCGGCAGGACCATGATCCCGGGCGACTCCGCGGCCAGGCCGAGCTCGGCCTCCGAGCAGATCATCCCGTCGGAGGTGCGGCCGTAGGTCTGCCGCGTCGCGATGCGGAAGGCCCCCGGCAGGACGGCCCCGGGCAGCGCGAACGGCACCCGGTCACCGGGGGCGAAGTTCGTCGCGCCGCAGACGACCTCCCGCGGCTGCGCGCCGGTCGTCACGTGGCAGTACCGGATCGGCTTCTTGAAGCCGGTCAGCTCCTCGACGTCGAGCACCTCCGCGACGACGACCCCGGAGACGTCGTCGCCGTAGCGGTGGACCTGCTCGACCTCGAGGCCGGCGCGCACCAGGGCGGCCGCCACCTCGTCGGCCGGAGCGGTCAGACCGGGGACCAGCGAGCGCAGCCAGCTCATCGGGACGCGCACGTCAGGCCTCCGTGCCGAAGGGCAGCGTGAAGCGCTGGTCGCCCTCGTAGAAGTCGCGGATGTCGGTCACGCCGTGCCGGAACATCAGCGTCCGCTCCAGCCCCATGCCGAAGGCGAAGCCGCTGTAGCGCTCCGGGTCGACGCCGCAGGCGCGCAGCACGGCCGGGTTCACCATGCCGCAGCCGCCCCACTCGATCCAGCCCTCGCTCGAGCAGACCCGGCAGGGCTCCCCGCCGGGGACGGCGCTGGCGCCGCGGCACTCGAAGCACTGCAGGTCCAGCTCGGCCGAGGGCTCGGTGAACGGGAAGTACGACGGGCGCAGCCGGGTGCGCAGACCGGCCCCGAACATGGCCGCTGCGAGGTGGTCGAGCGTCCCCCGCAGGTGGGCCATGGTGATGCCCTCGTCGACGACCAGGCCCTCCACCTGGCTGAACACCGGCGAGTGCGTGGCGTCGAGGGCGTCGGCGCGGAAGGTGCGCCCCGGGCAGACGACGTACACCGGCAGCTCCCGGTCCAGCAGCGAGCGCACCTGCACCGGGGAGGTGTGCGTGCGCATCACCAGGCCGCTGCCCTCCGGTGCGACGAACAGGGTGTCCTGCATGGCGCGCGCAGGGTGGTCACCGCCGAAGTTGAGCGCGTCGAAGTTGAACCACTCGTGCTCGACCTCGGGGCCCTCGGCCACCTCCCAGCCCATGGCCACGAAGACGTCGGCGATCCGCTCCTGCACGGTCGTGAGCGGGTGCCGCGCACCGACCGGGAGCCGCTGCGGGACCATCGTCACGTCGACGGCCTCCTCGACGAGCACCCGTGCGTCGCGCTCGTCCTCGAGCGCACGGCGGCGCTCGTCGAGGGCCTTGCCCAGGGCTTGCGCGACGGCGTTCACGCGCTTGCCCGCGTCGGCCCGGTGCGCCGGGGCCAGGCTGCCGAGCGCCTTGCGCGCCGCGGCAAGCGGGCTGCGGTCGCCGACGACGGACGTCTTCACCGCGGCGAGCGCGTCGAGGTCGGCGGCGGCGGCGATCGCCGCGAGCCCCTCGTCGCGGACGGCGTCGAGAGCAGCCGGGCTGTGCCGTTCGTCGGCAGGGGTGGGAGCAGGCGGCGAGTCGGGGCCGGGCACGGGGAAGCAGCTCCAAGGGGCCTGGGT
>DATLGD010000221.1:0-17040 GCA_035540755.1 Mycobacteriales bacterium | reverse complement strand
GGGGATCAGCGGTTGAGGTCGGCGCTGGGGAGGTCGCTGGGCAGGTCGCCCACCGGGCCGCTGCCGCGGTTCTGCAGCAGGCGCAGCACCCGGTAGACGACGACGGCGACCAGCGAGCCGATCGCGATGCCCTCGAGGGCGAACTCGCCGGCCTCGAAGGAGTAGTTGGCCGCCCCGATGACCAGCGCGACCGCGGCGGTGAGCAGGTTGACCGGGTCGCGGAAGTCCACCCGCGACTCCACCCAGATGCGGGCGCCGAGGATGGCGATCAGCCCGTACAGCGCGGTGGTGGCACCGCCGAGCACACCGCCGGGGATCGCGGCGACGGCGGCGCCGAACTTCGGGCACAGCCCGAGCAGCACCGCCACGAAGGCCGCCACCCAGTACGGCGCGGTGGAGTAGACGCGGGTGGCCGCCATGACGCCGATGTTCTCGGCGTAGGTCGTGGTGCCCGAGCCGCCGAAGGAGCCGGCCACGGCGGTGGCCACGCCGTCGCCGATCAGCGCCCGGCCCATCAGCGGGTCCATGGAACGCTCTGTCATGGCGCCCACGGCCTTGACGTGCCCGACGTTCTCGGCGACGAGCACGAGCACGACCGGCAGCATGAGCAGCGACGCGCGCAGCGTGAAGGACGGCGCGGTGAACTCCGGCAGCCCGACCCAGGCGGACTCGCCGACGGCGGTCCAGTCGACGTCGCCGCGCAGCGCCGCGAGCCCGTAGCCGACCAGCACGGCGAGCACGATCGACAGCCGGGCCAGCATGCCCCGCGAGCCGACGGTGACCACGAGCACCACCGCGAGCACGACCGTCGCCACCAGCGGGTCGGTCTCGTAGCCGTCGCGGGCGACCGGTGCGAGGTTGAGGCCGATGAGCGCGACGATCGTGCCGGTGACCACCGGCGGCAGCAGCCAGTCGATCGGCCGGACGCCGACGACGTGCACGAGCGCACCCACCAGCGCCAGGGCCACGCCGGCCACGACGATGCCGCCGAGCGCCGCCGGGATGCCGCCCTCGGTCTGGGCGGCGATCACCGGAGCGATGAACGCGAAGGACGAGCCGAGGTAGGACGGCAGGCGGTTGCCGGTGATGAGCAGGAACAGCACCGTGCCGATGCCGCTGAAGAAGATGGTCGTCGACGGCGGGAAGCCGGTGATCGTCGGGACGAGGAAGGTCGCGCCGAACATGGCGAGCACGTGCTGCCCGCCGACGCCGAGCGTCGCCGGCCAGCCCAGCCGCTCCTCGGGACGGACGACCACGCCCGGCCCGCGCTGCTCGTTCAAGGTCCAGATCGGCACGTGCGCTCTCCCCTGTCAGACGGCGCGCGGGAGGCTACCGGGCGGGTCACTACGGTGGGCGGGTGCGCACCCTCGTCGTCGACCACCCGCTCGTCGCCCACAAGCTCACGACGCTGCGCGACGAGCGCACCGACTCGCCGACCTTCCGGCGGCTCGCCGACGAGCTGGTGACGCTGCTCGCCTACGAGGCCACCCGCGAGGTCAGCACCGAGCCGGTCGAGGTGCAGACGCCGGTGTCGAAGGCCACCGGCTGCCGGCTCACCCGGCCGCTGCCGCTCGTGGTGCCGATCCTGCGGGCCGGGCTCGGCATGCTCGACGGCATGACCCGGCTGATGCCGACCGCCGAGGTCGGCTTCCTCGGCATGGTGCGCGACGAGAGCAGCCTCATCGCCAGCACGTACGCCAACCGGCTGCCCGACGACCTCACCGGCCGGGAGGTGTTCGTGCTCGACCCGATGCTGGCCACCGGCGGCACCCTCGTGGCGACCATCCAGCTGCTGGTGGACCGCGGCGCCGCGAAGATCACCGCGATCTGCCTGCTCGCCGCCCCGGAGGGCATCGCGGTGGTGGACGAGGCCTTCCGCGACGACGCCGGCTGCCCGATCACGGCGGTGGTCGCCGGTGTCGACGAGCGGCTGAACGACAAGGGCTACATCGTCCCCGGACTCGGTGACGCCGGCGACCGCCTCTACGGCGTCGTCTGAGTGCAGCTCGTCCTCGCCGGGGTCCTGACGACGGCGCTGCTGGCCCCGGCCACCGAGCCGCTGCTGACCCTGCCGCCGCAGATCGCGGAGTCCAGCGGCGTGGCCGCCAGCTCGATGTCGGACGAGTGGCTCTTCACCCATGAGGACAGCGGCTCGGAGTCCGAGCTCCACGCCGTCGGCACCGACGGCCGGCTGCTCGCCACCTACCGGCTCGGCGTGCAGGCCCGCGACTGGGAGGACATGGCCCGGGGCCCCGACGGCGCGGGCGGCAGCAGCCTGCTGCTCGCCGACATCGGCGACAACAACGCCGCCCGCGAGCTGGGCCTGCTCGTGCACCGGGTGCCCGAGCCCGTTCCCGATCCCGCGGTCGACGGGGTCGTCGTCGACCTGCCCCCGCAGGTCAGCTACCGGCTGCGCTACGAGGACGGGCCGCGTGACGCCGAGACGCTGCTGGTGCACCCGGTCACCGGGCGGATGTACGTGGTGAGCAAGGGCCTGCTCGGCGACCCCCGGCTCTACGCGGCCCCCGAGACGCTGCGGCCCGACGCCCCGAACCTGCTCGAGCACGTCGGCGGCTTCCGGCCGGAGCGGACGGGCACGCCGGGCGGGCCGGGCATCGGCCGGGTCGCCAACCAGCTCGTGACGGCCGGCGACATCTCCCCGGACGGCGGTCGGCTGGCGCTGCGCACCTACACCGACCTCTACGAGTGGCGCGTGCGCGACGGCGACGTCGCGGCCGCGCTCGACGACGACCCGCAGGTGACCGCGCTGCCGCCGACCTTCCAGGGCGAGGGCCTGGCGTACACCCGCGACGGCAGCGCCCTGCTCACCACCACGGAGGGGGAGGACGCGCCGGTGCACCGCGTCCCGTCGGCGCTCCCGGCCGTGGAGCCGGACGGCGGCCCGGCCGCGGACGGCGCCGACCGGTCCCTGCTCCTGCTCGCCGCCGGCGGTGCGCTGCTGCTGGCCCTGCTGCTGGCCCTGCTGCTGCTGCGGCGCTCGCGCCGCCGTCGCCGGCGAACCGCCCCCCGGTAGCCTCGCGGCACCCTCTCCACCCGCGACAGGAGCTCCCAGTGCCGAAGCACGTGTACGACTTCGCCGAGGGCAGCAAGGACATGAAGGACCTGCTGGGCGGCAAGGGCGCCAACCTGTCCGAGATGACGAACCTGGGGCTGCCGGTGCCGCCCGGCTTCGTCGTCACCACCGAGGCCTGCACCGCGTACCTGCGCGACGGCGACCTGCCCGAGGGGCTGTCGGACGAGATCGACGAGCACCTGGCGACGCTCGAGCAGGCCATGGGCAAGAAGCTGGGCGATGCCGACGACCCGCTCCTGGTCAGCGTGCGGTCCGGCGCCAAGTTCTCGATGCCGGGGATGATGGAGACGGTGCTCAACGTCGGCCTCAACGACGAGAGCGTCGAGGGGCTCGCCCGCCAGGCCGGCGACGAGCGCTTCGCCTGGGACTCCTACCGCCGGCTGCTGCAGATGTTCGGCAAGACGGTGCTGCACATCGACGGCGCGGCCTTCGACGAGGTCTTCGAACAGGCCAAGCGCGACAAGGGCGCGGCCACCGACCTCGACCTCGACGCCGACGACCTGCGCGGCATCGTCGAGCGCTTCAAGTCGGTCGTCGAGGAGCACGCGGGGGCGCCGTTCCCACAGGACCCCAAGGAGCAGCTCGACCTCGCGACCCGGGCGGTCTTCTCGTCCTGGAACACCGAGCGGGCCCGCCTCTACCGCCGGCAGGAGCGCATCCCGTCGGACCTGGGCACCGCGGTGACGGTCTGCTCGATGGTCTTCGGCAACCTCGGCTCCACCAGCGGCACCGGCGTCGCCTTCACCCGCGACCCGAGCAGCGGCCAGCAGGGCGTGTACGGCGACTACCTGCAGAACGCGCAGGGCGAGGACGTCGTCGCCGGCATCCGCAACACGCTGCCGCTGGACCGGCTCGAGGAGATCGACAAGGCCTCCCACGAGGAGCTGCTCGCCACCATGGCGATCCTCGAGCGGCACTATCGGGACCTGTGCGACATCGAGTTCACGATCGAGCGAGGCCGGCTGTGGATGCTGCAGACCCGGGTCGGCAAGCGCACCGCCGGCGCGGCCTTCCGCATCGCGACGCAGCTGGTCGACGAGGGCCTCATCACCTTGGACGAGGCGCTGCTGCGCGTGACCGGTGCGCAGCTGGCGCAGCTGATGTTCCCGCACTTCGAGGACGTCGACGACGTCCCGAAGCTCACGACGGCCATGGGAGCCAGCCCGGGCGCGGCGGTCGGCAAGGTCGTCTTCGACAGCGCCACGGCGGTCGAGCAGACCGCCCGCGGCGAGCGGGTGGTGCTGGTCCGCCGCGAGACCAACCCGGACGACCTGTCCGGCATGATCGCGGCGCAGGGCATCCTCACCAGCCGCGGCGGCAAGACCAGCCATGCCGCCGTGGTCGCGCGCGGCATGGGCAAGACCTGCGTGTGCGGCGCCGAGGAGCTCGACGTCGACGTGCACGCCCGCACGATCACCGCCGCGGACGGCACCGTCGTGCGCGAGGGCGACATGCTGTCGATCGACGGCACGACCGGCGCCGTCTTCCTCGGCGAGGTCGCCGTGCGGCCGAGCCCGGTGGTGCGCTACTTCGAGGGCGAGCTCGTGCCCGAGGACGGCGACGACCTGGTGCAGGCCGTGCACCGCCTGGTGGCGCACGCCGACGCCACCCGGGGGCTCGGCGTCCGCACCAACGCCGACACCGCGGAGGACGCGCAGCGGGCACGCCGCTTCGGCGCCGAGGGGATCGGCCTGTGCCGCACCGAGCACATGTTCCTCGGCGAGCGACGGCAGCTCGTCGAGGACCTCGTCCTCGCCGACGGCGACGAGGCCCGCGCCGGCGCGCTGCAGGCGCTCCTGCCGCTGCAGCGCGAGGACTTCGAGGGCATCCTGCGGGCCATGGACGGCCTGCCCGTCACCGTGCGCCTGCTCGACCCGCCGTTGCACGAGTTCCTGCCCGACCGGGTGGAGCTCGAGGTGGAGGTGGCGGTCGCCGAGGCCACCGGCGAGCAGGTCGACGGCAAGCGCGCCGCGCTGCTCGACGCCGTCCGCCGGCTGCACGAGCAGAACCCGATGATCGGCCTGCGCGGCGTCCGGCTCGGGCTGGTCATCGAGGGCCTGTTCGAGATGCAGGTGCGAGCCCTCGCGGAGGCGGCGGCGTCGCTCCGGGCCGAGGGCCTCGACCCGCGGCCCGAGGTGATGGTCCCGCTGATCAGCACCGTGCAGGAGCTCGAGGTCGTCCGGGAGTCCTCCGAGCGCGTCCTCGCCGAGGTGGCGGAGGCGACCGGTCAGCAGGTCCCGGCGCTGATCGGCACGATGATCGAGGTGCCCCGGGCCGCCATCACCTCCGGTGAGGTCGCGGCGTCGGCGGACTTCTTCTCCTTCGGCACGAACGACCTGACCCAGATGGGCTTCGGCTTCAGCCGCGACGACGTCGAGACGTCGTTCTTCTCCCGCTACCTCGACCTCGGCGTCTTCGGCGTCAGCCCGTTCGAGTCGATCGACCGCGACGGCATCGGCCGGCTGGTGCGGATGTCGGTCGAGGAGGGCCGGGCGTCCCGCCCCGGCCTGAAGACCGGGGTCTGCGGGGAGCACGGCGGCGACCCGGACAGCATCCACTTCTTCGCCGAGGTCGGCCTCGACTACGTGTCGTGCTCGCCGTTCCGGGTGCCGGTCGCCCGGCTCGAGGCCGGCCGTGCCGCGCTCGGCAGCATCGTCAGCGAGACCAGCTAGGTGCTGCTGCTCCGCGTCGCCCGCCGGCTCGTCCTCGCCGTCGTCGTCCTCGCGCTGCTCGCCGTCGGGGGGACGGCGGCCGGCATCTGGTGGGTGGCCCGCGGCGACGACCGCACGCCGACCGACGCGATCGTCGTCCTCGGCGCCTCGCAGTTCGACGGCCGGCCGAGCTCGGTGCTCGAGGCGCGGCTGGAGCAGGCCCGCCGGCTCTACGAGGCCGACGTCGCGCCGGTCGTGGTCACCGTCGGCGGCGGCCGGCCCGGCGACCGCTTCACCGAGGCGCAGGCAGGCGCGAGCTACCTGCAGGCCCGCGGCGTCGACGAGGTGGTCGCGGTCGGCGAGGGGACCAACACGCTGCAGAGCGTCGAGGCGGTGCAGCGGCTGTTCGCCGAGCGCGGGTGGACCAGCGCCACGGTCGTCACCGACCCCTGGCACAGCCTGCGGTCGCGGTCGATGGCCCGCGACGTCGGCATCGACGCCCGCACCTCGCCCACCCGGGCCGGCCCATCGGTGCGGACGCGCGAGACGCAGGTGCGCTACATCGCGCGAGAGACGGGCGCGTACCTGTACTGGCGGCTGTTCGGCCGCAGCTCCGAGCGCGGTCCGGGCGCGCTGTAGGCCGCGCGCACCCTGCGCGGGCGGCCGGTCGGTCGCGACCTAGCCTTCCTCCCGATGACGTCCACCCCGATGACCCGCAGCTACGGCGACGCCGACCTCGCCCGGCTCGTCGCCGAGAAGCCCAGCCGCTCCGGCCGGTCCGAGCTGATGCGCGACCGCGCCCGGGTGCTGCACTCGGGGGCGCTGCGCCGGCTGGCCGGCAAGACCCAGGTGGTCGAGCCAGGCGGTGCCGGCTTCGACTGGCCCGGTGCGGTGCCCCGCACGCGCCTGACGCACTCGCTGGAGTGCGCGCAGATCGGTCGCGAGCTCGGCGCGGCCCTCGGCTGCGACCCCGACCTGGTCGACACCGCCTGCCTCGCGCACGACCTCGGGCACCCGCCGTTCGGTCACAACGGCGAGCGGGCGCTCGACCTCGTGGCGCGCAGCTGCGGGGGGTTCGAGGGCAACGCGCAGTCCCTGCGGGTGCTCAGCCGGCTCGAGGTGAAGGTCGAGGGCGCCGGGCTGAACCTGACCCGGGCGGCGCTCGACGCCGCGACGAAGTACCCCTGGCCGCGCACGGCGCCGGACGGGTCCGTGCGGGCCAAGTTCGGCGTCTACGACGACGACCTGGCGGTGTTCGGCTGGCTGCGCGAGGGGACTGCCGGCGAGCGCCGCTGCTTCGAGTCGCAGGTCATGGACTGGGCCGACGACGTCGCCTACTCGGTGCACGACCTCGAGGACGGCATCGCCGCCGGCCTGGTCCGGCTGCCGGACCTGCGCGACCCCGAGGAGCGGACGGCGCTGTGCGAGCTGGCCGCTGAGCTCTACCTCGGCGACGACGCCGCGGCCGGCCTCGACGGGGTCCTCGACGACCTGCTCGCCCTGCCGCTGTGGCCGGCGGACTTCGACGGCACGGCGACCTCGCAGGCCCGGCTCAAGTCCCTGACCAGCGGCTTCATCGGCCGGTTCTGCCGCGCGGCGCAGGACGCCACGCGCGAGCGCTCCGGGGACGGGCCGCTGGGCCGCTACGACGCCGACCTGGTCGTGCCGGCGCGCACCCGGGCCGAGTGCGCGCTGCTTAAGGCGGTCGCCGCCCGCTACGTGATGGCCCGCCCTGGCGTGGCGGCCGTGCAGGAGCGGGAGCGGGAGGTGCTCGCCGAGCTCGTCGAGATGCTGTGCGCGCGCGCCCCCGCCCACCTCGAGCCGGCCAGGGCGCAGGACTGGCGCGCTGCCGCCGACGACGCCGCCCGGCTGCGGGTCGTCGTCGACCAGGTGGCCAGCCTGACCGACATCGCCGCCGCGTCTCTGCACCGGGGGCTGACCGCGGGCTGAGCCCGCTCTCGGCGCCGTCCGGCCGCCGTCCGAGGAAGGCACCGGGACACGCCGCCGAGCCGGCCGGGGAGGTCCTAGACTCCGGCCGTCGGGCCCCAGCAGCTCCGCCCGGCGGCAGTGGCACGGCGGTCCCGCTCCGGGAGCAGCCGCCGGAGCGGCGGAGGAGGTGGAGCGGTGGCTGGGCGCATCCGTGACGACGACGTCGTCCTCGTCCGCGAGCGCGCCCCCATCGCCGACGTGATCGGCGAGTCCGTCCAGCTGCGCCCGGCCGGCGGCGGGCGGCTGAAGGGGCTGTGCCCCTTCCACGACGAGAAGACGCCGTCGTTCAACGTCAACCCCCAGCTCGGCTTCTACATGTGCTTCGGGTGCGGCGAGTCCGGCGACGTCATCAGCTTCGTCCGCAACACCGAGCACCTGTCGTTCGTCGAGACGGTCGAGCGACTGGCCGGGCGCTACGGGGTGCAGCTGCGCTACGAGCAGGGGTCGGCCGCGGCCGGCCGGCAGGCCTCGCAGCGGACCCGGCTGGTCGAGGCGCACCGGACCGCCGCGCAGTACTACGCCGAGCAGCTCGGCACCGCCGACGCGGCCCTCGCCCGGGAGTTCCTCGCCGAGCGGGGCTTCGACCGCTCGGCGGCCGAGACCTACGGCGTCGGGTACGCCCCGCAGGGCTGGGACTCCCTCACCAAGCACCTGCGGGCTCAGGGCTTCAGCTCCGAGGAGCTGGTGCTCGGCGGGCTCGCCTCCGAGGGCCGGCGCGGCCCGGTCGACCGGTTCCGCGGCCGCCTCGTCTGGCCGATCCGCGACATCACCGGCGACGTCGTCGGCTTCGGCGCGCGCAAGCTCCACGACGACGACAACGGCCCCAAGTACCTCAACACCAGCGAGACGCCGATCTACAAGAAGTCCTCGATGCTGTACGGGCTCGACCTCGCCAAGAAGGAGATCGCCCGGCGCCGGCAGGCCGTCGTCGTCGAGGGCTACACCGACGTCATGGCGTGCCACCTCGCCGGCGTGCCGACGGCGGTCGCCACCTGCGGCACCTCCTTCGGCGCCGAGCACATCTCGGTCCTGCGGCGGCTGCTCATGGACCAGGACGAGATGCGCGGCGAGGTCGTGTTCACCTTCGACGGCGACGCCGCCGGGCAGAAGGCGGCGCTCAAGGCCTTCGGTGACGAGCAGCGCTTCGTGGCGCAGACGTTCGTCGCCGTCTCGCCCGACGGCATGGACCCCTGCGACCTGCGCCTGGCCCGGGGCGACGCCGCCGTCACCGACCTCGTCGCCTCGCGGACGCCGCTGGTCGAGTTCGCCATCCGCTCGGTGCTCGGCAAGTACGACCTCGAGACCGTCGAGGGCCGCGTCGGCGCGCTGGGCGAGGCCGCACCGCTCATCGGCCGGATCAAGGACCGCGCGTTGCGACCGGAGTACGCCCGCCGGCTGGCCGGCTGGCTGGGGATGGAGGTCGAGACGGTGCTGAGCCGCGTCGCCGAGCTGTCCGGCGACTCCCGCACCCCGGCGCAGCGACGGGCGGCGCAGCAGCCGCCCGCCGTCGACTCCGCGGCGGTCACCGCCGAGCGCGAGCTGGTCAAGCTGGCCGTGCAGGTGCCGGTGCTCGTCGCACCGCAGTACGACGCCCTCGGCGCGGAGGTCTTCCTGCACCCGGGTGCCCGCGCCGTGCACGAGGTGGTGCTCAAGGCCGGCGGCACGGCGTCGACCGCCGGCGGTGAGACGTGGGTGGGGGCGCTCCTCGAGCACGCGCCCGACGACGCCGTCCGCAGCGCCGTCACCCGCCTCGCGGTCGAGGCGCCGATGTCGGACGCCGAGCCGGACGAGCGGTACGCCGGGGCCGTCATGGCCCGGGTGCAGGAGCTGGCCGCCACCCGGCGCACCACCGAGCTGAAGCAGCGCCTGCAACGCGTGAACCCCGTCGAGGCGGCCGAGGAGTACAACCGCTTGTTCGCCGAGCTGATCTCGCTCGAGCAGACGGTCCGGGCCCTGCGCGAGCGCGGGATCGGGGCGCTGTGAGCGCAGCATGCGGGCGGTGCCCCGTGACGCAGGAGCGGGCGCATCGTCCGCTTGCGCAGCGAGCGAAGGCGGCGCTGTGAGCGCGGGGGCCGGCACGGACCGACGAGGTCAGGTGCAGGCGGCCCCCGTCCCCGGCACGTCTCCGGACGAGGCCGCACCGCCCCTGGCCTCGGTGGCCGAGCTCGCGGCGCTGCTGGCCCACGGCAAGGACGTCGGATTCCTCACCTCGGACGAGGTGACGGCCGCGATGGTCGCCGCGGAGCTCCCTGCCGACGAGCTGGGAGCGGTGCTCCGGGTCTGCGCCGACGCCGGCGTCGAGGTGGTCGAGGCGGTCGACGACTCCGACGGGGCACAGGAGCGCGAGGAGGCGCTGCGGCGCGAGGAGGAGGCGCTCGCCGCCCGCACCAGCTCCACCAGCGATCCGGTGCGGATGTACCTCAAGGAGATCGGCCGGGTCCCGCTGCTGACCGCGGAGCAGGAGGTCGACCTCGCCCGGCGGATCGAGGCGGGCCTGTTCGCCGCGGAGAAGCTCGCGGACGAGCCGGACCTGGACGAGCAGCTCCGTCGCGACCTCGCCCACCTCGCCGGCGACGGCGTGCGGGCCAAGCGGCAGCTGGTGGAGGCGAACCTGCGCCTGGTGGTGAGCATCGCCAAGCGGTACGTGGGCCGCGGGATGCTGTTCCTGGACCTCATCCAGGAGGGCAACCTCGGGCTGATCCGGGCGGTCGAGAAGTTCGACTACACCAAGGGCTACAAGTTCTCGACCTACGCCACCTGGTGGATCCGGCAGGCCATCACCCGCGCCATCGCCGACCAGGCCCGCACGATCCGCATCCCGGTGCACATGGTCGAGACCATCAACAAGCTGCTGCGCACCACGCGCCAGCTCATGCAGGAGCTGGGCCGCGACCCCACCCCGGAGGAGATCGGCCGGGAGATGGACCTGCCGGTCGAGAAGGTGCGGGACATCCAGAAGATCTCCCAGGAGCCGGTGTCACTGGACACCCCGATCGGCGACGCCGAGGACTCCCACCTCGGCGACTTCATCGAGGACACCGACGCCGTCGTGCCGCTCGACGCCGCCAGCTTCCTGCTGCTGCAGGAGCAGCTCGAGCTGGTCCTGGACTCGCTGTCCGAGCGCGAGGTCCGGGTGATCCAGATGCGCTTCGGCCTGCTGGACGGACGGCCGCGCACGCTCGAGGAGGTCGGGCAGGAGTTCGGGGTGACGCGGGAGCGGATCCGGCAGATCGAGAGCAAGACGCTCTCCAAGCTGCGTCACCCGTCGCGGTCGCAGAAGCTGCGCGACTACCTGGAGTAGTGGCTCACCCGAGCAGCTGGTCGACCGGCAGGCCGCACAGCGCCGCGGTGTCCCGTGCCGCTGACCGCGCCGCCTCGGCGGCGGCCTGCGCTCCGGCGGGGTCCGCCGATTGGGCGGCGTCGGCGAGCTCCTGCAGGCGGTCGCGCAGGGCCGCGGCGGCGTCGCGCAGCTCCGCGTCGTCGATGCCGCCGATCCGGTCGTCGAGCCGCCGCACCGCCGCCTCGGCGTCCTCGACCGTGGGGGTGCGCGACAGGCCGGTCGAGGCGACGTCGCTGACCAGGCCGGCGCAGTCGCCGGCGCGACCGGCGGTCGCTCGGACGTCGGCGCACCCGGTCAGGAGCAGGGGGGCCAGCAGCAGGGGGAGGGCTCGTCGTCGCAGCACCGGCACATCCTGCCGGACGCCTACCCTGGCGCGGGTGAAGCTCTTCCGCCGCCGCCCCGTGCCGGTCGCCGTCCGCGCGGTCCGGGTGCCTGCCGGTGACCGCCGCACCGGCTGGGCCCTGACCCGGGACGGGCAGCCGGTCGTGACGACGTCGCAGGGCCTGCTGCTGCCCGGCCGCGAGCTGGTCCCGTGGGCGGGCATCGAACGGGTCGGCTGGCAGCGTCCGGTGCTGACGGTGCTCGAGCTGCCGTCGGGCGCCGCTCCGGTCAGCGGCGCCGGGACCACCACCACGCTGCACCTGGCCGACGACGACGGCGGGCTGCCCGACCTCGTGCACGCCGGGGTGACGAGCAGCGTCGCCTGGAGCACCCACGTCCGGCTGCAACCCGCGGGCGGGGTGCGTGTCGTCGGTCGGCGCCGCGCCGGCGCGGAGCGGCTCGTGTGGCAGACCGTCTTCGACGCCGGCACCGATGTGCACGACCCGCGGGTGCGGGCGCAGGCCGACGCCGTCGTCGCCCGCTCGCAGCGGACGATCGGCTGAGCGCTATCGGTCCTGCGTGCGGTCCTGCTTCCGCTTGCTGACCACGCGCCAGACGAGGGCGAAGACGACGGCGACGACCGCGAGCACGAGCAGGGCGATCGGGAAGCCGGTGTCGGCGGGCTGGGCCTCGCCGCCGCCCTGCGCAGAGGCAGGGCCGGCCAGCAGGAGGAGCGCAACGGCGGACGCGAGCAGGGTGCGGAGGGCGGTCATGCCTGTCCGGTACCCGCCGTCGGCCGGCCTATCGCCACGAGGGGCCAGGTGCGGCTGACACCACACCGCGAGGCCGGAGCCCGGCGAGCGTCGTCGACAGGGCCGCGGCGAGCAGGAGCGCCACCGCCAGCGCCGGCGGGCCGGCCGGCAGCCCCTCGCCGGTGTCCGCGGCCAGCGGGTCGGTCGTCGCGTCGTCGGCAGGCTCGACCGCCGCGACCTCCGGAGCCGGCTCGTCCGCCGGCAGCGGCTCGGGCTCGACCGGCGCCTCGCCGCCCGCGAGGGGCGCCGACGCAGGGTCCGGTGCGGCGGCGGCGCCGTCCCCGGCAGCGCCGGCACCGGGCGCGGCACCGGGCGCGGTGCCGGCGGGCGGGTCGGCGGGCACTGCGGCGGCCTGCTCCTGGGCGCGGGAGGTGGCGGGCGGCTCGCCGGGGCCGGTGGTCGGCGGCCCGGACAGGGCCGCCCGCGCATCGACCAGACCCGAGCCGGCGCCGGCCAGCGGGCGTGCGGTCGCCCGGATCCGGTCGACCACCTGCTGGCGGGTGCGGCTCGGGTCCTGCGCGAGAAGCAGCGCCGCGATGCCAGCGACGTGCGGTGCCGCCATCGACGTGCCGGCCGCGACCGCGTACTTGCCGTCCGGGAACAGGGAGGTGACGCAGCGCTCGGGGCTGCAGGAGCTGAGCGTCGGCGGGTCGCCGCCGGGCGCCGCCACGCTGACCCCGTTGCCCCGCTGGCTGTAGAGGGCGAGGTTCCCCTCCGGACCGGTGGCGGCGACGATCAGGGCGTTCCCGCCGTAGCTGTCGGCCACCG
Organism: Mycobacteriales bacterium; assembly: GCA_035540755.1. Taxonomy (GTDB): domain Bacteria; phylum Actinomycetota; class Actinomycetes; order Mycobacteriales; family SCTD01; genus DATLGD01. The sequence continues at coordinate 4,065 of DATLGD010000221.1, read as the reverse complement.
GCACCGAGGAGTTGCCGGCGGCGAACACCACGACGGCGCCGGCCCGCGAGGCCTCCGTGACCGCGGCGGTGATCGCGGAGGACGACGACAAGCCGGGAACGAGCGTGCCGAGCGAGAGGTTGATCACCCGGGCGCCCTTGGCAGCGGCGTACCGGATGCCGGCAGCGACGCCGGCCGAGGTGCCGCTGCACGTGCCGTCGCCGCCGCGCGACAGCACCTTGACCGGCAGCACGGTGGCCTTCGTCGCGACGCCGTACGACGACGAGGCGACGGTGCCGGCGACGTGCGTGCCGTGCGTGCACGGGTCCGGTGCCGGCACCCCCTCGCGGCAGGTGCCGCCGGTGCAGTCGGCCCCGCCGACGACCCGACCCTCGAAGTCGCGGTGCCCGGCGTCGATCCAGGTGTCGAGCACCGCCACGAGCACGCCCTCGCCCTCGCGACCGGCTCCCCGAGCCTCGGGGACGCGGGCGGCGTCGGCGTGCCACGTCCGCTGCGGCGGCGCACCGGCGGCGGCGGACGGCACGGCCAGCGGACCGGCCAGCAGCGCGGTCAGGGCGACGACCAGCACGCCTGCCCGGGAACGGCTCACGGTCCCACGGTACGTGCTGGTTTCGGTTCGCGCGGCCGGTCAGCCGGCCAGCCGCTCCTCGGCCGGGTCGCGCATCAGACGCAGGACGGCCGCCTCGACCGCCCCCTGGAAGGCCGGCTCGCCGTGGGCCGCGTCGACCCCCAGCTCGTCGAGGTCGCCGGCGATCGTCGCGCCGTTCTCGTAGAGGTCGACGATGCGCGGGTCGATGTAGGAGGACCGGCACACCGCGGGGGTGTTGCCCATCTTGTCCGCGACCTCCTGAACCACCCGGGTGATGGCGCGCTTCCGGGCGGTGGGGCTGGTGGCGGCGTGCGTCGAGACGGCGAGGCCGACGGCGGCCAGCACGGTGGCTGACCAGGTGCGGAAGTCCTTGGCCGTCGCCTCGATGCCGGTGACCTCGCGCAGGAAGGCGTTGATGTCGCCGCTCTTCACGTCCACCCACTGCCGGCCCTCGCGGTAGGCCAGCAGCTCGGCGCCACCGCCGCGGCGCCGCTTCAGCCGGCGAACGACGTCGACGACCTCGGCCTCGACCAGCGAGCGCTGCCAGAGCTTGCCGCTCTTGCCGAGGAACTCCAGCTCGATCTCGCCGGCCGTGGTGATGCGCACGTGCTCCTTGCGCAGTGTGGCGAGGCCGTAGGAGCCGTTCTCCTCGGCGTACCGCTCGCCCCCGACCCGGAAGAAGCCGAGGTCGATGAGCCGGACGGCGCAGGCCAGCACCCGTTCGCGGGTCAGCTGGTCGGTGCCGCGCAGGTGCTCGAGCAGGCGCTCGCGCGCCGCCGGCAGGCGGGCGGCGAACTCGAGCACCCGGTCGTGCTTCTCGATGTCGCGCTGCACCCGCCAGGCGTCGTGGTAGCGGTACTGCCGGCGCCCGCGGGCGTCGAGGCCGGTCGCCTGGACGTGCCCGTTGGCGAGCGGGCAGATCCACACGTCGGTCCAGGCCGGCGGGATCACCAGCGCGGCGATGCGGGCAAGGGTCGCCTCGTCGGTGACCCGGTTCCCGCCTGCGTCGACGTACTCGAAGCCTCTGCCCCGCCGGCGCCGGCTCAGGCCGGGGGCGGAGCAGGAGACGCGACGCAGGCGGGGCACGGCCGTCGTCTACCCGCCCGGAGGCGGGGTCAGGCCTCGGGCTCGAGGTGCATGGCCGACTCCTCGGCGGAGTAGCCGCCGAGGTCGGTGCCGACGTCACTGGCGACCATGTCGGCCTCGGTGTCGGACCGGGAGCCCTCGTCGGGCTCGACCAGCCGGCCGATGCCCTGGCCCGAGGCCTCGGCGAAGGGGGTGTCGGCGGTGTGGCTCTCGTCGGCCGGCCGGTCGGCGGCGGCGAGGACGTCGGGCTCCTCGCGGGCCAGGCGCCCGTCGAGCGGCTCGCCGTCGTGCAGCTCGGCGGCGGTCGTGCCGTGCTCGTCGACGGCGCCGGGCACGTCCCGCGGGACGCTCATGGTGCCCTCGAGCTGGCCGGTGTTCTGCTCGTTCTCGGCGAGGGTGCCGGGGTCCGGGATGCCCTCGGCCTCGAAGTCCGACGGCGGGCCGGGGGTGCGGTTGCTCATCGCGGGAGTGTCCTCTCGGAGGGTGCGGGGCGGACGGCGCGAGGGGCCGCTCCGGACGGAGCGGCCCCTCGCGGCGTGCCGTTCGGGGTGTGCCGGCTCAGTGCTGCTTGACGGTCTGTCCGCCGGTGCCGGGAGTGGCCGACTCGATGGTCGACTTGAACGCCTCGAGGGCCTTCTCGACCTTGCTCTGCGGGTCGGCGAACAGCTTCGCCACGACGTCGCCGACGGGACCGGCCGGCGGGTCGTAGGCCAGGCTGACCTCGACGCCGGTGGTGCCGCCGTGGTCGTCGAAGCGGACAGCACCGGAGTTCTGCACGTCGCCGCCGGAGCTGTCGACGCTGGCCCAGGCGATCTTCTGGTCGGGAAGGTCCTCGACGATCCTGGCATCCCACTCGACGGTCTTGCCGAGCGGCCCGGAGACCTTCCAGTGCGTGACGTCGGTGGAGCCGCCCTTCGGCTCGATCGACTGCACGTCCGGCATGATCTGCGGCAGGTTCGTCAGCCCGCGCCACCAGGCGTAGCACTGGCTGGCCGGGGCGTTGACCTCGAGGTAGTGCGCGACGGTTCCCATGGATGTCCTCCCGTACGGGTCAGGGCTGCGGAGGGTTCAGGGCCGGGTGACGGGAGCGGTGGCGCTGGGCGCCGCGCCGGCCGCGGCCGTGGACCGGGTGGTGGCGCCGGTTCCGGAGGCGCCCAGGTCCGTGCCGGTGCCGCCCGTGCCGCCCGAGCTGCCGCTCTTGCCGCTGGCCTTGTCGGTGGCGCTCGAGACCTTCTCGCTGACGGTGTCCTTGGCCTTGTCGACCAGCGGCGCCGCGGTCTCCTGGACGGTGGCGGTCGCGTTCTGCACGGCCGGCATGCCGGCGATCTCGCGCGCCTTGGCGACGATCTGCTCGTAGCGCTGGGTGCCGGCCTTGGCGCCGAGGACGTAGCCGGCGCCGGCGGCGGCGGCGAGGGTGAGCTTCTTGAACATGGGGTCCTCCGGGGGTCGGGGTGTCGAGCAGGCCCCTACCCCGCGAACGGGCGTTGTCCACTCCTCTACCGCCGTGACCCTCCCGTCAGGGTGCGACGTCGTCCCACGGGTAGAGGCGCAGGGCCTCCCACTGCTCCGGCCCCACCTTCTCGATGGTCCACAGGCTCGCCCCGACGGCCCCTCCGCGCCGGGCGACGTCGAGGAACCGCCAGGTCTCGGCGAAGGTGGGTAGGCCGGGCCGGCCTCCCTCGCTGCCCATGTCGTAGCCCTGGCCGACCGGGTGCACCGGCAGGAGCGCGCCGAGGTGCTGCAGCGACTGGCTGACCAGCTCGCCCGGCTCGTTGCACGACCAGTAGACCATCGGCACGAACACGTCGGCGTACGCCGGGAAGGCCGCGTACGGGAACGTCGCGAGGCGCCGCTCGGTGGGCCGCGGCACGGTCGCGGCGACCGGCCGGGTGCCGGCGTAGGACCGCACGAGCGACAGGTACAGCTCCACCCGCCGGGCCGTGGCGTAGGTGCCCTCGTACTCGGTCTCGACGTCGGGGGCGATGGCGTCGATGCCGGCGTCGAGCGCCGTCTTGGCCCGCTGCGCGTCGGCGACCGGGTCGGACAGGAACGGGAAGTCCCAGGCCACCACCTTCAGGCCGGCGGCGTGCGCGGCCGGCACGAGCTGCGGCAGGACCCGGTCGCCGTAGTAGCCCTGCCGGCTGCCGCCGGTGCGCACCCAGATGCTCTGCAGCCCGGCGTCCTTCGTCCGCTGCACCAGGCCTGGGACGTCGACGACGGTGTCAGGCCAGTTGGTGACCCAGATGCCGCGTCCGGTGACGGCGGACAGGTCGGCGGCCTTGGGCCCGGCAGCGAGCGGGACCGGCAGCGCCTCGTCGGGCACCGTGGGCGGCGGCAGCTGCTTCGGCGGCGGGAAGCCGCCTCCGCTGCGCGGCACCGGGCAGCCGGCC
>DATLGD010000220.1:0-6312 GCA_035540755.1 Mycobacteriales bacterium | reverse complement strand
GCCTCCGCCGATCCGGGTGACACGGTGCTGAACGTGCCGTGACGGGCCCGCCGGCCTGACACGACTGACCGTCTGACGGACCCGGGGCAGCCACCCCGGGTCCGTCGGCCGTTCCGGATTCCGCGCCTGTGGACATCAGAGATCGCGGCGTCCGGCGCGTCGGGGCCGCCACCTCCAGGTTGGTCCGAACGGGCCATTGGCAAGCGGCACCGCGCGGAGCACCGTGCAGATCAGGCCCGGTGCCGAGCCGCTCGAGGAGGGGACGAGCGGCTCGCGGCGTCGGCCGAGAGTGACAGTCGGGTCCTGACCCGCTTGCTGACCGGCAAGCGGGGCAGGACCCGACCGTCGACGTGACGGGGCGACCGTCAGGACGGCGCGGCGATGCCGAGACCGGCCTCCCGGGCAGCGACGACCAGTGCCGGCCGGGCGTCGACCTGCACCTTGGTCAGCAGCGCCGAGATGTGGTTGCGCACCGTCTTCTCCGACAGGTGCAGCCGCGCGGCGATCGCGTGGTTGCCGCAGCCGGCGGCGACGAGGTCCAGCACCTCCCGCTCGCGGACGGTCAGCTGCGGGAAGACGTCGGCGGCATAGCGCTCGGTCGCTCCCGCGTAGAACCCGACGATGCGCTTGGCGACGCTCGGCCCGTAGACGGCCTGGCCGGCAGCGACGGACTCCACCGCGCGCACGATCTCGGCCCGGTCGGCGCCCTTGACCAGGTAGCCGAGAGCCCCAGCCCGCAGCGCCGAGACGACCGTGGCGTCGTCGTCGTGCAGCGTGAGCACCAGCACCCCCGTGGCCGGCGCGCGCTGCAGGACCTCCCGGGTGGCGGCGACGCCGTCGAGGCCGGACATGTGCAGGTCGGTGACGACGACGTCGGGCCGCTCGCGCTCGACCACCTCCAGCAGCTGCGCGCCGTCCTCGGCCTCACCGACGGCCTCGATGCCGTCGGCGCCGTCGAGCACGGCCAGCAGCCCGTAGCGGAACACCGGGTGGTCGTCGGCCACGACGACGCGGATCACGCCGGCACCCCTGACACCACCGGCAGCACGACCTCGACCCGGGTGCCGCCGTCCTCGCGCGGACCGGCCGCCCAGGTGCCGCCGAGCTCGGCGGCCCGCCGCTGCATCGAGGTCAGGCCGACGCCGTCGCGCGGCTGGGCGGGCAAGCCGTGCCCGTCGTCCTCGACCACGATCCGGAGCCCTACGCCGTCCACCTCCACCGACACGCGGCAGGTGCGGGCCCCGCTGTGCCGCACGACGTTGGTCACCGCCTCCGTGACGATGCGATAGGCCGCGGCGTCAGCGTCCGGCGCCAGCGGCGGCAGCTGACCCGGCAGCACGAGGACGACATCGAGGCGGCCGGTGTCGCGCAGCGCCTCGACGAACGCGGCGAGGGCGGCAGCGAGCTCCTGTCGGTCGAGGGCGGCGGGGCGCAGCCCCTCGACGAGGCGGCGCACCTCACGGCCGGCGCTCTGGGTCTCCTCGCGCAGCCGGACGAGCAGGGCGGCCGCGCGGACCGGCGCTGCGTCGAGGGCGGCCTCGGTCGCCTCCAACCCGAGCGCGATACCTGACAGCGCCGGCCCGAGCCCGTCGTGCAGCTCCTGGCGCAGCCGGCGGCGCTCCTGTGCGGTGGCTTCGACCACGCGGTCGCGAGAACCGGCCAGCTCTGCGTTGAGCGCAGCTGCGTGGACCACGACGGCCACCTGCTGCGCGAGCAGGTCGAGCAGCCGCCGGTCGTCGGATGACCAGCTGTCCCGAGCGGTGCGCGGCGCCACCACCAGGCAGCCGACGGCGCGCCCGCCGACCTGCAGCGGCAGGGCGGCCGGCTCGCCATCGGTCGAGGTGCCCGTCTCGGCCACCACGGCGCCGTCGGCGTCGTGCAGCGCAACGTGCGGCGAGCGCACCGCCGTCGCCATCGTGCGCAGCACCTGCGGCAGCAGCTGCCCGTCGTCGTGCTGCGCGACGTCGCGGCCCAGGCTGGCGACGGCTCGCAGCGGGTCGCGCCGCTCGCCGTAGACGAGACGGTCGACGCCGCGCTGCACGACGTCGCGGGCCGGCAGCAGCCCGACGGCGACGAGGCCGGCCGCCACCGCGACCGGCAGCGAGTCGCCAGGGACCAGGCCGCTCAGGCCGGCCGTGGCCAGGACGAACACGGCCACCACGAGCGCGGTGAGCGCACCGAACAACAGGGTGCGCCGGACGAGGAGCTGCAGGTCGAGCAGGGCGTAGCGCACGATGCCGACGGCGACGGCGACGGGCACGATGACGCTGGTCAGCAGACCGGCCGGGCCGAGCGGCAGGTAGTTGCCGCCGACGGCGACGGCGGCGGCCGTCAGCAACCACAGCAGCTGCTCCCGCTCGGGGCTGCTGCCGCGCCAGACCCGTCGGCCGGCGTCGAGCAGCGTGAGCAGCACGCACGGGAGCAGGATGGCCGCACCGGCGATGGCCAGCACCGGCATCAGCGCCGGCACCGCGACCGGGTTCTCCAGCCCGGGGACGACGTCGTCGACCGCGTCGGGGGCGACGGCCAGCGACAGCGCGACCAGGACCGTGCCGCCGAGGGAGGCGGCCACGACCCGGCGCCGCCACCGGCCGGCGCGTCCGGACGGGTAGAGCAGCACCAGCACGGTGGCGATCGGGCCGAAGCCGAGGAAGAAGGTCCACGACGTCCACCAGGCGGCGAAGGTGCGCCCGGGCAGCGGGTCGGACCACACCGCCCAGCCATGGGCCAGGCCGGTCAGCCCCTGCACCACCGCGACGGCGAGCAGCACCCAGCCGACCGCGTTGCGCGGCCGGGCCCGGGCCAGGTAGACGCCGGCGAGGCCGTAGCCGATCGCGACGACATCGCCGCTGGTGGTGTTGTCCGTGAGCAACTCGCGACCGGCGCCGTCCGCCACCTGCAGCGCCACGTCGGCGAACGCACCCGTGACGGCCACGAGCCCGAGAAGCAGCGCGAGGCGACGCGCGCGTCCGGCAGCGCGTCCAAGACCCATGCGCCGATGGTGACGCCGGGAGGCGGCACTGTCAGCCCCTTCGCCGTCCTGCCCCGGCCGGGAGGTCGTCCCGGTCGCACCGGGACCGCCGCCTCGTGACCGGGCGGGGCCGCCACGGCACGGTCGGCGGCAGCGCGGACCAAGGGGTCCGCGATCCGAAGGGGGCTCTCGTGATCGCTCGTCATCCTTACCGCGCCGTCGGGGCGGTGTTCGCCGTCTTCTCGGGGAGCTACCTGCTCGGTGGCCTGATCGGCCAGCACCACGAGGGTCCGTGGGGCGGGCTGCCGGCGTGGCTCAACACCGCCAACTACGTCGTGTTCGCGGTCTCGGTGCTGGTCCTGATCGCGCTGTCGATCTACCTGGGCGTCGCGCACCTGCGCTGTCGCAAGGCCGTCGGGTGAGGCGCCTCCTGGCCGTCGCCGCAGGCCTGACGCTGGTCCCGGCACTCGCTGCGCCGGCCTCGGCGTCGTCGGAGCGCATGCAGCTGGCCTGCCAGGACGGCCGGATCATCGAGCGCAGCAACGGCTCGAGCTGGTGGGGCGTCGACCACGCCGCCGGCTACGTCACAGAGCACCTGCTCGTCACCTCCGGCGGCCAGGTCCAGTACGAGAAGGACTACGGCCGCAAGGGCGCCGGCGCGCGGTCGACGTGCGTGGCCGACCACTTCGGCTCCACGTGGACGGTGCAGCTGGTCCGCACCCGCTGAGCCTGTTGCGTCAGAGCCCCGGAGCAGCCTCGCGCTCCGGGGCTCTGACGCAAGGGGTATCCCAGGGGGCGGGCAGGGTCAGAGGGACACCGGGCGCACAGCACCACGTGCGTGTCGACGACGTCCGCGGTGCCGCTGACCACGAGCAGCCGCCCGACGGCCGTCGCGTCGACCCGGTCGAGCGGAACGACGTCGGGGTCGGGCCGGCGCAGCAGCCGGGACAGCCGGACCTGGCGAGCCGGGTCTCGCACCGCCTGCGCCAGCGCACCAGCCGGGACCGTCACCGCGGCGCACGTCTCCGTGGTCCGGGCCAGCAGCGTGACGACCCGCCGGTCGTCGCGGTCCAGGGCGATCAGCGCGCCGGCGTCGAGGGTGATGCCGGCGCTCACGCTGCTGTTCCCGGCCCGCCCCGGTGAGCACCTCCGGTGCAGGACGAGCTTGTTCTCGGGCGCCGCCGCCGATCTGGGCCTGGAAGCCACCTCTCGGCTCGGTGTCCGAGACGCGCGGCGTCGTCGAGCTGGGCGTCGTCGCCGTCACCGACGCGCAGCGCGCCGCCCTGGACGAGCGGTACGGCGCCGGCGTCGTCGAGGTCACGCCCTGCCTTCGGTTTCGCGTGACCCCGAGCTGAGACCCTTCTCTGCGTCAGAGTTCCGGAGCACAGGCAGGCTGGCGGGCTCTGACGCGAAGGTCAGACGTCGGTGTGGGCGGCGGCACGGACCGTCAGCGCGTCGGCGTCGGGCGCCTTGTCGACGACCACCTCGTCGCCGTCGCGCACCTCGCCGGCCAGCAGCGCCCTCGCGAGGGTGTCGCCGATCGCCTTCTGCACCAGGCGGCGCAGCGGGCGGGCGCCGTACAGCGGGTCGAAACCGGCCAGGGCCAGCCACTCGCGAGCCGGGTCGGTGACCGTCAGCGTCAGCCGCCGGCTGCGCAGCCGCTCGGCGAGCGCCTGCACCTGCAGGTCGACGATGCGGGTCAGCTCGTCGGTGCCGAGCGCGTCGAACACGATGACGTCGTCGAGGCGGTTGACGAACTCGGGCTTGAAGGTCGCGCGCACGACGTCCAGGACCTTGTCCTTGCGCTGGTCCGAGGTGAGCAGCGGGTCGCTGACGTAGGCCGAGCCCAGGTTGCTGGTCAGCACGAGGATCGTGTTGCGGAAGTCGACGGTGCGGCCCTGGCCGTCGGTGAGCCGGCCGTCGTCGAGCACCTGCAGCAGGACGTCGAAGACATCCGGGTGCGCCTTCTCGACCTCGTCGAGCAGCACCACCGCGTAGGGGCGCCGCCGCACGGCCTCGGTCAGCTGCCCGCCGCTCTCGTAGCCGACGTAGCCGGGAGGCGCGCCGACCAGCCGCGCGACCGAGTGCTTCTCGCCGTACTCGCTCATGTCGATGCGGGTCATCGCCCGCTCGTCGTCGAACAGGAACGCCGCCAGCGCCTTGGCCAGCTCGGTCTTGCCGACCCCGGTCGGGCCGAGGAACAGGAACGAGCCGGTCGGCCGGTCCGGGTCGGAGATGCCGGCCCGCGCCCGGCGCACCGCGTCGCTGACGGCGACGACGGCGTCCCGCTGCCCGACCAGGCGCGAGCCGATCGCGTCCTCCATGCGCAGCAGCTTGGCGGTCTCCCCCTCGAGCATCCGGCCCGCGGGGATGCCGGTCCAGGCCGAGACGACCTCGGCGACGTCGTCCGGGCCGACCTGCTCCTTGACCATCGCCTCGCGGTGCTCGGCGGCGTCGGTGGCCTCGGCGAGCTCCTTCTGCACGGCCGGGATCTCGGCGTACTGCAGGCGCGAGGCGGCCTCGAGATCGCCGTCGCGCGAGGCCCGCTCGGCCTCGGTCTGCAGCTCGTCGAGCCGCTTCTTCAGCTCGCCCAGGCGGTTGAGCCCGCTCTTCTCCCGCTCCCAGCGGCCGACCAGCCCCTTCAGCTCCTCCTGCCGGTCGGCGAGCTCGCGGCGCAGCTCCTCGAGCCGCTCCTTGGAGGCGTCGTCGGTCTCGCGCTCGAGAGCGAGCTCCTCCATGCGCATCCGGTCGACCGCGCGCTGCAGCTCGTCGATCTCGACCGGCCGGCTGTCGATCTCCATGCGCAGGCGCGAGGCGGCCTCGTCGACGAGGTCGATCGCCTTGTCCGGCAGCTGCCGGCTCGGGATGTACCGGTCGGACAGCGCCGCCGCCGCCACGAGCGCACCGTCGGTGATGGCCACGCCGTGGTGGGCCTCGTACCGGCCCTTCAGCCCGCGCAGGATGGCGACGGTGTCCTCGACGCTCGGCTCGCCGACGAACACCTGCTGGAAGCGCCGCTCGAGGGCGGGGTCCTTCTCGATGCCGGTGCGGTACTCGTCGAGCGTGGTGGCGCCGACCATGCGCAGCTCGCCGCGGGCGAGCATCGGCTTGAGCATGTTGCCCGCGTCCATCGAGCCCTCGGCCTTGCCGGCGCCGACGACGGTGTGGAGCTCGTCGAGGAAGGTGATGATCTGGCCGTCGGAGGACGTGATCTCCGACAGGACGGCCTTGAGCCGCTCCTCGAACTCGCCGCGGTACTTCGCGCCGGCCACCATCGCGCCGAGGTCGAGCGCGACGACGCGCTTGTCCTTGAGCGACTCCGGGACGTCGCCGGCGACGAT
>DATLGD010000219.1:0-3626 GCA_035540755.1 Mycobacteriales bacterium | reverse complement strand
CTCGATGCGGTGGTGCATGTCCACCACCTGGCAGTACCGGCCGCAGAAGGAGCCGAGCGCGCGGTGGTCGACGCCCATCGACAGGTCGCTGATGAGCGCCCGCGCGCACCGCAGCACCCGGACGCACCGGTGACCCCGGGCGGTCGGCACGGGCAGCTCGCGCTTCGCGGGATCCACGACCACCTCCGGCACGAGATGGCCCAGGTCGTGCGCGCCGTCGAAGCTGCTGCCACGGACGCGCGGCGCGCGGCCGATGCGCGGGCGCTCATCAGCGACCTGTCGATGGGCGTCGACCACCGCGCGCTCGGCTCCTTCTGCGGCCGGTACTGCCAGGTGGTGGACATGCACCACCGCATCGAGGACGCCGCGATGTTCGTCGACCTCGGTGCCGCGGACCCACACCTGCGCCCGGTGCTCGACCGCCTCTCCTACGAGGAGCGCGAGCTGCTCCCGGCGATCGATCGGCTGGGAACGGCGGTGTAGCGCGCATCTCGTCACGGCGCGGCAGCGGCTGCGCCACCTACACTCGGGCGGTGCCTGGACCACTGCCGGTGACCGCGGACGACCGCACCCTCGACCCGATCGAGCGGGCGATCGAGGACGTCGCGCAGGGCCGCGCGGTCGTCGTCGTCGACGACGAGGACCGCGAGAACGAGGGCGACATCCTGTTCGCGGCCGAGCTGGTCACGCCGGAGCTGGTCGCGTTCACCATGACCCACTGCCGCGGTCTGCTGTGCGTCGCGCTCGAGGGAGAGGCGCTCGACGCGCTGTCCCTGCAGCAGATGACCGCCCGCAACACCGAGAGCATGCAGACCGCGTTCACGGTCAGCGTCGACGCCCGCGACGGCATCACGACCGGCATCTCGGCCGCCGACCGCGCCAGCACGATCCGCCTGCTGGCGGACCCGGCGACCCGGCCCGAGCAGCTGGTGCGGCCCGGGCACGTCTTCCCCCTGCGGGCCAAGGAGGGCGGCGTCCTGCGCCGCCCCGGGCACACCGAGGCGGCGGTCGACCTGCCCCGCCTCGGCGGTCTGCGGGCCGCCGGCGTCATCTGCGAGATCGTCAACGAGGACGGCACGATGGCGCGGCTGCCGCAGCTGCGCGAGTTCGCGGCGCAGCACGGTCTCGCCCTGGTCTCCATCGCCGATCTCATCGCCTACCGCCGGCGCAGCGAGAAGCAGGTCGAGCGGATGGCCGAGGCGTCGCTGCCGACCGAGCACGGCGTCTTCCGCGCGATCGGCTACACCTCGCTGCTCGACGGCGCAGAGCACCTCGCGCTCGTGCTCGGCGACGTCGGCGACGGTTCCGACCTGCTCGTGCGGGTGCACTCCGAGTGCCTCATGGGCGACGCCTTCGGCTCCCACCGGTGCGCGTGCCGCCCGCGCCTGGATGCTGCGCTGGCCGCCGTCGCCCGCGAGGGACGCGGCGTCGTGCTCTACATGAGCAACAAGAAGGGCCACGGCACCGGGCTGGTCGAGCAGCTGCAGGCCTACGCCGAGCTCGACGCCGCCGGCGTCGCCGGACCGGAGCCGGTGCCGGACGTCCGCGACTACGGCACCGGCGCGCAGATCCTCGTCGACCTGGGGGTGCGCCGGATGCGCCTGCTCACCGACAACCCGGCCCGGCGCAGCGGCCTCGAGGGCTACGGCCTCGAGGTCGTCGGCTCCTCGCCGCTGTCCGGTCCGGCCGGCTGACGGCTCCGCGACGGACCGACGCGGGGGGTCTAGGGTCCAGCGCGTGCAGCACATCGCGATCTGCCAGCGCTTCTCCGCCCCCGTCGGTCGGGTCTACGCCCACCTGGCGCGGCACGAGAACCTCGGCGACGTGTTCGGTGCGCGGATCACCCGCGTGCGCGACGGCGACACGACGCCCGACGGCGTCGGGTCGGTGCGCGAGCTGAAGGTCTCCGCGCTGCTTCCGTCGTTCCAGGAAACCGTGACCGAGGCGGTGCCGGACGAGCTGATCGAGTACCGCATCACGCAGGGCAGCCCGCTGCGCGACCACGTCGGCGTCATGCGCTTCTCGGCCGAGGGCGCGGGCACCCGGCTCGACTACACGATCGACTTCGACAGCGTCGTCCCGGGCGCCGGCGGCGTGATCCGCGCCGTCCTGGAGCGGAACGTCCGGCGCGGGCTCGCGCAGCTCGCCGATCGCCTCTGACCGCTTGCCCGCGGCACCCGCAGCCCGGGCTGACGTGCCCGCGTGGCCGCCTCAGGCGGCGCGGTGCTCGACTCGGCCTGAGTGCCCCACCGCTGCGGTCAGTGGCTGGCCGTGCCGCGCCGGCTCTCGAGCGTCGCCGGCACGAGGCGCTCTGCCACCAGGCCGGTGACCAGCGCATACACCGCCTTGTGCGTGACGTCGACGACCTCCTCCTCCCGCGGCCAGGTCCGCGGCGGGGCGCCGACGCCGGTGGCGTTCTCCATCGTCTGGTCGAACGCCAGGCGAACCGCGGTGAGCGCCAGGTGCGCCCGGGGGCCGCGGAGCCCGACCGCGGCCCACACCCCGCGCAGGGCGCCGAGCAGCGCACCGGTCGTCCAGTGCATGGTGTGGTTGACGAGCAGGGACCGCGCGTCGTCCCGCGGGCGCGTGCCGGTGAGCAGCGTCTGCAGGGTCCGTCCGGGCACGTAGGAGTCCGGGCGGTGCGTGACCTGCTGCTCGACCTTCTCCGCGACGGTCATGACGGCGACGCCGACCAGCCCGGCCGCAGCGCCCCGCACCGCGGCGGCACCGAGTGCCCTGGGCCGGCTCACGGCTGCACGTCCGTGCGTCCGGGCCGGGTGCTGGGGCGCTCGCCCTGCTGCAGCGGCGGGAGCTGCTCGACGACCCCGGCCACGGCGGCGAGGCCTCGGCTGGCGAGGGTGGCTCCGGACCGGACCGGGCCGGGGTCGGTCCGGGCTGCCCGGTCGAGTCCGTCGCGCAGGTGGTCGATGACGGCCAGCGGCAGCGCGGCGAGCACGTTGCCGGGCGGCCGTCGGGACACCACGGCGTGCGGGCGGGTGGGCGCGGTCCGGCGCACCAGCTCCCACGTGCGGCCCAGCCGCTGGAGCTGCTGGTCGTCGAGCGCGTCGCGCAGCCGCGGCAGCAGCTCGTCCTCCTCGTCGCGCACGTCCTGCCGGAGCAGGTCCACGACCCGGTCCAGGAGAGGACCTCTCTCGGGGCTGCTGGCCGGTGTGCGGTCCAGCGCGCCGACGAGCTCGTTGATCTCCTGGTGCTCCTGCTCGACGCGCAGCGTGAGCTCCTCGCCGCCGGGCAGCCGGCGCAGGACCGGCCACAGCACCGTCTCCTCGGCGTAGGCGTGCCTGAACACCAGCCGCCACACCCTGGTCAGCAGCTCGTCCTGCCGGTCACCCTCGGCGGCCTGCACCTGGCCGAGCAGGCGGTCGAGCTCGGCGTGGTCGCGGCGCTGCCGCACGAGCACGCTGCCGGCGCCACCGAGCCCGGCGGCGTCCTGGTCGGCGATCGACCGCATGCGGGTCCTCTCCTCGGGGTGGCGTCGCCCTCCCCCCTGAGAGCCGACGCAACCGGTGACCGTGGTCCGCCGACCTGCGTCAGGGCTCGTACACCGACGTGAACGTCCTGCCCTGGTCGTCGCTGGCGACGATGCGGCCGTCGCTGACGGCGACGAA
>DATLGD010000218.1:0-33644 GCA_035540755.1 Mycobacteriales bacterium | reverse complement strand
CTCCGGCGGCGGGGCGTCCGCGGTCGTGTCGGTTGCGGTGTCGGGTGGAGGGGACGAAGGAGCGACGGCCGGCTCCGTCGTGGGCTCTCCGGACCGCAGGTCGATGCCGGGAACGGGTGCCCGCTGCTCTGCGTCGGCGCCGGCCAGGACAGCGCCTGCGACCACCAGGGCGGCGACGACGGCAGCGCCTGCCGCCGCCGGTCCCCACCTCGTGCCCGGGATCCTCATGCCGCCAGGGTCCCCGCGGCGGGTGGCCGCACGGTGAGACGGGCATGAGAACCCTCTCAGGACCTCGTGACCGGTCTCCGGCCAGCAGCCGTCCCGTCGGTGCACGATGGCGGGCATGACGACCCTCCGGATCGCCCAGGACCCCCACGCCGACGCGCTCCTGGAGCGGGAGCCACTCGCCCTCCTGCTCGGCATGGCCCTGGACCAGCAGATCCCCATGGAGAAGGCCTTCCGCGGGCCCGCGGTCCTGCTCGAGCGGCTCGGCCACCTCGACGCCGAGCGCATCGCCGGGCTGCCCGAGCAGGAGTTCGCCGAGGTCATGGCGACCCCGCCGGCGGTGCACCGCTTCCCCGGCTCGATGGGCAGGCGCGTGCAGGAGCTCTGCCGCCACCTGGTCGAGCACCACGACGGTCGGGCGGAGGCGCTCTGGGACGGCGTCGACGACGGCCGCGAGCTGCTCCGCCGGCTGCAGGCCCTGCCCGGCTTCGGCAGGCAGAAGGCGCAGATCTTCCTGGCGCTGCTCGGCAAGCAGCGAGGCGTCCGGCCGCCCGGCTGGCAGGAGGCCGCCGGCGCCTACGGGGACGACGGGTTCCGCAGCGTCGCCGACGTCGTCTCGCCCGAGACCCTCCTGCAGGTGCGCGCCTACAAGCAGCAGGCGAAGCAGGCGGCGAAGCAGGGCGCGGCGGGAGAGGGGTGACCGACCGGCTGCGTCGGCACGTGCTCTACCGCGCCGACGCCGGGAGGTGGGGTCAGACCTCCAGCAGCACGGTGAACGGGCCGTCGTTGACCGACGCGACTTCCATCTGCTCGCCGAAGCGGCCGGTCTCGACCGTCGCCCCGCGGGCCCGCAGCGCCGCCACCAGCGCCTCGACCAGCGGCCCGGCGACCTCGCCCGGCGCCGCGGCGGTCCAGGACGGCCGGCGCCCCTTGCGGGCGTCGCCGTAGAGCGTGAACTGGCTGACCACGAGCAGCGGCGCGCCGGTGTCGGCGCAGGACGCCTCGTCCCGCAGCAGCCTCAGCTCGTGCAGCTTGCGCGCCATCCGCTGCACCTCGGCGTCGCCGTCGCTGTGGGTGATCCCGACGAGGACGAGCAGACCGGGCCCGATCGCGCCTACCCGCTCGTCGGCCACGGTGACGTCGGCAGACAGGACCCGGCTGACCACGGCGCGCACGACTGCAGGGCGCGTCGGGTCAGTCGGCGTCGATGACGCGGCTCGGCTGGATCTGCAGGCGGGCCGGCTCGGCGACCGCCCGCTCGGCCAGGGACGGCGTCGAGCGCCGCCGGTCGCGGCTCGGACCCGCGTTGGCCATCACGACGCCGAAGTACGGCAGCACGACGGCGCCGAGGATGAACACGCCCTTGACCGCCAGCGGCACCGGCAGCACCGCGGCCAGCAGCAGGCAGGCGACGCGGACCGACTGGGTCATCAGGTAGCGGCGCTGCCGGACGACGATGTCCTCGCTGTGGCTGCGCCCGGCCGCGGTGACGACGGAGACCTCGGAGCGGCGTGACCGCTCCCTCGGGTGCTGCACCTGGCCTCCCGCCTGCGGCACCGCAACTGCGTCCGCCTCACCAGTGTGAAGGACCGGAGAGCGGCCCGCTCGCCGGGGGCGCCGGGAGGCGACGTGACACCGGGCACAGGAGGCGCACACTGGACCGATGAGCGCGCAGGTCCCCCAGGTCGCCTGGCAGGACTCGCTGTTCGGCGACGCCGACGGCGCGCAGGACAGCCCGATCGAGCGCCTGTCGTTCGCCGCCCTCCGCCGCGACGCCCTGGACGAGCGGTCCTGGGTCGACGTCGTGCCCGGCTGGGTCCCCGACCACGGGGCGCTGTTCGACTGGCTGCTGGAGCACGCGCCGTGGCGGCAGCGCAGCCGCACGATGTGGGACAGGGAGGTGCTCGAGCCCCGGTTGGTGGCCGCCTGGGAGACCGGTGCCGACCTGCCGCCGCAGGTCCGGGAGCTGGTGGCGCCGCTCGACGAGCGGTACGGCGTCCGGTTCGACTCCTGCCTGGTGAACCTCTACCGCGACGGCTCCGACGCCGTCGCCTGGCACGGCGACACCGTGCGCAAGCGGCTGCGCGACCCGCTGGTCGCGACGGTGTCGCTGGGCGCGCGCCGGTCGTTCCTGCTCAAGCCCGCCGCCGGCGGTCCGGTCGCCCGCCGCTACCGGCCGGGCGAGGGGGACCTGGTGGTCATGGGAGGGGCCTGCCAGCACGACTGGCTGCACACCGTGCCCCGGGAGGCGTCAGCGTCGGGGGCACGGATGAGCGTGACGCTGCGCCACTCCCGGCCCGGCGCGGGCCCGGGAGCGGGCTCTGCCGGGTAGAGTCCGCGCCTGCCGCGCAACCTCGCGGCGCCGCGGGGCGTCTGTGCTGTTGCCTGCTGACGAGTGGATCGTCCGTCCCCGAGGAGCCCCGAACGTGCGTCGCCGTCCGCTGCTCGTGCCCTTCCTGGTCGCGGGCGCTCTGGTGCTCGCCGGCTGCAGCGGGGCGTCCGCCCCGGCCGTGCCGGTCGCGGCACCGCAGAGCGCCGAGGCGACCTCGAGCCCGGTGCCCTCGGACGGCCCCACGCTCACCGCCGCCGCCAACGCGACCGTCGACCCGAGCGCCCCGACGCCGACCCCGTCGGCCACGGCGCCCCCCGCCGCGGCCGCCTACGACGTCGCCGCGGTGCAGCGCCGGCTGACCGAGCAGAAGTACTACGTCGGCGCCGTCGACGGCAGGGCCGGCCCGTCGCTCCGCAGCGCGGTGATGGCCTTCCAGAAGGTGAACGGCCTCGGTGCCGACGGGACCGTGGGTCCGGCCACGCTCGCCGCCCTCGCCGCGCCGAAGGCGCCGCAGCTTCAGGCGTCCGCGCCGGCGAACCGGGTCGAGGTCGACCTCACCAGGCAGGTGCTCTACGTCGTCAAGGGCGGTGCGGTCGCCCGCGTGCTGCCGGTCAGCTCCGGCAACGGCGCCACCTACAGCCAGAAGAACGGCTCGACGGCCCGCGCGCTGACGCCGACGGGCTGGTACCGGATCGAGCGGCGCATCGTCGGTGAGCGGCACGCCGACCTCGGCACGCTCTACGACCCGCAGTACTTCTACCGGGGCTGGGCCATCCACGGCTCGAACAGCGTGCCGGCCGGTCCGGCCAGCCACGGCTGCGTGCGGGTCACCCGCACGGACGCGAAGTGGCTGCTCGACGCGATCGGAGTGGGCACGTCGGTCTACCTCTACGGTGGGACGCACGTGTTCTCGGCGGGCAGCAGCGCGCCGGGCACCGACAACCCGAGCGGCGACGGCGCCCCGTCGCAGCCGGCCCCGCCGCCGGCCACCACCCCGCCGCCCGCGACGCCGAGCCCGCAGCCGTCCAGCCCGCCGCCGTCGAGCCCGGCCCCGTCGGGCCCGCCGCCCAGCACGCCGCCGGCCGACCCGGCGCCGGTGCCGCCGGCCGACCCGGCGCCGCCCGCGCCCTGACCCGGACGCCGGTCAGAGGCCCAGTCCCCGGGGCTCGGGCAGCAGGTCCGGGAACACCGGTGCCCGACGCTCGGCCTTGGCGGTGAAGGCCTCCATCATGTCGGTCGGCTGGAACATCCCGGCCTGCCAGGTGGCGATCTGGTCGAGCCCGTCGTCGACGCCGTGGTCGCGGGCGTAGTTCATCGCCACTTTGGTGCCCCACACCGCGAGGGGGGACTTCCCGGCGATCTCCCGGGCGGTCTCGAGCACCCCCTCCACCAGCGAGGTGTGGTCGGGGTAGACGTGCTGCACCAGGCCCACCTCGTAGGCCCGCTCGGCCGGCATCCGCCGCCCGGTGAAGGCCAGCTCGCGGGCCACGCCCTCCGGGACGACGGTGCCGAGGCGCTGGAGCGTGCCGACGTCGGCGGTCATGCCGATGTTGATCTCCTGCACGCAGAAGAACGCGTCGGCACTGGCGTACCGGACGTCGCAGGCGGTGACCAGGTCGACCGCCCCGCCGATGACACCGCCCTGGCAGGCGGCCAGCACCGGCACGCGGGCCTTCTCCAGCGCGGTGAACGACCACTGCAGCACCTTGGCGTTGCTGCGGAGCTGGGCATGGCGGCGGCCCGGCTCGGCGCTCGCCTCGGCCAGGTGCCCGCCGGTGAAGACCGACAGGTCCATGCCGGCGCTGAAGTGCTTGCCGGTGCTGCTGATCACCACGACCCGGGCGCTCGCGTCGTCGCTGATGCCGGTGACGATCTCGGGCAGCTCGCGCCAGAACTCCGGCACCATCGTGTTCAGCTCGTCGGGGCGGCTGCAGCGCACGTGCGCCACGGAGTCGGCGATCTCGACGTCGAAGCAGCGGTAGGCCATGCCGACATCCTGGCCCGGCGGCGTGCCGGGGCTCCGGCCGGGTGGACCGGCCGTTACGGTCGGCCCCGTGCCTGCCGCCGTCCTGTCCCTGTCCGGCGTCGCGGTCGTCCGCGACGGCGCCGCGCTTCTCGACGGCGTCACCTGGACGGTGCGCGAGGGGGAGCGCTGGGCGGTGCTCGGCCCGAACGGCGCGGGCAAGACCACGCTGCTGCAGGTCGCCGCCGCGTCCCTGTTCCCGACCCGCGGCTCGGTCGAGCTGCTCGGCGAGCGGTTCGGCCAGGCCGACCTGGGCGAGCTGCGGACCCGGGTGGGCCTGTCCAGCGCCCAGCTGGCCGATCGCGTCCCCGGCCACGAGAAGGCGCTGGACCTCGTCGTCAGCGCCTCCTACGGCGTGGTCGGCCGCTGGCGCGAGCGGTACGACGCCGAAGACGTCGCGCGGGCCCGCAGCCTGCTCGCCCGGGTCGGGCTGGCGTCGTTCGCCGAGCGCCGCTTCGGCACCCTGTCCGAGGGCGAGCGCAAGCGGGTGCTGCTCGCCCGGGCGCTCATGACCGACCCGGAGCTGCTGCTGCTCGACGAGCCGGCCGCCGGGCTCGACCTCGGGGCGAGGGAGGCGCTGCTGCGGCTGCTCGCCCGGCTCGCTGCCGACCCTGCGGCGCCGCCCACGGTCCTCGTCACCCACCACGCCGAGGAGGTCCCGGCGGGCACCACCCACGCGCTGCTGATGGCCCGCGGGCGGATCGTCGCCGCCGGTCCGGCCGAGGAGGTGCTCACCGGCCCGCTGCTGTCGCAGGCCTTCGGGCTGCCCCTGGTGGCCGAGCAGCGCGAGGGCCGCTGGACCGCGCGGGCGGGCTTCTAGTCCGCCTGGTCACCCGCGGCCAGCACGGCCAGGTCGGCGACGACGGTCCGGTGGTCGCTGCCCGGCAGCCGCACCTCCCGCACGTCGAGCACGGCGAGCGACGCGCCGTCGCCGTCGCGCACGAGCACGTGGTCGAGGTGCAGCACCGGGAAGCGGCCGGGCCAGGTGCGCGCGAGGCCCCGGCCACGCTCGCCGTGGGCGTCGCGCAGGCCGGTGTCGAGCAGGCCGCGGAACACGGCGTGGTGCCGGTCGGCGTTGAGGTCGCCGGCGACGACCACCGGCAGGCCCTCCGCGTCGACCTGCCGCGCGGTGTCGGCGAGCGTCACCCGCCACAGCGGCTCCAGCCCGGCGAGCGGAGGGAGCGGGTGCACGGCCAGCAGGCGGACGCGGACGCCCCCGACGCCGACGGTCGCCTGCGGCAGCACGCGCGCGCCCACATGTCGCAGGACGACGTCCTCGAGCGGCAGCCGGCTGAGCAGCCCCACCGTCTCCTCGCCGTCGCCGGCCACTGCCGTGTGCGGGAGGTCGTCGGCGAGCCCCGCCGCGTCGAGGGCGGCGCGACCGCGGGCGTCGAGCTCGGGCACCACCAGGACGTCGGCATCGAGGCCGCGCAGGACCTCCGCGGCCTGCTCGGGCCGCGGGTTGAGCCGGTAGAGGTTGGCGACGACGACCCGCAGCGACGGTGCGGCGTCAGCCCCGCCGGGCAGGGGCTCGGCCCGCAGGTCGGGGGCGACCACGAGGCCGTGCGCCACGACGAGGACGACGCCGACGGGCACGAGCACCCGCGAGCGCAGCCACAGCGCCGCTGCGAGCAGCGGGTAGACCGCGAGCAGGGTCAGCGGCAGAGCGCCCACGAGCAGCACGAGCAGCGCGCCGCGCTCGCTGCCGGTGAGCCGGACCGCCAGCACCGCGACCAGGCCAGCCAGGCCGAGCGCAGTCAGCAGCCGCAGCAACGGGTGCCGGGACGACGACGGCCGCCGCCCCCCAGCGGGGAGCGGCGGCCGGCTGGACGTCGGGAGGGTGCTCAGACGAGCTGGTGGGTCTCGTCGACCCACTCGAGCGCCTGGGCTCGCAGGGTCGGCTCGAGCGCCTTGGCGTGGTGTCCGCAGAACGTCAGCTCGCCGTTGGCGAGGACGACCCGGACGAACGCCTGGGCGCTGCAGCGGTCGCATCGGTCGGCGGCGGTCATGGTCGTAGTCGGTGCGGTGGGTGTCACGGTTCCGGTCACACTCAAGACAACACCACATCCGCGGCCGGCGTTCCCGGTGAAGGCAGGATGACGGGCGTGTCGAACGCCTCCCCACCCGGTCCGGGTAGTCCGCTCCAGGGACGGCCGATCAGCACCATGGCGGAGTCCGCGCCGTGACGCTCCTGCTCGCCCTCGACCTGCTGGGGGTGTTCGTCTTCGGCCTGTCCGGCGGGCTGCGCGCCGTCGAGCAGCGGTTCGACGTGTTCGGCGTCGTCGTGCTGGCTCTTGTCACCGGCCTCGGGGGAGGGCTGGCCCGCGACGTCCTCGTCGGCGACGTGCCGCCCGCGGCGCTGCGCGACGAGCGCTACCTGGTCGCGGCGGTGCTCGCCGGCGTCGTGGTGTTCCTGGGCGCCCGCCTGGTGGAGCGGCTGACCCCGGCGGTGCGGCTGTTCGACGCCGCCGGTCTCGGCCTGTTCGTCGTCGCCGGGACGGCGAAGGCGCTCGACGCCGGGCTCGGTGCGCTGCCTGCCGTCGTCATCGGGTGCCTGGCCGGCATCGGCGGCGGCGTCCTGCGCGACGTGCTGGCCGGCGTGGTGCCGATCGTGCTGCGCCGTGAGGTCTACGCCGTGCCGGCGCTGCTCGGTGCGACGGTCGTCGTGGTCGCCGACGGGCTGGAGCTGTCCGGTCCGGTGGTGTCGGTCACGGCGGCCGCGCTGGTGTTCGCCCTGCGGATGATCGGGGTCTGGCGCGACTGGCACGCCCCGGTGGCGCCCCGCTGGCGGCGGCCACCGGGGCCGGCCTGATGGCGGCGGCCGGAGACGGTCAGGTCCGGGCGGCCAGCCAGGTCGCCGCCAGCCGCTTCGGCGCGCGGTCGAGCCAGGCCTCGACGACCAGCTCCGCCAGCTCCTGCTCGCCGATCTCGTCGAGCCGGACGAGCACGGCCGGGTAGCCGTCGAAGTGCGGTGTCGTGAAGAACAGGTGCGGGGAGTCGGCGATCATCGCCTGCTTCGCGCCCTCGTCCGGCACCCGGGCCCCGAGCACCGGCCCGTCGGGGGCCGCGTCGCCGAGCGCCGCCAGGTCCGGGCCGTGCAGCGGCCGCTCCCAGACGAAGGCGCGCCGGCGCACGCGCCACGCCCTGGTGCCGCCGTAGGAGGGGTGCTCGTCGGTCTCCGGCAGGGCGAGCGCCAGGCGCCGGACGTCGTCCCAGGTCGCCACGCCCACCTCAACCTGTGCGGCGACCGGCGAGACGGACGGCGCCGGCGGTGACCAGCAGCGCGAGCGCGGCGGTCGCCGGCAGCGCGAGACCGGTCGCGGCGAGGCGTGGACCGCCGGCGGCTCGGGTCGTGTCGTCACGGGTCGTCCCGGCGTCGCCCGGGCCGATCGGGGCCGGGTCGGTGTGAGCGACGGGCGCCGGCCGCGGCCAGACGTCGTTGGTGAGGCGCAGCGCGAAGAACCCGGCACCGCCGTCGGCGTACCAGATCTCGTTCCGCTCCGGCACGAAGCTGGCGCTGGTGAACGCGGCGTTGGCCGGGCCCCGCCGGCGGCACCGGCGCCACGAAGTAGGCGATCTCCTTCGGGGCCAGCGGGTCGCGGATGTCGAACACGCGCAGCCCGGACGCGAGGAAGCTGCAGGCCACGATGCCGGGCTCCTCGCGCTGCGGGACCGCGCAGTAGTGCCCGGCGTAGCCGCCGGTCGCGCTGGTGGCCCCGGGGTCGCCGACCAGCTGTGGCCGGTTCTCCGGCTGGTGCACCTCGAGTCGCAGGTCGGAGACCACCCTCGGCGCGGTCTCGTCGCTGATGTCGATGATGCGCCCGGCGCCGACCCGCTCGCCGTTGCCGGCGATGCGGTTGCCGTTGTAGGCGAACTCGTCGATCTCGACGAGGTAGGGCCGGCCGCCGATGGTCACGGGCAGTGCCGCCTGCGGGATCGTCACCGTCGACCACTCGACGGCGCCGACCCGGCTCACCCGCGGATCGCTCGCCCGCGCCTGCACCTCGCTGACGTCGAGGATCTCGAGGCCGTTGATCTCCGCCGCGGAGCCGATCTCGTTGCGCGGGAAGCCGGCGCCGGCGGCCAGGTACGCGCGGTTGCCGTCGTCGCTGATCGCCAGGGAGTGCGTGTCGTGGTTGCCGACGTACACCGGCTTCGGGAGGCGGGGGTCGGTGACGTCGATCGCGGTCAGGGTGCCGCCGCCGAGGGACGCCGCCCAGAAGGTGTTGCCGTCCGGGCTGAAGCCGCTCTCGTGCCCGAGCAGCCCGACCGGGGAGGAGCTCAGCAGCCGGGGCGCACGGCAGTCCGCGCTGACGTCGTAGAGGTCGAGCTGTCCCGGGGCGAAGAGCGGGTTGCCGGCGACGGCCGCCAGCAGCCCACGGCGCTGGTTCAACAGCAGCGACTCGTGCGGTGTCGACATCGCCGGCGTGGTCAGGGTCGCGGTCAGCCGCGGGGCGCTCGGGTCCGCCATGTCGAGGACGGCGACGCCGGTCGGCTCGTCCTCGAGCGGCGCGGTGGCGTTGGTCGGGTAGAGCAGGGTCGTGTCGTAGTAGGCGCACTCGTGGCCGGCCGCGTCCACGTAGCGCTCGACCTTGTAGCCGCCTGACACGCCGAACCGTCCGACCACCTCCGCGTTGCACCGGTAGCCCTCCGCGGCGCCGCCGGCCGCGACGTCGTCGGCCGGCACGCGGCCCTGCATGCCGGGCTCGGGCACCGAGCCGGGGCCGCACTCGGCCCGCGGCACCGGGAGCGGCGGGGGGTCGTCGAGGTCGGGCGGGAAGGCGGCCGAGGCCACGCCCACCAGGGCGGTGCCGAGCACGGAGCAGCAGGTCAGCGCCACGGCAGCAGCCGTCCGGCGTCGCGTCGTCACGGCAGGAGGGTACGTGGTGCAGCTCACCCGCCGAGCGCGGTGACCAGCGCGCGCACCGGCAGCCGCGACAGCTGCTCGGGCATCGTCGTGCCGCCCGACACCAGGCGGCGGAAGCGCGGCCACATGCCGGGCCCCCGACGCAGCACCTCGTGCACGGCCCGCGGGTGCCGGGTGAAGGCGGCGAGCGCGCGGCGCCCGGCGGCCATCTCGTCGCCGAGCACGCGGTCCACGGCCGACTCGTAGGAGGAGCCGCCGACGGCGGCGGCGCCGGCCAGCGCGCCCGAACGCAGGGCGAACGAGATGCCCTCGCGCGTCCACGGCTCGAGCAGACCGGCCGCGTCCCCGGCGACGAGCACCCGACCGCGGCGCAGCGGCGACGACGTCGTCCGCACCCGGGTCAGGTGACCGCCGACGTGCTCGCCGTCGGCGATGTCGAGGCCGAGCGAGGCCACGAAGGAGCGGAAGTACGCCCGGACGTCGCCGCCGCGCTCCCGGGCGCCGATGACGCCGACCGTCAGCCGGTCCCCCTTGGGGAAGACCCAGCCGTAGGAGCCGGGGACCGGACCCCAGTCGAGCAGGACGTGGCCCTGCCAGTCGGTTCCCGGCGGCACGGGCAGCTCGGCCTCCATGCCCAGGTCCACGGACTCGCAGGCCACCCCCACGTGCGCCGCGGCGCGGCTGCCCGAGCCGTCGGCGCCGACGACGGCTCGGGCCCGCAGCTCGCCGCCGCTGGTGGTGAGCCGCACGCCGTCGGTTTCCGTGGTGTAGCCGGTGACGGTGGTGCCGTCGCGCACGGCCGCGCCGGCGTCCGCGGCCGCCTGCACGAGCGCCTCGTCGAGCTCGGCGCGCACGACCATCGGCAGGAACGGCTCGGCCTCGCGGGTGTAGGCGTGCCGGCCTCGCGAGGTGAACGTCATCCGCCCGACGACGTCCCTGCTGAGGGCGGCGACGTCGACGCCGGCGTCGGCGACCGCGGCCTGGGACAGGCCGATGAGCCCACCGCCGCAGCGCTTGTAGCGGGGGAGGTGCTCGCGCTCGAGCAGCAGGGTGCGGGCGCCGGTCTGCGCGGCGGTGCGCGCCGCCGCCGCGCCCGCCGGGCCACCGCCCACGACGACGACGTCCCAGGTCTGTCCGGTGCTCACCCGAGCAGCGTGGCCGGCACGTCGACCAGCCGCGACCGCAGGTACTCGCCGAGGCCCTTGGCCTGCGGGTCGAACCGGGTGCTGCTGGCCACCCCCTCGCCGAGCAGCCCGTGCACGACGACGTTGACGGCGCGCAGGTTCGGCAGCGGGTGCACCTCGACGGCGAGCCCGTCGGCCTCGGGCAGCAGCGCCCGGAAGGCGGACTCGTCCAGCCAGCCGAGCAGCCAGGCCGCGGCGTCGTCGGTGCGGGCCCAGAAGCCGACGTTGGCGTTGCCGCCCTTGTCGCCCGACCGTGCGCCGACGACCGTCCCCAGCGGCACCCGCCGCGTCGGGACGTCAGAAGACACGCCGTCACCGTCGCTCCCACGATCTGACGCAGCGGCGGCTCGTGCCGGGACGTCAGAAGACACGCCGGCGGCGGTGCTCCTGGCTTCTGACGTCGCACCGGGGGGGTGGGGCACGGCCTCGCGCCGGCCGTCGGCGTGCACGACGACGTGCTCGACCTCGGCGGCGTCGACCAGCGCCGGCCAGTAGACGCCGTACGGGGTCCCGTCACCGGGGGGCGAGGTGAGCGTGAAGCCCGGGTAGCTGGCCAGCGCCAGCTCGACCGCCGCCGAGGAGAACGCGCGCCCGACCTTCTGCGGGTCGTCGTCCTTGACGGTGACGCGCAGCAGCGCGGCGGCCTGCTCGTGAGTCGCGGCGTCAGGGCGGTCCAGGCGCACCAGCGTGGTCTCGAGCACGGCCGGCTCCACCGGGAGGGCGTCGCGCAGGCCGGCGAGCGCGAAGTCGGCCTTGGCCTCGACGTCGAGACCGGTGAGCACCAGCTCCATCCGGTTGCGGAAGCCGCCGAGCATGTTCAGTGCCACCTTCACCTGCCCGGTCGGCGGCCCGCCCCGCACCCCGCTGATGCGCACCCGGTCGGGGCCGTCGTCGGTCAGCTCGATGCTGTCGAACCGGGTGACGACGTCCGGCCCGAGGTAGGCGGGCCCGCCGATCTCGTAGAGCAGCTGCGCGGTGACCGTGCCGACGGTGACCGCGCCGCCGGTGCCGTCGTGCTTGGTGATCACCGCGCCGCCGTCGGCGTCGACCTCTGCCACCGGGAAGCCGGGGTGCACCGGGCAGGCGACCTCCTCGCGCCAGAAGCTGTAGTTGCCGCCGGTGGCCTGGGTGCCGCACTCGAGCACGTGCCCGACCACGGTGGCGGCTGCGAGACGGTCCCAGTCGTCGCGGGTCCAGCCGAAGCGCGACGCGCACGGGCCGACGACGAGGGAGGCGTCGGTGACCCGGCCGGTCACCACCACCTGCGCGCCGGCGGACAGCGCTGAGGCGATCCCCCAGGCGCCCAGGTAGGCGTTCGCGGTGAGGACGCCGCGGTCGCCGAGCGGCTCGCCGGTGTCGAGGTGCGGGAGCCGGTCGCGAAGCTCGTCGACGCGGGGCAGCAGGTCGTCGCCCTCGACGTGGGCCACGGCCAGGTCGAGACCCAGCGCGGCTGCCAGCGCGCGGACGGCGTCGGCGCAGGAATGCGGAGCGAGCCCGCCGGCGTTCACCACGACAGTGGTTCCGCGGTCGGTGATCGTCCCGAGCACCGGCTCCAGCTGGCGCAGGAAAGAGCTCGCGTAGCCTCGGGAAGGGTTCTTCGCCTTCGTGCGGAACAGGATGAGCATGGTGAGCTCGGCGAGGTAGTCACCCGTCACCACGTCGACGGGTCCGTCGTTGAGCACTTCGGACAGGGCAGACGCGCGGTCGCCGTAGAACCCCGAGCAGTTGGCGACGCGCAGGACCGACACGGACGACAGCGTGCCACCCCTGGGGTGGCCGGGACGGAAGGACCGGGCAGTGCTGCGGAGCGCTCTGGCACGGCCCGGTTTGCAGGTGGCCGTCGTCGCCACCGGGCTGGTGTCGGTGCTCGCCGCCGGCACGGCGTCGGCCCTGCACCTGACCGCGGCCGACGGCACCGCGATCGCCGCCACGGCCTCCCTCGACCGGGACCTCACCGCACCGGCCCGGGCCGACCGCGAGCGCATCGTGACGGCCGAGGGGGCGGGGGACCCGGCGCCGGTCGAGACGGTGCCTGCCGCGCCGGTCGCTCCCCTCGCCGGGCTGAGCACCCCGGACGTCGTCGTCCGGTCCACCGAGGCGATGCCCGCCGACCTGGTGCAGCGCCTGCGCGCCCTCGACGGCGTCGCCGCCGCCGCGCTCCTGGACGCCGGAGCCGTCGACCTCGGGGGCGCGGAGGTGCAGCTCGTCGGCGTCGACGCCTCCGAGTTCCGCGGCTTCACGCCGCAGGAGACCGCCGCGTCCGACCCGCTCTGGCAGGCCGTCGCCCGCGGCGACCTCGCCGTCGGCTACTCCGTGGCGCAGGAGCGCTCGCTGCCGCTCGGCGGCGACGTCGTCGTGGCCGGCCAGCCCGGCCGGGTCGGCGCCATCGCCGCGTTCGGGCTGCCGCGCACCGACGTCGTCGTCAGCCGCGAGGCGGCGCGCCGGCTCGGCGCCGTCGCCGACAGCGTGCTGGTGCTGGCCGCCCCCGACCTCAAGACCGGCGCGCTGAAGAAGGCCGTAGAAGCCGCCGCCGGAGGCGGTGTGGAGGTGGAGCTGCTCCGCCCGGCCGAGGTCGCGCCGTCGCAGATCTCCGGCAAGCCCAGCTCCTGGCGCGAGCTGTACATCGACTCCGCCCGCTACTGCCCGGGGCTGCGCTGGCAGATCCTCGCCTCCATCGGCCAGGTCGAGAGCGCGCACGGCAAGCACCTCGGCCCGTCCAGCGCCGGGGCGCTCGGGCCGATGCAGTTCATGCCTGCCACCTGGGCCGCCTACGGCCTCGACGGCGACGGTGACGGCGTCGCCGACATCATGAACCCGTTCGACGCCGTCCCGTCGGCCGCGCACTACCTGTGCCGCAGCGGCGCCAACCGCGGCGAGGCGGGCCTCTACGACGCGATCTTCGCCTACAACCGGGCGGACTGGTACGTGCGCAAGGTGCTCGCCATCGCCGAGCAGTACCAGTAGGGCAGCAGCACCAGAAGCGCTCAGCCCAGCAGCACCGCCACGGCGTGGATGACCACGCCGGCCAGCGCGCCCACCACGGTGCCGTTCACCCGGATGAACTGCAGGTCGCGCCCGGCCGCCAGCTCGATCCGGTCGGCCGTGGCCGGTCCGTCCCACCGGGCGACGGTGTCCTCGACCAGGCCGGTGAACTCGTCGGCGTAGTTCTGCACGACGTGCAGCACGGCGTGCTCCAGCGCGTGGCCCAGCCGCTGTCGGAAGGCGTCGTCGGTGACCGCCCGCGCGCCGAGCCCGCGCAGCGCTCTCGCCACCCGCGCCGACCCGGGGCCGTCCGGGTCGCCGACGGTGGCCCGCATCGACACCAGGCCGCCGTCGACCACCCCGAGCAGCCACTGCCGCACGTCGTGGTCGGCGAGCACGTCGCCGACCAGCGCATCGAGCCGGCCCGCGACGTCGCTGCCGGACCGCAGGTCGTCGGCGACCCGGTGCAGGAGCTCCTCGAGCGCGCGCCGCAGCTCGTGCGCGGGGTCGGCCTCGACCTCGCGGGCGATCTCGATCCAGTTGTCGACAAGACGGTCGACCCGCTTGTCGGTGGCGAACACCCACAGCAGCCAGCTCCGCCGCTCGGCCAGGCGCTTGATCGTCGAGCGCACCGTGGCCCGGTGGTCCTCCACCAGGCGGCGCAGGTACGGCAGCCCCACGTCGAGCAGGGGCGCGTGCGCGCCGCCCCGGGTCAGGTCGTCGAGCAGCCCGCCGGCGAGCGCCGCGTACGAGCGGGTAGCGGCGTCGCGCCGGGCGACCTCGAGCGCGAGGTCGACGACGTCGTCGGCGCGGACGAGGTCGAGCGCCGCCGACGCGCTGACGACGACCTCACGGCCGAGCCGGACGGCGGCGTCGCCGGTGGTGAGCCAGGCGCCGACCCGTCGTACGACGTCGGCGTCGGCCAGGCGCGCCCGCACGTTCTGCTCGGTGAGGAAGTAGCCGGTGACGAAGTCGCCGAGGCTCGCGGCGAGCGCGTCCTTGCGCCGCGGCACGAGCGCGGTGTGCGGCACAGGGATGCGCAGCGGGTGCCGGAACAGCGCGGTGACGGCGAACCAGTCGGCGAGCCCGCCGACCATGCCGGCCTCGGCGGCGGCGCGCACGAAGCCGACGGTGCCGCCCTCGCCCTCCTCGACGAGGAAGGTCAGCAGGAACACGATTGCGGCGACGACGAGCAGCCCGGTGGCCCCGCGCTTGGCCCGGCGCAGGGCGCGCCGGCGGGCCGCCTCGGAGCGCTCGTCGCCGAGCAGCACCGCGAGGTCGGGTGCGGTCATCCCGACAGCAGCATGTCGACCAGCCGCGGCTGCGCCTCGACCCGCGCGCGCACCGACCCGGCCACCGTGCGCACCACGCGGGAGGCGCGCAGAAGGCGCATCGGGTTGAGCCCCATGGCCGCGAGGTCCTGCCGGGTCGGCTGGAACACCACCACGGTCGCGCCGTGACGGCGCAGCAGCCGCACCTCACGGGCCAGGTAGCGGCGGACGGCGAAGCGCACCGCCGCGTCGGGGGTGCGGCCGGCACCCGGGCCGAAGCTCATCGGCGACGAGACCACGACCAGGTCGGGGTGCTCGTGCCGGACGACGTCGGCGTTGGTGGGCGAGTGGCCGCCGCCGTCGACGTAGTGCTCGCCGTCGATGAGCACCGGCGCGAAGTAGCCGGGAATGGCGCAGGAGGCGGCCACCGCGGAGCCGGCGTCGGTCTGCGGAGCCCCCGGGGCGCCGAAGACCACCCGCCGGGCGTCTCGCGCCCGCACGGCGCACACCCGCAGCCGGCCGCCGTCGGGCCAGCCCGTGCCGTGCAGCTTGCGCACGCCGTAGCTGATCGACTCGGTGCTGGTGCGACCGGCCGGCAGCAGCGACGACACGACGGCACCCGGGCGCACCGACCACGGCCGCCGGGCGGCTGCGAGGACGGCACCCGGGGCGAGCGGCCGGCGGCCGGCCGGCAACGGCGCGTCCGCGGCGGCCCGCACCGCACCGGCGCGGGCGCGGCTGGCGCGCAGCAGCCCGGCGCCCTCCTCCGACATCGGGTCCCCCGACAGCGACGCCGCCTGGTCCTGTGCCGACATGCCGCCGGCCAGCCCCGCCGCGACCAGCGAGCCGGCCGAGGTGCCGACGACGACGTCGGCCTCGCGGCCGTCGTACCCGGCCAGCTCGGCCAGGGCGGTGAGCACGCCGAGGTGGTAGGCCTGCCCCGTCAGGCCGCCGGCCCCGAGGACCAGCGCCGTCCTCATCCGGCGTCCCAGGGCACGGTGGCCTGCAGCACCGCTTCCTCGAGCGCCTGCGTGCGCAGGTGCGTGCCGGCGCCGTAGGCCGGGTCGCGGACCATGTCGCTGAACGCCTGGCGGGTCGGGTAGCGCACCAGCAGCACGGCGTCCCACGACTGGCCTGGCTCGGCGACCAGCGCCGTTGACCCGTCGCCGACGTAGAGCACCTCCGCGCCGAAGGGGGCGGCCGTGCGGCGGAAGTGCTCGACGTACTCGAGGTAGCGCTCGCGCCCCCCGTCCGGCCGGAACCGGAGCAGGTTGAGCATGACGACCGGCCCGCCCGGATCCTCGGCCAGGAAGCGCTTGAGGTCTGCACCTCGGGGGTCGACGGCCACGTGCGCTCCTCTGCTGTAGAACGTGCCGAACCTAACGATCCGCCAGACCAACCTGCCGGGAGTGCTCGTGACCGCGCCGTTCGCCGACTTCCAGAACGAGGTCTACCTGAAGGGCCTGTTCGGCGAGACGCCGACCCTGCCGTTCGGCTGGCGCGAGACCGAGGCCGCGGCGCACGCCGTCATGACGCCGGAGGCGGTCGGCTACGTCGCGGGCGGGGCGGGCGCCGAGGACACCATGGCCGCCAACCGCGCCGCGTTCGACCGCTGGCGGATCGTGCCGCGGATGCTGCGCGGCATCCCGGCCCAGCGCGACCACAGCACGACGCTGCTGGGCACGCCGATGCCCGCCCCCGTGCTGCTGGCGCCGGTCGGGGTGCTCTCGATCGTGCACGAGGGGGCCGAGCCCGCCGTGGCCCGCGCCGCCGCCCGCCTCGGCGTGCCGATGATCGCCTCGACGGCGGCGTCGCACACGCTCGAGGACATCGCCGCGGCGGGGGAGGAGGCGGCTCCCGGCTCCCCCCGCTGGTACCAGCTGTACTGGCCGGCCGACCGCGATCTCGCCGCCTCCTTCGTGCAGCGGGCAGAGAACGCCGGCTACGGCGCCGTCGTCGTCACCCTCGACACCTGGCAGCTGGGCTGGCGACCGCGGGACCTCACGACCGCCTACCTGCCGTTCCTGCAGTCGGTGGGCATCGCCAACTACCTGTCCGACCCGGTGTTCCGGTCCGGGCTGGAGAAGACACCCGAGGAGGACCCGGGCGCCGCCGTCCTGAAGTTCGTCGGCCTGTTCAACAACCCGGCGCTCACCTGGGACGACATCGCGTTCCTGCGCGACCACACCCGGCTGCCGCTGGTGCTCAAGGGCGTGCAGCACCCCGACGACGTGCGCCGCGCCGCCGACATCGGCGTCGAGGCCGTCGTCTGCAGCAACCACGGCGGACGGCAGGTCGACGGCGCCGTCGCCTCTCTCGACGCGCTGCCCGGCGTCGTCGAGGCGGCCGGTGACCTTCCGGTGCTGTTCGACAGCGGCGTGCGCTCGGGTGCCGACGCCGTCAAGGCGCTCGCGCTCGGTGCGGCCGCGGTGCTGCTCGGCCGTCCGTACGTGCACGGGCTGGCGCTGGGCGGCGAGGAGGGCGTGCACCACGTGCTGCGCTGCTTCCTGGCCGACCTCGACCTGCAGGCGGGCCTGGCCGGGCACCGGAGCCTGGCCGAGCTGAGCCGGGAGTCGCTGGTGCGCGTCTGACCGTGCTCGACAGGCGATGGTCGAGTGGCGCACGCTGTTCCCGGTCGGCGGGAGGAGCGGGCATGGGCGGCATCGGGACCGAGCGGCGCGAGGTGGAGTTCGAGCCGCTGCCGGAGGAGGCCGCGCCGGTCGAGCCGGCACCGGCAGCGCCGGAGCCGGCGGAGGAGCCCGCGCCGGCATGACCGACCTGGTGGTCGGGGAGCTCCGCGGCTACCGCCAGTTCGACCTCGTCGACGGCGCGCTGCTGCCGATGGTGCACCGCAGGAGCGGTCCGTGGTCCAGCGGTGTCGAGCAGGCCCGGTGCGCGCTGGACGACGCGCACGCGCCACCGGTGCGGGGCTGCACCTGCGGCCTGTACGCGCTGTACCGGCCGGGGAGCGCGACCGTGTCGCTCGGCGCGGCGAACGCGGTCGTCGCCGCGCGCGGCCGGTGCGTCCTCGGCGACCGGGGCTTCCGCGCCGCCGCGGCACGGGTCGAGGCGGTGGCGCTGCCGGCGACGGTGCGCTGGTGGCCGGGGGTGCGGCGGGTCCGGCGCGCGCTCGCCGACCGCTACCCAGGCGCCCGCGTGTACAGGTCGACGCGGCGGATGCTGCGGGACTTCCCGCCGCACGACGTCTCCGCGCTGGGGCTCGACCCCCCGCCGGACCCGAGCCGCGGCTATCGAGCGGTGGCCGTGGCGCTGTTCGCCTCGTTCGTCGCGGTCGGCTACGGACTCCTGCTGCTGCCCCGCGAGGCGGTGCACGACGTCGCCGCCCAGTGGTGGCCGGTGCTGGTCCTGCTGCTGCTCGCCTGGCAGGCCGGCGTCGTCTGGCTGCTCACCCGCCTCATGGCGCTGCAGATGCCCGGTCCCGCCGACATGGGCGACTGAGCCGCCCGGCCGAGGGGGAGCTTCCGGCAGATCTCACGGCGCAGGCAGGAAAACGGGCGCTGCGGGTCGAATGGTGCACGTGAACAGCGCCGTCTACGCCTGGAGCCCGCAGTGGTCAGCCGCCCCGTCGTCCGCACCGTCCTGTCGCTCGCCCTGGTCGGGGGTGCGGTCCCGCTGGTCAACTCCGCGCAGGGCGCGCCCGGCCTGATCGCCGAGGACGTCCGGCACGTCGCGACCGTGCCCGGCGCGACGGGCGGGCACTCGATCATCGACGGCGATCGCCTGTACGTCGGCGCCTACGGCGCCGGCATGCGGCTGTTCGACATCCAGGACCCGTACGCGCCCGTGGAGCTGGGGAAGTTCGTGCCCGGCCCGCAGCCCGGCGAGCCGGACAACGACGTCGGTGCGCGCGCCGACGCCGTGCCGGACGCCGCCGTGCTCGACGGGCGGCACATCGTGACGCTCAACGGCACCGGCCGCACCGCCGGCACGCAGCAGACCGAGTTCCTCGACTGGACCGACCCGGCCGACCCGAAGCTGCTGTTCCGCTTCACCAACGCCGAGGACGGGGAGTCGCACAACGGCGACATCGTCGACTCCCGCGGCTGGTGGATCCCGTCGGGCCGGATCGACTTCCGGATCTACGACCTGCGACCGCTGCTGCAGGCGACGCCGAAGGCGCCGCAGCGCCTCGTGGCCGTCAACCCGAGGACGCTGTGGGAGCAGTCGCCGTACCGCGGCGACCGACCGCTGGGCGGCCCCTCCACGAGCATCCACGACATCGAGATCTACGCCGACCGCGAGGTGCTGCTGCCGCGCGACCAGTGGACCGACAGCAACGGCGACGGCGTCGCCGACCCGACTCGGGCCAAGCGCGACATCGCACTGGTCGCCGAGGGTGGCAACTACCTGTCCGGCAACAACACCGGCAGCCTGTACATCCTCGACATCACCGACCCGTCGAACCCGGTCGCGCTGCTGCGCCACCAGCGCAAGGCCGCGGACGGCGCGCCGCAGCGGTACGTGCACGAGGCGCAGTTCCTGCAGGGTCAGTCGGACATCATCGTCACCACCGACGAGGACCTCCACAGCGGCTGCGGCAACGGCGGCATCGCCACCTTCCGCGTCTCGGAGGACCTGACCGAGATCAAGGAGCTCGCGCAGTGGTTCATCGGCGTGGGCACCCCGGCCCCCGTCTGCTCCGTGCACGTCATGAGCACCAAGGACGACTACGCCTTCTTCGGCTCCTACAACGCCGGCCTGCAGGTCGTCGACCTGTCCGACCCGGCCAAGCCGGTCCGGGCAGGGCGGCACATCGCTCCCGGCGCGAACTCCTGGGGCGCGCTCGTGCACCCGGCCGTCCCGGGCTACCTGACCTACGTCGGCGACTTCGGCGGTCGCGGGCTCGACGTGTTCGAGTTCATGCCCGACACCGCCGCGCAGGGCGTCGTCGTGGGCAACCCGGGGACGACGAGGGTCTCCGGCGTCAACGAGACGCTGTGCGAGCAGTCCGGAGAGCCGACCGGCCCGACCGTCGACGCGCTGCTCGTCGACGTGCCGGCGGAGGCCGCCACCGGCAAGGGGACGCTGCGCGCCGTGGGCGAGGGTGATGCGCCCCGCGACCTGCGGGTCTACTTCTACGACAAGGACTGCGCCTTCATGGGCGGCGCCAGCCTCAACGCCGACGACGCCGACGCCGTCGGCCCGGTCCCGCCGGGGGCCCGCTACGCGGCGGTCACCAACGCCCTGCCGGGCGCGACGAAGGTCTTCGTCCAGCTCGGGTGACGCCGGCTCAGCCGGTCAGGTCCCCGGGCGGCTCGGCCGTGCCCGGGGACCTCGGCACGCCGGTCGGGTCGAGCGGTCGCGCCGGGTCGCCGTCGGCGTCCAGCGGGCCGGGGATGCCGCGGAAGCGGTAGACCATCGGCTCGCGACCGGCCTGCAGCAGGAACGCCTGGCCGGTCTCGTCGCTGTCGAAGGCCTGCAGGACCGCGCGCCCGGCCACGTCGACCGGGATGATCGGCACACCGCTGCTCTGCAGCACGTCCTTGATGTCGGCGATGATCCTCGTCTCGGCGAAGCCGGGGCAGAAGGCGTTGACCCGGATCCCCTGCGGCGCGAGCGCCGGCCCGAGGGCGCGGACGAGCCCCACGACGGCGTGCTTGTTCGCGCCGTACACGGGGTCGAACGGCGTCCCGGTCAAGCCGGCCATCGACGCCGTGGCGACGATCGAGCCGCCGCCGCGGCGCAGCAGCGCCGGGATCGCGGCATGCACGCCGAACACGACGCCGTCGAGGTTCACCCCCATCGCCCGCCGGTACGTGGCGAGGTCGAAGTCCTCGCCGACGCCGCAGCCGGTCGAGACGCCGGCGTTGAGGAAGACCAGGTCCAGCCCGCCGTGCACCTGCTCGGCCGCCTTCGTGGTCGCCACGACCTCGTCGAAGTCCGAGACGTCGCAGCGCAGGAAGTGCGCGCCGAGCTCCTCGGCGACGGCCTGCCCGCCGGCGGTGTCGACGTCGCACAGCACGACGCTGTCGCCGCGCCGCACCAGCTGGCGGGCGACCTCGGCGCCGAAGCCCGAGGCGCCACCGGTGACGAGGGCGACCCTGCCCGCCGACGCGCCGGGCATCAGGCGGTGGCTGCCGCGACGCCGGTGCCCTGGGCGGCGGTCGCGCCGCCGACGGTGGTCTGGCCGCCGTCAGCTCCGCCCTCGCCGAGACCGCGACCGCCGTCGGCGCCGTCGATCAGGATCGAGGCGATCCGCTCGCGGTGCTGCGCCGCATCGCCGTAGGCGTACTCCAGGCGCTTGGCGCGCTTGAAGTAGAAGTGCGCGTCGTGCTCCCAGGTGAACCCGATGCCGCCGTGGTACTGGATCATGTCGCTGACCGCCTGGCGGGCGGCGTCGGCCGCCTTGGCCTTGGCGATCGAGACGGCCAGCGGCGCGTCGTCCTGTCCCTGGTCGACGGCGTGCGCCGCGTAGAGCGACGCGTGCTCGGCCATGGTGACGGCCACGTGCAGGTCGGCGAGGTGGTGCTTGATGGCCTGGAACGAGCCGACCGGTCGGCCGAACTGCACGCGGGTCTTGTCGTACTCGACGGTCTCGAGCAGCGCCTTGCGGGCGATGCCGGCCAGGTCGTTCGCCACCAGCACGGCGGCGCGGTCCAGCAGCGACTGCAGCACCTGGTCGGAGCTGTGCGCGAGCCGCTCGCCCTGCACGCCGTCGAGGTCGACGGTCGAGGTGCGGGTGGAGCGGTCGAGCGCCGAGCACCGGATCATGCTGACGCCGTCGGTCCTCGGGTCGACCAGGTGCAGGCCGTCGGCCGCCGCGACCACGAGGACGTCGGCCACGTGGGCGTACTCGACCAGCGCGAGCTGGCCCGACAGCGCTCCGCCGTCGGAGGTCGCCGGCGGGAACTGCGGCGACGGCGACGAGCCCGGCGTCATGAGCGCGACCGCGCCCTTGGCCTCGCCGGCGGCCAGGCGCGGCAGCCAGGCGGACTTCTGCTCGTCCGAGCCGGCCAGCCGCACCGCCTCGGCGGCGAGCACCGTGCCGAGCCAGGGGCCGGGGACCGTGCCGGCCCCGAGCGCACGGGAGATCACCGAGGCGTCGAGCAGGCCGAGGCCGATGCCGTCGTGCTGCTCGGGCACCATCACGGCCAGCCAGCCCTGCTCGGACAGGGCCTTCCAGAGCTCGGCCGGGTCGCCGTCGCCGTCCGGGTCGTCGTAGACCTCCCGGACCTTGTCCGGCCCGAAGCGGTCGCGCAGGTAGGAGCGGACGGCGTCCTGCAGGGCGCGCTGCTCGTCGTCGAGGGCGAAGTGCATCTCGGTCTCCTCTGCTACCGGGGGAGGCCGAGCACGCGCTCGGCGATGATCGTGCGCTGGACCTCGTTGGAGCCGCCCCAGATCGTGCAGGAGCGGGACCACAGGGCCATCGTCGTGAGCTCCTGCCGCGACAGGCCCGGCTTGCCGGCGACCTGGAACTCCGGGCCGACGACGTCGCTGTAGACGTCGGACAGGTCGCGGAAGGTCTGCGCCCAGAACAGCTTGGTCATCGACGCCTCGAACCCGAGGTCCTTGCCCTGCGACGTCGAGGTGAGGATGTGCCAGGAGTGGTACTTCAGGCACTCCAGCTCGATGAGGCTCCTGGCCAGCTCCTGCCGCAGGACCGGGTCCTGCGCGGCGGGCCGCCCGTCCCGCTCGGTGGCGCCCGCGGCCTTGGCGACCTCGTTCCACATCTTGCGGAACTCGGTGTACTGCCCGATCGCCGAGCTGCCGCGCTCGAACGACAGCAGCAGCATCGCGGTCTGCCAGCCGTTGCCCTCGCCGCCGAGCACCTCGTCGACGGGGCAGACCGCGTCGGTGTAGAAGACCTCGCCGAACTCGCTGGAGCCGGTGATCTGCTTGAGCGGGCGGGCCTCGATCCCGGGCTGGTGCATGTCGACGAGCAGCATCGAGATGCCGGCGTGCTTCTTCTGTCCTTCGACCGGCGCGCCGGTGCGGGCGAGGGTGAAGATCTTGTCGCCGTGCCCGGCGTTGGTCGTCCAGATCTTCTGGCCGTTGAGCACGTACTGGTCGCCCTCGCGCTCGGCGCGCATCGACAGCGCAGCGAGGTCGGAGCCGGCTCCGGGCTCGGAGAAGCCCTGGCACCAGATGACCTCGTTGTGCAGCAGCGGCTTGATGATGTCCTTCTTCTGCTGCTCCGTGCCGATCATCATCACGGTCGGGGCGAGGAAGGTCAGGCCGAGCGGGTTGACCGTGGTCGGGGCGTTGGCCCGGATCATCTCCTGGTCGTAGACCGCCTTCATGCCGGACGTGCCGCCGCGGCCGCCGTACTCGGTCGGCCACTGGATGCCGGCGAAGCCCGCAGCCGCCTTGCCGGCCTCCCAGTCGCGCCGGATCTGGAACTGCTCGTCGTCGGACTTGCCCTCCCAGAAGTCGGGGGAGCGCATCTCGGGCGGCAGGTTCGCGTCGAGCCAGGAGCGGAGCTCCCTGCGGAAGTCTTCCTCTTCCCGGGAAAAGCTGAGGTCCACGAGGGGCCCTTCGTCGGCGGCGGACAGACGGGAAACCGAACGCCGTTCTAGCAGGACCACTGCCCCGCCCACCACCCGCCCCCCAGAAATCCACAGCACCCTGGTGCTGTTGATTTCCGGGGGGCGGGAGGATGGGCCGGTGGACGACGCCCCTGCCCCGGACCCTGCCAGCACTGCCGCCGCCGACGAGCCGGAGCTGCTCGCCCTCGCGGTCGACCTCGCGCGCCGGGCCGGCGACCTCGCGCTGTCGATGCGCGAGGGCGTCGAGGTCGCCTCGACGAAGTCCACGCCCACCGACGTGGTCACGGCAGCCGACGCCGCCAGCGAGCGGCTGCTCGTCGAGAGCATCCGGGCCGCCCGGCCGGGTGACGGCGTGCTCGGCGAGGAGGGCGCGGACGACGCCGGCACCACCGGCGTGCGGTGGGTGATCGACCCGGTCGACGGCACCGTCAACTTCCTCTACGGCCTGCCGCAGTGGGCGGTCAGCATCGGTGTGGAGGTGGACGGGGAGGTGGTGGTCGGGGTCGTGCACGACCCCGCCAAGGGCGAGACGTTCGCCGCGCGCCGCGGCGCCGGCGCGACCCTGAACGGGCGCCCGCTGCGGTGCACCGACGCCGACGACCTGGCGCAGGCGCTGGTGGCCACCGGCTTCAGCTACGACGCCCGCCGGCGCGCCGTGCAGGCGCAGCACCTGACGACGCTGCTGCCGAGGGTGCGCGACATCCGCCGGATGGGCGCCGGCGCGCTCGACCTGTGCGCCGTGGCTGCCGGCCGGGTCGACGGCTACTACGAGCAGGCCATGAGCCCCTGGGACTGGACCGCCGGGGCGCTGATCGCGCGGGAAGCCGGGGCCCGCGTCGGAGGCCTGCGCGGCCGGCCGGAGGGCCGCGACCTGTGCGTGGCCGCCGGCCCCGCGCTGTTCGACGCCCTGCACGACCTGCTGGTCGAGCTCGACGCCGACCGCGACCCGCTCGCCGGCGACACCGGCTGACCAGCCCGCCCGCGCGGGTCAGGTCGGGCGCACCCGGCGACGCAGCACGGCGGCGCACAGCAGCAGGGCGGCAGCCGCCGGCAGGAGCGCCGCCCCGCCGGTCGCCGGGAGCCGCTGCCCGACAGGGGCGGCGACCGGATCGGACCCTCCCGGCGCGGGTCCGGTATCCGGCTCCGCGCGCTGCGTCGGCAGCAGGTCGGCGGCCACCGCGGTCTGCAGGTAGCCGTCCTCCCGGAGGTCGCCGCTGCCGGGAGCGAGCGCCGCCGCCACCTGCTCCAGCTCGGGGCGGGGTGCGTCGGGCACCACCCAGTCGGCCAGCGCCAGGAAGTGCGGCTTCGGGCCGGCGTAGACCCCGTACTCGGGCGGGTCGCGCGGGTCGAGCGGCTCGGTGTTGCCGACGTAGGTCGCCGGCGGCAGACCGGCGGCGCGGGCGGTGATGGCCGACTGGCCGTCGAAGGGGATGTCGAGCAGGTTGCCCACCATGTGCGGCGTGACGTTGTACCGGAAGCCGACGGTGGGGTCGGCCACCGCGCGCCAGGTCGAGCTCATCCACTCCAGCGGCTGCCATCCGCCAGGGTTGTAGGCCGCCCACCGGCCGGGGTTGGCCTCGTCCTGGACCACGACGTCCACACCCTGGGCGTCCATGCAGGACATGTAGGTCTGCGCCAGGTCCTCGCACGGCGCGAAGTCCTCGGGGCGCTCGCCGAACGGGTAGCCGTAGACGAAGGCCGGCAGGCTGGTGGCGATGCCGAGCCGGTGCGAGGCGATGTCGGGGCCGGTGACGTTCGCGACCGCCTCCGGCCCGGTGGAGGGGCCCGGGTCGAGGGCGAGCAGGTCGATCTCGAGCTGGGTCAGCGGGACCTTCTCGTTGCGGTGCAGGAGGTTGCGCGCACCGCGCGGCGCGGTCGGGTCGACGTCGTCCGGGCCCCAGACGTAGGCGGCGTTCGGCACCCGCTGGTCGACGGCGACGTAGGCCTCGGTCGGGTCCGGCAGGTCGGGGTCGGCGAACAGCGCGACCTCTGCCGGGTCGGTGGTCGCCCGGTACCGGGCCTGGCTGTTGCCGGCCACGACGAACAGGCCGTAGTCGCGGGCGATGTCGGAGAACGTGGTGTTGAAGGCACGGGCGAAGGTGTCGGTGGCGGCCAGGAGCACCTGCTTGCGCGGGTCGACCGGCCCGAACCTCTGCTGGTAGGCGGCGATCTGCTCGGCATACGTGACGTTCAGCTGCCCGAGTGCGGCCGCGACACCGAGCGGCACGTCGTCGCCGACCGGGGCTCGCAGCGGGGTCGCCGCCTGCTCGCGCACGGTGCGCCCGCGGCTGCCGGTGGCGACGGTCATCAGCCCGATGTCCTCGTTGAACACCGCCAGCACAGGTCGGCCGTCCATGCGTGGGACCACGTGGTCCTCGACCAGGCAGCGCATCGCCGTGCGGAACGTGTCGTAGCTGACGACGTTCTCGACGTCCTGCTTGTACTGCAGGCCCACCACTCGCAGGTCGCCGCGGGAGTCGCTCGGCCCTGTCGTCGGAGCCCAGCGCGGCGGCCGGATCGCCTCGCACGTCTCCGGCGCCGGGCGGTCGGTGGGGCCCTCGCCCTCCCGCTCGGTCTCGCAGAGGGCCACCCCGTCGGCAAGCGCCACCTCATCGGGCACCGGCCGGCCGAGCAGCTGCAGCAGGCAGGCGGGCCGGTCGGTGATGAGGCCGTCGACGCCCTTGTCCAGCGCCGCCTGCATGCGCGTCGGGGTGTTCGGCGTGTAGGGCACGACCAGCTTGCCGGCCGCGTGCGCCGCCGCCACCAGCTCGGCCGTCAGGTCCGGCGCCGTGTCGTTCGGCGCCATGACGTCGTGGTCGCGCGCGACCGTGTACGCGAGGTTCTGGGCGGCGGTCTGGCCGGTGCCGCTCGAGGTCAGGAACTGGGTCCGCAGCTCCGGGTCGAGCCGGCGGACCGCCTCGAGACTCGTCGGGAAGAACGACTGGACGAGGACCTGCTCCTTCGGCACGCCGCTGGCGCGCACCGCCGCGACGAACGCCGTCGCCACGACGGTGCCGCCCGGATCGAAGTTCGCCTCGCCCGGGATGTTCTTCAGCTCGATGCTGGCCCGTGGGGCGCCCGGTGCCGAGGCGAGCGCGAGCAGCTCGGCCAGCCGCGGCACGCCGACACCGGTGCCGCGCAGCGGGTGGTCGGCGTCGACGTCGCGCACCGTCGTCGAGGGCCCCGGCGACCACCAGTGCGCGGCGTCGCAGGCGGACACCTCCGCCCAGGTGCGGTCGAGGACCGCACCGGTGCAGTCGGTGGTGCGGTCGAGGGTGTCGTCGTGGAGCAGCACCAGCTCGCCGTCGGCGGTCAGCTGCACGTCCGCTTCGAGCTCGTCGACGCCCAGACGCACCGCGTTCTCGAAGGCGGCCATGGTGTTCTCGGGCGCGTAGGCTGCGCCGCCGCGGTGCGCGCTGACGACGGCGTCGCCGGCGCCGGGCACCGCCTGGCCGGAGGCGGGAGCCGGGAGCGCGACGGCACCGAGCAGCAGCAGGAGCGGGAGGGTGGCGCGCCACGTGCCTCGGGTCACCGGCGGAGCATGGCGCATCCTGCGAGCCGTGCTCCGCTCACCCGGAGCTCCCGGCGTCCAGCACCGACCGGTACACCTCGATCGTGCGCCGCGCGATCGCGTCCCAGCCGAACTCGGCGACGGCGCGTTCGCGGCCGGCGCGGCCCATCGCCTCGGCGCGGGTGACGTCTTCGAGCAGCTCCCCGAGCCGCGCCGCGAGGTCGCGCTCGAAGGCCGCCGGGTCGTCGGCGTCGTGGTGGGCGAGCAGGCCGGTGCGCCCGTCGTCGACGACCTCGGGGATGCCGCCCACGTCGCTCGCGACCACGGCGGTGCCGCACGCCATCGCCTCGAGGTTCACGATGCCCAGCGGCTCGTAGACCGACGGGCAGACGAACACGGTGGCGTGGGAGAGCAGCTGCACGACGTCTGGGCGCGGCAGCATCTCCCGGATCCACACCACCCCGTCGCGCACGGCGGTCAGCTCGTCGACCAGCGCCCGGGTCTCGGCGGCGATCTCGTCGGTGTCGGGCGCCCCGGCGCACAGCACGAGCTGGCCGGGCAGGTCGCGCGCGGCGCGCAGCAGGTGCGACAGGCCCTTCTGCCGAGTGATGCGACCGACGAACAGCGCGTAGGGGACCGACAGCTCGATGCCGTGCCGAGCCAGCACGTCCGCCGAGGCCGCCGGGGAGTACACGTCGGCGTCGATGCCGTTGTGCACGACGTGCACCCGGGCCGGGTCGAGCTCGGGGTAGGAGGCGAGTACGTCGCGGGCCATGCCGGCGCTGACCGCGACGACGGCGTCGGCGGCGAGCACCGCGGTGCGCTCCGCCCAGGACGACACCCGGTACCCGCCCCCGAGCTGCTCGGCCTTCCACGGCCGGTGCGGCTCGAGCGAGTGCGTCGTGACGACGTGCGGCACCCCGTGCAGCAGCGCCGACAGGTGGCCGCCGAGGTCGGCGTACCAGGTGTGCGAGTGCACCAGGTCGCAGTCGCCGGTGGCGGCCGCGATCGACAGGTCGGTGGACAGCACCTGCAGGGCCGCGTTCGCGCCGGCCAGACGGGGATCCGGCGCGTGCGCGGTCGCCTGCGGGCCGCCGACGGCCTCGGTGCCGCCGAAGGTGTGCACGTCGACGTCGACCTCGCCCGTGCCGCGCAGGAAGCGGACCAGGTGCTCCACGTGCACGCCCGCGCCGCCGTAGACCTCCGGCGGCCACTCGCGGGTGAGCACGCCGACCCGCAGGGGGGACTCCATGCGGCGCACCGTACTGCGAACCGGGGCACGTGCCGCAGGGCGGCGAGCAGTGGCACGATCCGGTGATGCACCCCAGCCGGCGCACCTCGCCCCGCGTCCTCGGCATCGTGCTCGCCGGCGGTGAGGGCAAGCGGCTGGCGCCGCTGACCGCCGACCGCGCGAAGCCCGCCGTGCCGTTCGGCGGGATCTACCGGCTGGTCGACTTCGTCCTGTCGAACCTGGTGAACGCCGGCTACCTGCGCATCGTCGTGCTCACCCAGTACAAGTCGCACTCGCTCGACCGGCACATCACCACGACCTGGCGGATGTCGACGCTGCTCGGCAACTACATCACCCCCGTGCCGGCGCAGCAGCGGCTCGGACCGCAGTGGTTCCGCGGCTCCGCGGACGCCATCCACCAGAGCCTGAACCTCGTCTACGACGACGAGCCCGACCACATCGTGGTGTTCGGCGCCGACCACGTGTACCGGATGGACCCGCGCCAGATGGTGGAGCAGCACATCGCGTCCGGCGCGGGGGTGACGGTGGCGGGCCTGCGGGTTCCGCGCGCCGAGGCCCGCGGCTTCGGCGTGATCCGCACCGCTGCCGACGGCCGGCGGATCGAGCAGTTCCTCGAGAAGCCCGCGGATCCGCCCGGCCTGCCCGACGACCCGGACTCGGTGTACGCGTCCATGGGCAACTACGTCTTCAGCACCGAGGCCCTGCTCGAGGCGGTCAAGATGGACGCCGGCGACGAGGGGTCCGTGCACGACATGGGCGGCGACATCATCCCCATGCTGGTGCGCCAGGGGGGCGCCGAGGTCTACGACTTCCGCGACAACGACGTTCCCGGCGCCACCGACCGCGACCGGGGCTACTGGCGCGACGTCGGGACGCTCGACAGCTACTACGACGCGCACATGGACCTGACCTCGGTGCACCCGG
This sequence comes from Mycobacteriales bacterium, assembly GCA_035540755.1. Lineage (GTDB taxonomy): Bacteria > Actinomycetota > Actinomycetes > Mycobacteriales > SCTD01 > DATLGD01. Next base: position 4,566 of record DATLGD010000218.1, on the reverse strand, counting down.
TGTTCAACCTCTACAACCGGCAGTGGCCGATCCTGACGTCCTCGCCGGCCTACCCGCCGGCGAAGTTCGTGTTCGAGGAGGCAGGTCGCACCGGCCACGCGGTCGACTCCCTGGTCAGCCAGGGCGTGATCGTGTCCGGCGGGCGGGTGCGGCGCTCGGTGCTGTCGCCGGGTGTGCGCGTGCACAGCGGCAGCGAGGTGGAGGAGAGCGTGCTCATGCACAACGTCGACGTCGGGCGGGGAGCGGTCGTGCGGCGCGCCATCCTCGACAAGAACGTCGTCGTCTGGCCCGGCGCCGAGCTCGGCACAGACCCCGCGCGCGACCGTGCCCGCGGGTTCACCGTCACCGACAGCGGCGTGGTCGTCGTCGGCAAGGGCGAGCAGGTGACGGCGTGAGGCGGCTCCTGCTGGGTGCCGCTGCCGCGGCCGTGCTCACGGGCTGCTCGGCGGGCGTTCCCGCCGAGGAGGACGCCGGCGGACCGGCCACGGCACCGGCCCCGGCGACGGCCCCGGAGACGACGGAGGCTGAGGCTGCACCCGGGGCGGAGCTGCCGGTGACCCGGTTCGACGGCCTGTCGAACGAGCACGTCGAGGGCACCGTCGCGTACCCGGAGGTGCCTCCGGTGGGCGGCCCGCACAACGCCCGCTGGCTGGCCTGCGACGTCTACGACGAGCCGGTGCCGCCGGAGACCGCCGTGCACTCCCTGGAGCACGGCGGGGTGTGGATCACGCACCGTCCCGACCTGCCGGCCGACGAGGTGGAGCAGCTGGCGGCCCTGCGCGCCCTCGACGAGGAGTACGTGCTCGTCTCGCCCTTCGACGGCCTGCCCGCGCCGGTCGTGGTCACCGCCTGGGGCGTCCAGCTGCAGGCCGGGTCGGCGGCGGACCCCGGCATCGAGGCCTTCGTGCGCGAGTACGCCGGCGGCGACCAGGGCGGCGAGCCCGGCGCCCCCTGCCGCACCGGGGGCCTGACGCTCGACGAGGCCCGGGAGGCCGTCGGCGCCGGCTGACCCGGCCTCAGCGCGCGTCGTCGACGAGCGCGTCCTCCTGCGGCGGGGCGCCGGGCCGGCGCAGCCGCTCACTGAGGTCGGCCGGGTCGAGGTGGGCGACCGGCGTGTCCGCCAGCCACCGCGCGAGCACGCGGGCGAGCCGCTCGGGCTCGGTGAGGTGCGGGAAGTGCCCCGACCGCTCGAAGACCTCCAGCGTGGTGCCCGGCACGTGCTCGGCGAGCGCCTGCGCGTGCTCCCACGGGATGATCGCGTCCTTGCGCCCCCACACCACGAACAGCGGCATGTCGGCCGCCAGGTACAGCCGGTCGCGGGCGTCGATCCGCTGCCCGCGGTGGTCGAGCACGGCCCGGCAGGTGTGCACGAAGGCCTCGCGGGTGCCCGGGTCGGCCAGCGAGGCGAACCCGACCAGGCACTCCTGCAGCCCCGGCGGGAGGACCACCCCGGTGCGGCCGAGCAGGCGCTGCGCCGAGGCCCCGGCGCGGCGCACGGGCGTCGAGGTGAGCAGGGGGAGCACGAGCTCGGAGCCCGGCAGCGTGGCGGCGCGCAGGAGGAAGGAGACCTCCCGGCCCAGCCCGCCCGAGCTGACCAGCGCGAGGCGCTCGACCCGCTCGGGGAACTGGTAGGCGAACTGCATGGCGATGCCGCCGCCCAGGCTGTGCCCCACGAGGCTGATCCGGTCGTGCCCGAGGGCGGCGAGCAGGTCCCGGATGCCGCAGGCGTGCCCACCGAGGGAGTAGTCGCCCCGGGGCTTGGCCGACTCGCCGTGGCCGAGCAGGTCGGGTGCGATCACGTGCGCGGACTCTGCGAGCCGGCCCATCACCGCCTCCCACTGAGCCGCCCGCGAGGCGATGCCGTGGATCAGCACGACGACCGGGCGAGGCGTGCCGTCGGGCGCCGTCCGGGCCCCGGCCCAGGCGTACCGGACGAGGTTGCCGTGCACCGGCAGGGAGTCGTGCTGCACCGCGGGAGCATCCGGGACGTGGCGGGCGTCGGTCATGGCTCAGCATGTTACCGGCGGTAACAGGCGTCAAGCGCCGAGCCCGCCGGCCTTGACACTCCGCCCGCCGCTCGCCACTGTTACCCTCGGTAACACCACCGCCGCGCGCCGCCCGCGCCGCGCCGCTCGGCTCGACCGACGCCCCGGGAGTCCCTCGCATGACCGCTTTCACCCTCGAGCTCAACGAGGACCAGACCACGCTGCAGAAGTGGCTGCACGAGTTCGCCGAGAACGTCATCCGGCCGGCCGCGTCCGAGTGGGACGAGCGCGAGGAGACGCCCTGGCCGGTCGTCCAGGAGGCGGCCAAGGCGGGCATCTACTCGCTGGACTTCTTCGCCAACGCCTGGGCCGACGAGTCCGGCATCAGCCTGCCGATCACGATGGAGGAGCTCTTCTGGGGCGACGCCGGCATCGGCCTGTCGATCGTCGGCACCACGCTGGGCGTGGCCGGCATCCTGTCCAACGGCACGATGGACCAGATCGGCGAGTGGGTCCCGCAGTGCTTCGGCAGCGAGACCGACGTCAAGCTCGCGGCCCTCGCCGTGTCCGAGCCCAACGCCGGCTCCGACGTCAGCAGCATGAAGACGACGGCGGTCTACGACGAGGCCAAGGACGAGTGGGTCCTCAACGGCGTCAAGACCTGGATCACCAACGGCGGCATCGCCGACGTGCACGTCGTCGTCGCCGCGGTCGACCCCTCGCTCAAGGCCCGCGGCCAGGCGTCGTTCGTCGTCGGTCCCGACTTCAAGGGCAAGGGCCTGTCGCAGGGGCAGAAGTTTCAGAAGCACGGCATCCGCGCCAGCCACACCAGCGAGGTCATCCTCGACGACCTGCGCCTGCCCGGCTCGGCGCTGCTCGGCGGCAAGAACAAGCTCGACGAGCGGCTCGCCCGCGCCCGGGAGCGGGCGGAGGCGCTGTCCCGCGGCGAGACGCTCGACCGCAGCCGGGTCAAGGGCGGCCAGGCCGCGATGGCCACCTTCGAGGCGTCCCGTCCGGCCGTCGGCGCGCAGGCCGTCGGCATCACCCGCGCCGCCTACGAGTACGCCCTCGAGTACGCCAAGACGCGTGAGCAGTTCGGCCGGCCGATCATCCAGAACCAGGGCGTGGCGTTCATGCTCGCCGACATGAAGACCAAGCTCGACGCCTCGCGGCTGCTGGTCTGGCGGGCGGCGTGGATGGGCAAGAACAACATCCCGTTCACCGCCGGCGAGGGCTCCATGTGCAAGCTGTACGCCGGCGAGACGGCGGTCGAGGTTACCGAGAAGGCGATCCAGATCCTCGGCGGCAACGGCTACACCCGCGAGTACCCGGTCGAGCGCTGGCACCGCGACGCCAAGATCTACACGATCTTCGAGGGCACCAGCGAGATCCAGCGGCTCATCATCAGCCGGGCCATCTCCGGTCACCAGATCCCGTGAGCTCCCCGCCCGTCGCGCCCCACGCGCGGGCGGTGCGGCGCCAGGAGCTGCTGGACGCCGCCGACCGCATCGTGCAGCGCGACGGGCCGGCGGCCTCGATGGCCGCCATCGCGGCCGAGGCCGGCATCACCAAGCCGGTGCTCTACCGCCACTTCGGCGACAAGGGCGGGCTGTACGCGGCGCTGGCCGACCGGTACACCGAGCAGCTGCTCGGCGAGCTGCGCACGGCCCTCGCCGCGGGGCGCTCGCGGCGCGACCGGGTCGAGCGGACGATCAACGCCTACCTGGCCGCCATCGAGAGCGCACCCCAGGTCTACCGGTTCCTCGTGCACTCCGACGAGGCCGCCCCCGCGCAGAGCCAGGTGCGGTCGTTCACCCGCCGGCTGGCCGCGCTGCTCGCCGAGGGCATCACCGCCGAGACAGGCGTGCCGGCACTGCGGGCGCAGGCGTGGGCGCACGGCATCGTCGGCATGGTGCAGGCCGCCGGCGACTGGTGGCTCGACGGCTGGCTGGAGGGCGCCGGCCACCAGCGGCCGTGCAGCCGCGAGGCGCTCGTCGAGGAGCTCTCGGCCCTGCTCGGCGGCAGCTACGGGTGGGAGCCGGCCGGGCGCTGAGCCGCGGTGCCGGCCCGGGCCCGGAGGCGGCCACCGGGGCATACCGGGCATGTGGCGGGGGACACCTCGAGCGGCCCGTGCCAGCCGCCGCACGACGGCTACTCTCTGGCGCGCCGGAGCCGACCCTCCGGGCACATTCTCGTCGCCCCGGGCGTTGTCCACGCGCCGGGCACCGCACGACCCGCGGACGACGCAGCCCCGTGACCCAGGAGAGGAAGGCCGACAGGATGGCCACCGACTACGACCAGCCCCGCCGCAACGAGGCGGACGAGCTCGGTGAGGACAGCCTCGAGGAGCTCAAGGCCCGTCGCGCGGAGGCGCAGGCCGGCACGGTCGACGTCGACGAGGCCGACCTCAACGAGGCCCTCGAGCTGCCCGGCGCCGACCTGTCGGGGGAGGAGCTGACGGTGCGCGTCCTGCCGAAGCAGAGCGACGAGTTCACCTGCAGCAGCTGCTTCCTGGTCCACCACCGCAGCCAGCTCGCGTCCGAGAAGGACGGCCGGCTCGTGTGCCGCGAGTGCTCCTGAC